>MEKT01000184.1:178-26028 GCA_001767435.1 Acidobacteria bacterium RIFCSPLOWO2_02_FULL_65_29 | reverse complement strand
CTTTCACCACGGGCTGCTAGGGCCAAGGCGGCGCACGCGACCATCGCGCACGTGACGCTCGACGGCCGTCTCACGGCACGATCCTTCGCTGGCGCGATACCGAGGCGTCGGCGCCGACCATTCCCTGCGGCGAGCGATTGTTGTCCTGACAGATGTACTCGAAGAGCTCCGTGCCCGGGCTCCACCTGAGGACGAACCCGCCGGTCCACACGGCGGTATACGCACCCGGGTCGTCGATCGTCGCTTCGTACTTCATCGAGTTGAAATCAGTCCGCGTGAAGCGCTCGACGAGGTGGAGCTGCTCGGTGTGCGGCGTCCCTTCGCGGTCCATCCAGAACTTCGTGTTGAAGCCGGCCGTGTCGACCACGAGCGCATCGCCCTCCCACCGGCCGACGGAATGTCCGTAGTAGCTCGGCAGAAGATCCGCAGGATGCGGGCGGCCGTCCATGTAGATCGTGCGAAACGTGTGCGGCCCGCCGACGTCGAAGATGTACACGCGCTTCAGCTCGGGCACGTCGACGAGCTCCACGCCGTACGGTGTGATGAACTCGCGGGGTCCGCCCGACGCCTTGCAGCGCGTATGCGGCTCGTCGCGCTCGAAGTTCGCCTGGCGAGCCGCGTGCAGCGCGCGGGCCCATGGCTGGAAGGGCACCGCCTCGAGCGTGATGGGGTCTGGCAGATGACTCGTCGGATTCGCTCGGTTGACGCTCTTCGGATTGATCGACAATTGCACGATGCCCGCGGGCGTCCACAAGCCGGTTTCACCAGGCGGAGGCCCGAGGTTGACCCGGCCGTCTGGCCAGTACGGCGTCGGCTTCGACGGCGGGGGCGGCGGTCCTCCTCGCCGCTGCGCCGCCGGCGAGACGGAGGACGTCGTTGCCGACAGCAAAGCCATGAGAATCGCGGCCGCCACCCTGCGAAGTCGCATTACCGCCCCGATGGGTCGCCGCCGCTCGACGCGGCCCCCAGCGTCCTGCCGTCGGTGGTCATCACAGTCCGGGCGTTGGCTCGGTTGCTGCCGTCACGCGCGAGCGACCCCGCCACGGTGACGAGGTCACCGACCTTCATCGTGTCGCGCAGCCAGCCGCGTTGCTGCAATTGGTGCGGCGCCCCCATCTCGAGCCCCCACCGCACCGTCAGGCCCTCCTCGTCCTTGACGGTGATATAGAACCAGACGTGGGGATTCGTCCAGTCGATCTTCGTCACAACGCCCTTCAGAATGATCGGCCTGGTGGCGTCGAATTCCGCGGCAAACGAATGGTGGGCGATGGCCGGCGCACGCGGCATCGCCATCACGGCGCCGAGGGCGACGAGCGCGCCTGTCAAGAGTCGTGATCTCATGGCCGATTGTCCTGGCAAAAATACTCCGGCATGTCCTCGCCGGCGACCCAGCGCAGCGTCCAGCCGGCAGACCACGCCCGCGTGTAGGCGCCCGGATCCTCGATGGTCACATCGTATCGCAACGTGTCGAAATCGGGCCGTGCGAGCCGTTCGACCAGATGCAGCTGCGCCGTATGGGGCAGTCCGCCGTTGGAGAACCAGAAGCGCTCGTTGAAGCCCTTCGTGTCGACGACCAGCGCGTCGCCTTCCCAGCGTCCGACGGCGCGGCCGAAATAGAGGGGATTGTCCGCATCACCTTGCACCTGGCCCTTCTGCTCGCGGGCGTCGGTGTAGATGAGCCGCCAGTTTCGATTGCCGCCGCCCATCATCACGAAGACGCGCTGCCGGTCGCGCTGCTCCAGGAACTGGACGCCGAAACGACTCTGGAATTGGCGCGGTCCGCCCGGCGGCAGGCAGTGCAGGAACATCGGATCGTCCTTGAGGAAGACCTGCTGGCGGTAGACGTAGAGATCGCGCGCCCAATCCTGGAACGGCGCGACGCGCGAGGCGTCGGCGACGTTGCGCAGCAGCCCGTTCGCATCAGCCTCCACCACGCCGCCGCGCTCGACCAGCGTCGTCGCGCTCGGGCTCGCCCAGTAGCCCGTCTCGCCCGGCGGCGCGCCCAGGCGCGGCCGGCCGTCGGGCCCGCGTGGCGTCGGTTTGCGCGTCGCAGGTGGCGGCGGGGTCGGGCGCGCGAAGAACACTCGCTGCCCGGTGCGCGCGACGACCATCGAGAGCGACCAGGCCTGCTTGCTGCCGTCGCGCGCCGCGATCCCGTCGACGGCGACGACGTCGCCGACGGCGAGCGCGTTCCGTGTCCAGCCCTGCCGCCGAAGATCGACTGGGCTCTCCAGCTCGATCGCCCAATTCGTGATCGGGCCGCCGGGCTCGGCGACATTCACGAAGACGTGCGCGTGCGGGTTCGCCCAGTCGATCGCGGTGACCGGTCCGCGCAGCGTGACCGTCTTTGCGCTGTCGAACTTCGCCGCGACCTCGTGGTGCGCCGCCACCGGCTCCAGCCCGAGCAGGATCGCGCCGTATGCGGCGAGGATGGTTCTCACAACTGCCGACCCGCCCCACCGGCGGAAGGCGCGTGCCACGAGTGATGCATATACACCGGTTGAGGGGGAGTGTCAAACTCCAAGCGGACAGATCGCTGTTCACAACAACGCCCGTCGGCAACACCGCCGTCGCCGGCACCTGCTGATGGCGTCGACCCGGCGCCAGGGAAGGAGGGACACTAGCGGCTGCGACCTGCCGAACTGGTTTAGACTTCAGGACGAGCGAGCACGAAGGTTCCGTGAAAACCGTTGACGTCGGCGCGATCCTCGACGAAGGCGCATGGAGCGGCTACCAGAAGCTGCTTGTGCTCGGAACCGCGTTCGCGATCGTTCTCGACGGCCTCGACAACCAACTGCTGGGCGTGGCGGTGCCGGCACTCATGCGCGAATGGAGCCTGCCGCGGCCGGCGTTCGCCTCCGTTCTGGCGAGCGGCATGCTCGGGATGATGGTCGGCGGCGCGCTCGGCGGCTACATCGGCGACCGCGTCGGGCGGCGCGGCGCGCTCGTCGGCAGCGTGGTGGCGTTCGGCATCTTCACCGTGCTCGTGTCGTTTGCCGGACGCGTCGGCGTTCTGGGCGTGCTGCGGTTCTTCGCCGGCTTCGGCCTCGGCGGCGCGATGCCAAACGCTGCAGCGCTCTCCTCCGAATACGTGCCGCGACGTCATCGCGCGTTCGCTGTCACGGCGACCATCGTGTGCATCCCGCTCGGTGGCACGCTCGCGGGTCTGCTGGGCGCGGAGATCCTGCCGCGCTACGGCTGGCGCACGCTGTTCCTCGTGGGCGGCCTTGCGCCACTCGTCCTCGCGGCGATCCTGTGGCGGATCCTTCCAGAATCGCCGCGGTATCTTGCCCGGCGCCGCGAACGATGGCTGGAGCTCGCCGTGCTGCTGCGGCGGATCGGCCACGACGTGCCTCTGGATGCGGCGTTCGCGGACGACCGCGAGAGGGCGGTCAGCCAGGCGTCCGCCCGTCAGCTGTTCGTGCCCGAGTTCCGGCGGGACACGCTGGCGTTGTGCGGCTCGTTCTTCTTCTGCCTGCTGACGGTGTACATCGGCACCAACTGGGTGCCGTCGCTGCTGACGGGCGCCGGCTTCGGCATCGCCGTCGCCAGCAACGGGTTGACCGCATACAACCTGGGCGGCGTCGGCGGCGCGATTCTCGGCGCGATCCTCATCGGACGACTCGGATCGCGTAGGACCATGCTCGCGATGTCGGCCGGCGCCATCGCCGGCGCGGTGCTGTTGGCGTCGGTGGCCATCGGCGCCCAGTCGGTCGTCTCCGTGCTCGCGATGCTCGCGTGGACGGGCGGACTCGTCAACGCCGTTCAAACCACGATGTACGCGCTGGCCGCGCACGTGTACCCCACGGGGATTCGGGGCACGGGCGTTGGCGCCGCTGTCGCGTTCGGCCGCATCGGCGGCGTGGCGGCGCCGTACGCCGGATCGTGGGCGCTGGAGTCTGGCGGCGCGTCGAGGCTCTTTGCGCTGATGGCCGCCACGATGACCGTGGTGTTCGCGGCGCTGGCGTCCGTGCAAAACCACATCCCGCGGGCTCACGCTTCCAATCTCAGAATTCCGACTCCGGATTCGACGCGCGTCAGATCCGAGTAAATTGCTGCGGTCTATCGCGGCGGCTTCTTCTCGTGTTTCTTCGTCACCCGCAAGCGATGCTCCGTGCCGTCGGACTGCTGGACGTAGACGGTGTTCTTCTCGAGCGCGAACACCACTCGTTCCCCGACGATCGCCTCCACCGACAGACGCTGAGGCGGGGTCGGCTCCTTCAATTCCAGCCGCAGGCTGTGACTGTCAATGATGTAGGTTCTGATCTCCGTCATCCTCGGCTCTTGTGGACCAGTGCTCGGCCGCCTCGTTTGAAGGCCGATGACGACCCTTGGGCGAGTGACCGTCACCTCAGTCCAGGTGCCGTTCTGCCAGTCACGAGCGCCGATGACAGCGTTCGACATTGCCACCAGTCCGACGGTGAGCAGAAGCGTTCGAATCATGTCGTTCTCGCCAGCATCAAGCCTATCATTGTTCAGTGCAGCCTCCTGGCGTCAGCACATCGACGCGCTTCGCCGCGTTGCGTGAACGCTTGCCGAGCACCTCGGAAAACCGTACAGTAGTGAACCTGCCGAGTGACAGAATGGCATCGACCACTCCGTCCATCACCGACGCCTTCCGCACGACGCTCGACCTGTTCGACACCGGGCTCGATCTGATGCGCCAGAATCTCCGACGGAGTCATCCCGAGGCGGGCGATGACGAAATCGAGCGACTGCTTCGCGAGTGGCTTCTGGACCGGCCAGGAGCGGAGGCTGGAGATTGTCCTGGACGCCCCGTCGATGTGGGTGCCAGATTGGCGTGACATCCCTCGAAGCGGCCCTACGCCAGATCCACATTGACCTCATTGAAGCCCGCGTCTCCTTCGCCTTGGTTGGCGGTCTGGCCGTTTCGGCGCGTACGGAACCGCGGTTCACGCGAGACGCCGATCTGGCAGTGGCCCTGGCGAGCGACGCAGAAGCGGAAGCCCTGATCCGCGAACTTCGCGCACACGGCTACCGCATCGAGGCCGTTGTCGAGCAGGACGCCGTGGGGCGCCTGGCCACCGTGAGACTCACGGGGTTCAAGCGAGCCCCGAGGGCCGGTCATCGACCTGTTGTTCGCTTCGTCGGGAATCGAGCCCGAGGTCGTGTGCGAGGCCGAGCAGATTGAGTTGCTGCCCAACCTTACGATCGGCGTCGCGCGCGCGGGCCACCTGATTGCACTCAAGGTTCTTTCTCGCGACGATGTGCGGCGGCCGCAGGATCTCGTGGACCGCGCACCTCATTGTCGACCCCAAGGCGCGAACGCCGAAAGGCTGGACGGTCTACTGCGGGACGGCCGTTCGGCCGGCCGGCGCTCGGGAATCTCAGCAAGAGTGGGGTGTTCTGCATTTTCGTCTTGGCCCTGCCCGAGGCCATCGCGCATCGATGGATCTTCGTCTGGCGCACGCCATATGGCACGTGCGATACTGCCATATGGCTGGATGTCCAATCATGACGCAAGCTGACTACGTGCTCGATGTGCTCGGCGGAGAAGCCGTGTTTCACGGTCCTCGGCGTTCCGACCCCGCAGCGCTCCGAACGCGTATCAAGAGTGGCCTGCCATACCGGTCGCTCGAATCCGTGTGCCGGCGTCTGCAACTCACGTTGCCCGAGACCGCGGCGATCCTTCACACGCCGATGCGGACACTGGCGCGGCGGAAGCGCGGGCGCAAGCTCCAGGCCGTCGAATCGGATCGGCTCGTGCGGCTCGCGCGAGTGGCCGCGCATGCTGTCGCGGTGTTCGGTGATGAGGCGACAACAGCCGCCTGGTTGCGGCGGCCCAATCGCGCCCTTGGCGGCGAGATGCCGTTCCGCTTGCTCGACACCGAGGTCGGGACCGCACAGGTTGAGGAGGTGCTGGGCCGGATCGAGTACGGGATCGTGGCCTAGCAGCCCGTGGTGAACGTCTGGCTGCATTCGACGGGCGATGCATCCTCGCTGGCTGCGTTGCTCCTCCCTCAAATATTCCCGATATTCTCGGTCGTCGCGCCTTGCCGGCGAGGCGCCTCGCCCGTCTCGGTGCAACGCCAGACGTTCACCACGGGCTGCTAGTGCGCGTCTGGCGAGTTGTCCCGGCGGGACACCAGGCGTTCGACGGCGAAGGGACACGGCCGTTCGGAAGTCGTTGGGTGCCGAAGGGCCTGCCGGCCATCTACACGTCGAGCACACTCTCCTTAGCTGCGCTCGAGTTCTTCGTCCATACCGACCCTGATCTTCTGCCGGCGCACCTTGTGGCGATTTCGGCCGACGTCCCAGACGACTCGATCGTGCGCGAGATCGCTCTGTCCGGCCTTCCCCGGACCTGGCGCAAGATCCCGGCGCCCGCAGAGCTCCAGGCGCTGGGGCGGTCGTGGATCGTCGCAGGAAAGACGATGGTGCTGTCCGTGCCTTCGGTCGTCGTGCCGGTGGAGCGCAATTACGTGCTCAATCCGGCACACCCAGAGTTCCACCGGATTCACACCGGTGAGGCACAGGATTTCAGTTTCGATCCACGAATGTGGAAGGGGAAGGCAGGTGGGGCGAACCGATGAAGAAGGGACCCCGCGTCAGGGGCTTCAGTAACTGTTCTTTCGAGGGTGTGACCTTCGACGGAAAGCAGTTTATCCGAACCGCGGTAACAGCCAACGCGTTCAGGTAATTAACCGCCGCTGAGAGCTCGCAAAATAGAGAAATGGCGTTCCCAACGAGTTCCCCTTGCTCCCACGCGGGAGAGTGGACCGCTATCGAGCGGTGGGTTCGAGCGGCGTAGATAGGACGATTAGCTCTTTCGAACCGGGTCATTGAAGAGGCTGTCAGGCAGATTGGACGTCTGAATTGCATTGATCAGCTCCAGAATGATGAAGCTGAGTGCATATGAGGTTGCTCACACCGCGCAAGCTAAACGTGGTCGCGACGATCGTCGTACACGAACATCAAAGTCGGGAAGCACGGCGATCTGGTCATCAGCCAGGACGAGGCCGCCGTCGTCGGGCGCATCTTCGACCTCTGCGCAATGGGCACGGGCTACACGCGCATCGCAAAGCGGTTGAATGCCGAGCGCGCTGGTTGCCCGCGTCCGGCCGGCGGGCTGGTCGCCGTCCACGGTGCGCGACGTGCTGCACAATGAGCTCTATCGTGGCGATCTGGTAACGTTCAAAACGAAGAAGCGCGATCGCTCCGGCGATGTCGCGCCGACTCGACGCCCGCCCTCGGAGTGGGTGCGCGTGCACCGTGAGGATCTCCGCATCGTCAGCTGCGGGTGCTCGACACGAAGATCCAGAACCTGACGTTGGCGGTCGAGCAGGGCGGTGCCACCATTCCGTCGATCATCGCTGCTCGCGGAGCGCCAGCAGGAACGCGACGCGCTGGTCGCGCAGATCGGTTCAGCGGAGACGTTGCATCAGATTCACGTCGATCGCGCGGCCATCGAAGCCAAAGTACAGACGAAGGTCGCCGAGTGGCGCGGGCTGCTGAGCGGGTCGGTTGCCGACGGGCGGCAGTTGCTGCGAGAAGTGCTGGCGGCTCCGTTCAAATTTACACGTGACGGTCGAACCTATCGATTCAGTGCGCCGGTCGTGACGGGCCAGTTGATTGCGGGAGCGGTGTTACCTACCAATTGTGGCGTCCCTAATGCCCCCAGTTGGAACCGGATTGATGAATGGCTGAGGCGTCTGGATGCGCTCCGGCAAGCGGCCTGACTCGATTCAGCGGACCTTCGCGCTCGTGGGGAGCACCAGAGCCTGCTGGCGATTCGCGGGAGTGTTTGCGGCGTCCGTGGCTAAACCGCTTTGCGGGCCACGACGAGCAGGTACTCGTAAGGTATCTGGACTGGGCCTTCCGGCATACCTCGGTTCGAACGCCCAACGAACTCGAGAAAGTCCCGATTGAGCGCCGTCGCCCCATTCGGCTGACCAGCCAGGCTCGTGGAGATGGCTACCATGGGCCCGAACGTCTGCCTAAATAGGTCGAGGTACGCGCTCGGGCTTGCCGCACGCTCAATGTACTCGCGGCGAGTGATCTCAAGGGACGCGACCCGATGGCCGAACAGCTTCCGGACGTGGTCCTCATTTCCCCACATGAGTGGTGAAAGTGCACCGGGCGGGGGTGGCGGCGCGTAGGGCGCCAGCAGGCCAAAGAAGTCGCCTCCTCGGCCCTCTGAGGTGAAATTGATCATCCCAATCGTGCCGTCGGCGCGGCAGACCCGCAGGAGTTCGTTAGCAACCTTCTGCTGATCTGGAGCGAACATCGCGCCGAAACACGACGTGACGACGTCGAACTGTTCGTCCTCAAAGGGAAGCGCCTCTGCGTCGCCCTCAATCCATTCAACCTCGACTCCTGCAGCCCGGGCTGCCCGGCGACCTGCCTCGAAGTTCTCCGGCGTCAGGTCCGACGCCACCACCGCCGCACCGGCCGTCGCCGCGCGAATGGCGACATTGCCTGTGCCCGCGGCTACGTCGAGGACGCGCAGGCCGCGAGAGATCCGGCACGCGTCGACCAGCACCGGACCGAGCTCCCAGACCGTAGACGTTGCAAACGTGTGATAGTCGCCGAGCGCCCACATTGCCCGATGGGCAGCCTTGAGCGAACGGTTTGCATCTGCCGCCGATCCTGCGTCCAACGTCTCTCGAGCAGCCATGTGAATCCTCCGATCGGGCGCTCTCTTGAACACCAGCCGTCAACATCGACGAGTGTAAGATGGCGCTGTGGCTCGGCTCCATGACCAACCGTCCAAGTTGCTTGCCCCAGCATCCAAAGCGCTGCCGGCCTCGACGCAATCGGCCAGGACGGAGCCATTAGAACTGGCGCCGGGCGCTGGGGCGGAAGTCGACGTCCTGTCGGACGTGCTGCGGACGGTCAAGCTGACAGGCGCACTGTTCTTTCTGCTGGACGCGTCGTCGCCGTGGGCAGACGAGATTCCCGCAGCCAGCGTGTTCGCGCCGGCAGTGCTCCCCGGCACGCAGCATGTGGTGTCGTATCACATCGTCACGCACGGCACGTGCTGGGCAACCATCCTCGACGGTCCGACCGTCCATCTGGAGGCGGGTGACATCCTCGTCGTGCCACACGGCGACCCCTATGTCATGTCCAGCGCGCCCGGCATGCATTCGGAGGCGCCTGAGGATGCGGTCTTGTCGTTTTTTCGCCAGATTGCAAGTGGTTCCGCTCCGTCCATCGTGACCGAGGGCGGTGGCGGTCCGGAGCGTGCGAATCTCGTTTGCGGCTTCCTCGGGTGTGACGTGCGTCCTTTCAATCCCGTCCTGGAAACACTTCCGCGCCTAGTTCATCTACCGCGACTCGCCGCCGGACATGATCGCCTGAGGCCTCTTATCGAGTTCGCGCTTGCCGAGTCGCGCCAGCCACGGTCGGGCGCGAGGTGTGTACTTCTGCGGCTGAGCGAGGTGCTGTTCGTCGAGGTTGTCCGGCGCTATCTCGATGGAATAGCGGCGGACCAGACGGGCTGGCTTGCCGGCCTGCGGGATCCGATCGTCGGGCACGCACTCGCCGTGCTGCACGATCGCCCCGCTCATTCGTGGACGCTGGAAGGGCTCGCTCGGGAGATTGGAGTTTCGCGCTCGGCACTTGCCGATCGGTTCACTCAGCTCGTGGAACAGCCGCCCATGCGGTACCTCGCGCACTGGCGCATGCAGATCGCCGCGAGGTCGCTGTCGGACGGTACCGCGAAGGTCGCGGCGGTCGCCCGCGATGTCGGGTACGACTCAGAGGCGGCGTTCAGCCGCGCATTCAAGAAGATCGTCGGGATATCACCGGCAGCTTGGCGCCGACGACCGCCTCTCGCGATCTGATTCATCCCGACTCAGCGACGAAGTCCGACAGCGCAAGAGTTCCAGTGTCAGTGTGGTTCGAACTGGCTTTATATGTCTGTTTGGAAGCTCGTCTGAAATCAACGGCTTGGGGTCAGCGTCCCTAATCCCTAATCCCTAATGCCAGCCAGTTGGAACCGGATCGCCAGCTGGCTTCAGCAAGTCGACGGGCTTCGGCGGGCGTCCTGAAGGGGCCTGTAGGGCGACAAGTCCGTCGACCGACTCGGCGCGTTTCCACGGATTGTCTGAAGTCGACGTGAGGCCACCGCTCGACGCCAGCGCCGACTCGCTCGTGCCAATGCGTAAGGTAGACCTTGCACCGCCGAGGGAATGTAAAGCGGAATTCTGTTGCGAGCGCGTCTTGAGGTGCTCTTGAGTAGGTCGCGTGAAGGCCACCCCGATCTTCCTGCGCGGTGATGCCGGCATGGCGACACCGCCCACTGGCCGGGCGAATCGCTCTTTACCGACTGTCATCGCGCGCTCGCTCGGGCGCCCGCGTAGCGACACCAAACGCGACATATTGTCCGCCCATCCGCCTCGTGAGCGCCGGAGGTCTCCCGATTCACGCCTCTACTCGACATGTTTTCGAACAGCGGCGACTCGTCCGCGCCATTCACCGCCGGTTGTCGCTGGTCAGTCCGACTGCTCGCAACGATTTCCAGGGCGATGGCTCTGTTGTTAACTCATTCGTGAATAATGCGGGCCAGCTATAGCAAATTCGCTAGCGTGCGGTTTGTCGGCGCAGCTCTTCGGCCCAGTTGAGCACCACAACGATCCTGGTTGCGGCGATGGCGGCGTTCTCGTCTCGAACCATCAGAAAGCGTTGGCCGTCTGCTGTGACGTCGTAATTGGACGAGGTTACGCCGGGCATGCCGCACGATGAGGCTGCGCCATCCGTGAAGTTGCCTTTCCACAGTTGCCGCGGCGCAGACACGTTGATTTGACGGCTCGTGTCGATCGAGACGGCCATCATGTTGTCATCACTCCGGTAATACAGTTCGCCGCCCGATCGCCGCCACACGGGGTCGAATCCCCCGGCATTGGAAATCTGTACTTTCGGTCCCGGCCCAGGGAAGGGCTGCACATATATTTCGGGTCCGCCCGACTCGTCCGAGGCGTACGCGATCCATTTGCCGTCGGGAGAAAACTTCGCCGAGCCTTCCGCGAAGCGAGACTGAGCGACGGCCTGGGTGTGGCCGCTAGCGTCGAGCGAGAGCACCCAGGCATCGTCCTGCGTGCCCTCACTTTTCTGGTCGAATGCGAGATACCGTCCGTCTGGCGAGATCGAGACGGGACTCTGCCGAGTGCCGGAGGGATCGAGGCGAACGGAGCTCGCGCTTCGGTCGGCCGGCATCATCCACATCGTCATGCCCCCCGATTGCCACGAGCGAAACGCCAGCCGCTTGCTGTCCGGGGTCCAGACCGGATCGTGGCTTTGTCCGTTCGTCGTAACCTTTGTGAGTACCGAGCGCCCGAAATCGTAGACATACACGTCATGATTCGGCCCTTCGATCTCTACCGCCAGATAGCGGCCGTCGGGTGACAAACGAGGATACAGATACGACGCCGCAGGAAGCGGCAGCGGTACGCTTTTGCCGGAGCGATCGGTCCATTCCAGCGTCCGGCGTCCACCTGCGGCACGGCCGGGCACATATGCGAGATCGCCTCGCCTCGACAGCGAAAACTCTGCGGCGCCGGTGTTTCCGCTCGTCATCACGCCATCGAGCACTTCAACGGGCGCGCCGGTCACCTCCTGCCGTACCGGGTCGAACGGCACGGCGTGCAGCTTGCCAGCTCGTGCATACACGATGTGCCCAGAAGGAGCGTAGACGGCCGACGTGCCTCCAGTGATCAACGTCTTGCGCGCGCGCGATGTGAAGTCCCAGAGATCGATGCGCGCGTCATCGTAATCGTCGATACCGTCGAAGCCGACCGTATAGATCAGTGCTTGTTCACCCGGTAACAGGCTCGCGAATCGATGGCTGCGCTCGCCCTTCGAAAGATCGAGCTCGGTCACGGGTTCGATCGCACCTCCGTGTTCCGATATGCGCACGATGCCGCCGGGATATCGCGCCGTCCAGTAAATGCGTCCGTCCGAGGACCAGTCGCCGCGATGGAACGCGTCGTAGTCGACGAGTTTGATTGGCGCACCGCCCGACAGCGCCGCTTTGAAGAAAGGGCGCACCGACGAAAGGATGGCATTGCCCTGAATGAACGCCAGTGCGGTGCCATCGGGCGAGAACAGTGGCGCGCCGCGGAAGCCCGGCGTCTTCGACGATTCCAGCACGCTGGTTTCGAGCCTGTCGAGTCTGCGTATGGAAACGGGCCCGGGCAGAGACGTAAACGCCAGCTGTGCACCGTCCGGTGAGAGGGCGACGTGCGGGTTGAACTCGGGAACGATTACCTGACCGCTGGCACGGCAGGATTGATCTCACTCGCGAGCGGCGGCGTATCTTTGGCAATCGACGTCAAAACAGATAGCGCGGAAGGACCGTTGAACGGCCGCCGGCCGGTTGCCATCTCGATGTGCGGATGATTGAGCATCGCGACGGCGCTCGCTTCGCGTTCGAGCCGCATACGCCGCACCGGATCGGCCGCGACGTCCTGCCGAACCACTTTCAGCGCCACTCGACGATGAAGGCGCGTGTCCTCCGCTTCGTAGACCTCACCCATGCCGCCCGCGCCGAGCGCCGCATGGATGATGAACTGGCCGAGCCGCGATCCGATGACGACGGGGGCGACATTGCTCATTTACGGGACCTCGGGCGCGCAGCAGTATTCACCGTTTGTGTCGACGCAAGTGACGCGAGCCGGTGGAACCGTACGCGCACCGGTCCGAGAAGTATCTCGCTGGCGTCGCTCAACGGCATCGGGGCCGTGAGCCGTACGCCATCGACGTAAGTTCCATTCTTGCTCGAGAGATCGTGAAGCACGACGTCGCCGTCTCCGACGACCAGTGTCGCGTGCCGGCGCGACACGCCAACCGCATGGATGCGCACGTCCGCTGACGCATCTCGCCCGATCACGTTCTCGCCAATGGACAGCGTGGCACGTTCCTTTCCCCAGGTGAGCCAGCACGTCGATGTGCCGGGCAGCTTTTCGCGACTGTGTTCGACATCGACAGCCGCGCCCGAGAACGCATAGCCAAATCGCTGCACGGTGCGGATGAAAGCCGGATGGCGCGCATCCTCACCGAGCGCATTGCGGATCTCGGTGACGAGCACGGCGAGGTTCACGTCCGACACGAACGTCTCGGGCCACAACTCCTCGTGAATCTCGGCCTTGGCGACCGCCTCGGGCCGCCGGCGGATCAACAGCACCAGCAAGTCGAACGCTTTCGGTGACAGATGTACTGGCTGCGCGTCGCGGAGCAGTTGCCGCGCCCGCTCGTCAAGCGTGAATGGTCCGAAGTTCATCTTCATGGACGATTCCGGGACGACAGAAGCAAGAGAATTCTAAGCTCTTCCCAAAGACTGCGCAAAATGCGCTGCTGATAATGCCATGACTCGATTGGAGGAGGATCCTATGCAGAGGAAATGGTGTTTCGCGGCACTCTTCACGCTGGTTGCGCTCGTCGGCTCGCAGGCGTTGACCGCACAGGGTCGCGGCGTGCCAGGTGGCGTGGCGTTTAACAGCGCACGGGACGGGAACAACGAAATTTATGTGGTGAACTGGGATGGGTCTGGGCCGGCCCGCATCACCGACCATCCGGCGTCGGACACCGAGCCGGCCCTGTCGCCGAACGGGCGCGACATCGTCTTTACGTCGAATCGTGACGGCAACAATGACGTCTTTATCGTCGACAGCACCGGCCGCAATCCTGTGAACCTGACGAACCATGCGGCCAACGACGGTTGGCCGCGCTGGTCGCCGAACGGCAGGCAGATGGTCTTTCACTCCAATCGTGGCGGCAACTTCGACATCTATGTGATGAACATCGACGGCAGCTCGCCGACCCGCATCACCGACTATCCCGGCATCGATCAGTTTCCCGACTGGTCGCCCGACGGCCGGGAGATTGTCTTCCGCCGAGACGTCGACATCTATGCGATCGACGTGACGACCGGTGAGACGCGCCGGCTGACGCAGACGGCGCCGCTGCTGAACCAGATGGCGGCGTGGTCGCCCAACGGCAAACAGCTGGTGTTCATGAGCGCACGCGACGGTTATCCATCGGTGTTCGTCATGAATGCCGACGGCAGCGGGCAGGTCAACCTCACGCCCAAGAATCCCGGCGACCTCGACAGCCAATGGATCAGCCGCGCGCCTTCATGGTCGACAACCGGGCGGCAGATCTACTTCATGTCGTCCCGGCCGAGCACCGGGCTCGACACAGAAATCTTCCTGATGGCGTCCGATGGTACGGGTCTCGCGAGAATCACCGACGTCATCGGGGTCGATGGCAATCCGCGCGCTCGATAGCCGCATGTATACGAAACAAGGAGGCGTGATGTCTGCGAATTACACACAGTGGCCTGCGGCGCTTTGTATCGTCGGCGTGCTTGGCTTGATGGCCGCCGCACCTGCGAGTGCACAGCAGTTTTCGCCATCTGAGACCGGCGCCGTCGACGTCGCGGCAACCGTTGATTTCATGAATCAATACATTTTCCGTGGAGTGCGGCAGAACTGGACCGGCATGGCCATGTGGCCGGCCGTCGAGGTCGGCGTCAACGTCCACTCGGGCGAGGGGGCGTTGAGAGCGATTCGCGTCGGCGCCGGGTTCCTGAACAGCCTGCACACCGGCGACACCGGGCGGCGAGGTCCAACGGGAAAGCTCTGGTACGAGTCGCGTATGTCGGGCTCGGTCGGGCTGCGCTTCGCCGGAGGCGCCGCGCTCGGCGCGACCTATACCGCGTTCACCAGTCCGAACGAGATGTTCACCACCGTGAAGGAGATTGCTGTCAGAGCGGCGTTGGAGGGCCGCGCGGCGTTCGGTGTTCCGCTCGATCCCTACGCGTTGGTCGCCTTCGAAGTGGATGCGGGACCGGGCGATGGTCAGCTCGACGGCGGCCTGCATGCCGGGAGGTATCTCGAGATCGGCATCGCGCCGAGGTTCGTGGCGGGGCGCGTCGCGCTCAGTGTTCCCGTGACGACAGGGCTGAGCATTGGCGATTACTACGAGCTCGCAATGGACGATCGCACCTTCGGCTTCGTGACGGTCGGCGGCGTGGCTTCGGTGCCGTTGCGCCGAGGATTGGGAGCACGTTGGCGTCTTCGCGGCGGCGTGCACTATCACGCCCTGGGTGCCGCCACGAAAGTCTTCAACGGCGGCGACCGTTCAGCCGTCGTCGCGTCAATTGGGCTGGCGGTGTCGCACTAGCAAAGGCATATCGCGTCCTCGCCGGGGAGCCGGTAGCCCGTAGCAAAAGCTTTTGCTGCCAGCCACTAGCCCGGATAATTCACGAATGAGTACGCGGACATCTTTACCTGGGTTTGTATTTCGAAGCGCTGGGGATGAAGGACCGCGCGCTGCAGCACATCACGATTGCCGCTGCCGATCGATTTGAACCCGATGGCGGCTACATGCACATGGTGGCACGCGTGCACCTGCGCTCGTTGACGGTTCGGTAATGCCTCACGCCCGCAGGTCGTAACAGAGCAGCCGCGGGGGAGCACCAGTCAGGATATCCCGCGTGTTCTGCGCGACGTACAGCAGGCCGTGGCTCAGCACCGGCAGTCCCCACGATTCGCGCGCCGCGAACAGCCACGCACGCGACACATGCTTGCATCCCTTCGGTGTGAGATCCAGCCACAGCAGGTGCCCGTGCTCCCCGAGACACAGGAAGTGCCCATCGACGGCCAGCAATGACCCCCGATACGTCCCGACGACCACCTGTTGGCGCTGACCGCTGAGCTCGATCGATTCCGTCCATTCGGGCGTTTCGCGCCATACCACCTTGCCAGTTACCGCGTCGATGCAGGCGAGCGAGGCGTCGGGCTCGTTTCGTCCATCAAACCCGTACAGATAGCCATCCTGATGAACCGCCGTGTTGAAGTGCAGTCCAAACTCCTGCGTCGTCCACAGCCGCCGGTAGGAGAAATCCGGTCGAATCTCGAGCAGCGCCCCTCCGGTTCGATAGCTCGCCGAGACGAACACTCTGTTGTCGAAGACGACCGGACAGGATGCATTGACCGATTCGTGCGAGCGGCTGCGCCATGGGAAGGCGAAATCGATTCGACCGTTCGACGGATCGATCGACATCAGTCCGCCACTCGGAGGACTCGATTCGCCTCCAGCAAAGACGAAGACGCGCCGCTGTCCGTGGACCACTGCGGGAACCGGCGAGGCGTAGCTCGGCCCCCACTCCTTGCCTGCCCGCCACACTTCCAGTCCAGTCGTTTTATCGAACCCGACGACGCACGGACCACCGCGCGGCGCGCCGACATTGACGATGAGCAGCGGGCCCTCAATCAGGGGCGTCGACGCCGTCCCAAAGAAATCCTGAGGGACGCGATACTCTCTTCCCAGGTCGCGTTTCCAGATCACCTTTCCGGTTCCCAGGTCGAGGCAATGCAGCTGTCCCTGCGCACCCGCCGAGTACACTCGTGCGGCGTCGATGACTGGACTCGATCGCGGGCCGTTGTTGTATCCGTAACGATCTTCGAAGTCGGTGTGATAGCGGAATTGCCAATTGGTCGTGCCCGTCTCTGCATGCAGGCACTCGACGATCTCTTCGTCGCCCAATCGATGGAGAAACACGAGCCGCTCGCCTGCGATCGCCGGCGATGCGTAGCCGGTGCCCTTGGTGAACTCCCAGATCAGTGGAGGCGGCAGTTTTCGACTCAGCCTCGTCTCGGTCGATGTCGCGTCGTGCGTCGGCCCAAGAAAGGCGGTCCAGTCGTGCGTAACGGCGTCTTTTGCCAGCGGTTTTGGTCTTGAAAGGACGCGGCTTTGCCCAAAGACGGGACGCGTGCCGAGTACGTTGATTATCAGGCCCTCGAAGATCGCGCGCCGAGAAATGAGCGTCATGGCGCCGGCGATCGTACATCGGTTGCCTGAACAGAGTGCATGACTCGGATGCAATGTGCGGAGCACGAGAGCGAAGGTTTGGCGTCCCCAACGGGAAGCGAACCCGTGTCTTGGCCTTGAAAGGGCCACGTCTAGGCCGGTTAAGTGCCTGTCCTCATGGAGATTAGGTCAAGCGGGCAGCTTAGGCGAGCAGCCGATCAGAGGATTTCTGTACCGAATTCGGCCCGCTGTTTGGCAATGTCTCAGGGCGAGTGTGTTGCCTCAGAGGCAACCGCCAGATACCATAGGGTCGTGACCAACGTCCGCGTCGAACTCCAGGCCAACCTTCAATGGGCCGTACTACAAGGCAAGGGCGGCAACTGGGTCGCGGTCTGCGATCCGCTCGGCTTAACCGTTCAAGGCGAAACGTGGGCAGAACTGATGGAAGACATCGGTCATACCCTCGACGCGCTGCTGAAGGATCTTCTGAGCACGAACGAACTCAATAGATTTCTGAGTGACCACGGGTGGAAGTTGTTAGCCGCCATCCCGAATCCTCCCGAGGATGTTCGGTTCGATGTACCGTTCATTCCGGCGATGATGGGCAACAATGGTCCGGCGCGACAGCTTCATCAATAAGATCCGCGAACTGGACTACTCGTACAAGACGCAGCAGAAACGAACCTACCTGTACCGCCGTAAGAACAGCACCAGTTATATCTGTGTACCGATGGCGGATTTGCTCGAAGACGAATTTGTCGCCCATTCTCTGCGCCAAGCTGGTTGCACAGAGGAGCAGATCCGCACGTTCATTGTTGTCTGCAAGTCCTAGTGTGTGCGAACAGGACGGTAGCGTCGGATGCTGTGAACCAGTACAACATTGCGAAAAGAAACGGCACTCCGATAGATGCGCGCGTCCACGCAGGGATCGTCACTGCCAGAGTTCTTCAAGCCCAGGACAAGCCCCGAACTGTGGAAAGAAGACGAAGCTCTGCCGACTGCAAAGACCGCTGGGATTGAGAAATCGCCGTAAACCTTATGCTCTTGTCGTCCAAAAGAGGCCCATCACCCGATGTTCCGGCCGTAGACTGAGCTGTTCCCCAGGGCGGAGCCCCCTTCGCTCTTCACGCGCGCGCAGCCTCGCGGATCTGTTGGGAAACGATGGGGCCGCGCAAGCGCCGGGTTTTGGCCTGGGGAGCGATACCGTCGCGACAAAAGTATTCTTAGCTCAGCATGGCGGCGACATGGACCGCCGGATTCGTGTTTTTCATCGGCAATGTCGCTGCAGGAGCCGGCGCTGTCGCAGCGACGCCGATTGAGTTCACGCCGACACAGAGCGGTCCGATTCGAATTAGTTACAGCATTACCTCTGAAGATCTCGAGCCCATCGATGGAGAATTCACCATTACGGCCCAGACCTCGCCCTGAGGGGATTAACAGGCGGGCAGCTTCGGGAGGTCGCTGCGGCGTTTCTTCAAGCCGAGGCTGTCATGCACTTCCGTTATCGTTGACGACGTCGTCCGCATCGTTGTCCGCGTGGAACAGCTTGGCCATTTCATCTTGGGTCCGGCTCACGGCGTCCAGCGCCCCGCGCAACGCGTTGATCGTCTGCCCTTGAATGTCGAAGAGCCTGTGACGGGCCTCTCGCTGCCGCTGGAGCACGGCCCGCAGGCGCGCGTGTTGGTCGTGATTCATGCCGATAAGTGTAGCCGGCTTGTTGCCCGGTGCAGCCGGACACCCGGCCGCGAGGCCCTGGAAACGATTTGGAGCCCGGGGGCGTAGGTGAGGGCGCGGAATTGGATTCATGCCGGAGGTTGTGAAAATGAGGTACAAGCGGGCAACGTTGCGGGCGACTTTGGGACAATGAAAGCTTGAACCGAAGCGCCCCTGTTTCCGCTACACTGCTCTGAAACGCGCATCTTCTTATAGTAAGGACCGATATGCCAGACCGGCGCACTCGACACGGCGTCATGTCGGCGCTCTCCTTGGCCCTGCTCATGGTTGTCGGCCGAGCGGCCGCCAACGAGGATCTGCGGCTCGTCGACGCCATGAAACATCAGGACCTGCAGCAGGTCCGCACGCTCCTCGCCCGGCATGCCGATGTGAATGTTCGATCCGAGGACGGGTCGACGGCGCTCTTGTGGGCCGCGCATTGGAACGATCTCCAGACGGCGCAGCTGCTCGTCCGGGCCGGTGCCGATGCGAACGCGGCCAACGATCTTCGCATGACGCCGCTCTCTCAGGCGTGCACCAACGGAAGCGCCGGACTCGTGGATGTGCTCCTCGAAGCGGGGGCGAATCCCAACACGCCTGTCGCGACTGGCGAAACACCCTTGATGACGTGCGCCAGAGCCGGTGCCGACGAGGCCGTTCGCACGCTGCTCGCTCGCGGCGCCGATGTGAACGCCAAAGAGCCCACGCAGCACCAGACAGCGTTGATGTGGGCCGCCGCGGAACAACATCCGAAGGTGCTCCAGACGCTCATCGAGGCTCGGGCGGATCTCGGGGCGCACACGAAATTGGGATTTACCGCGCTGCACTTTGCCGCGCGAGCCGGCCACATGGAATCGGTTCGAACGCTCCTGGGCGCCGGCGTCGACGTGAACATCCGATCGCGGTCCGACCCTGAACCAGGTCGAGGAGAAGGGGCGAGCGGCGCTGCGGCCGGGAGAGGCGGCGCGGCCCGGGGTGCAGGTGCCGGTGGATTCGGCGAGCGTACAGGCACAAGCTTTCCCGGCAGCACGCCGCTGCTTGTAGCCACCGTCCGAGGCCACGTACCGCTCGCACTGTTCCTGCTGGATCGGGGCGCGGATCCCAACGTCGTCGATGCCGGGTTTACTCCTCTTTTCTGGGCGGCGGGCACGTGGGAAAACGGATTGGCGAATCCGGTCTACGGGTTCGTCGATCCAGTCGGCGGTATTCCGGATCGTGCGGCCAAACTGCAGCTCGTGAAGGCTCTGTTGGCGCGCGGCGCGAACCCGAATCTTCAAATGACGGTCCGCCCGCCAGGATTCACCGGAACCGGGACGGGTGGCTACAACGACGCAGTCGGTGCGACGCCGTTCATCGTCGCCGCCAATGCCGCGGACGTCGAGATGATGCGCATGCTGCTCGCCGCCGGCGCGAATCCACATCTCGTGTCGAAGACCAACTCCAACCCGATCCTCGCGGCAACCGGTCTCAATCGAGGCATCGGCGAAATCATCGACGATGAGGATCGCGCCCTCGAGGCCGTCAAGTTTCTGCTCGACGTCGGAGTCGATCCGAAGGCCGTCACCACCTACAACGAGAACGCGCTGTTCGGTCCGGGCTACCGCGGCTGGAACAGAATGCTGGAGCTGCTGATCGAGAAGGGCGCCGACGTCAACATCATCAACAAAGCAGGCGTCACGCCGTATCTTGCCGCTTCGGGATTCGGGGATCGTCTTGGCGGCGTGCTGTACAACAAGGCGGGGGCCGACATTCTGCTCAGGCACGGCGCTGATCCGAAGCTCGGTCACCCCTGTATGGCGCAGAATCGGTGTCGTCCGGAGTAACTGATGCGAGCACGGCCGAATCGATTTGCGCTGATGATCGCGTGCGGCTCGATGGTGCTCGTCGCCACGATCTCGGCCACGCTCGCTGCGGACCAGTCAAGGACACAGACCTCCACGCCACCCGGCACGACTCCGGCCGCAGCGCGGACGCCGGCCCGTGAGCTTGTCACCACGTACTGCGTGAGCTGTCACAACCAGCGCCTCAAGACCGCCAACTTGATGCTCGACACGGTCGACGCCGACCAGGTGGCCAACTCGGCCGAAGAATGGGAAAAGGTGATCGTCAAGCTTCGGAGCCGCGCGATGCCCCCTCCGGGTGCGCGGCGTCCCGATAACGCCACGTACGACAGCGTGGCGACCTGGCTGGAGACGGCGTTGGATCGCGCGGCGGCGGCTCATGTGAATCCGGGCCGGCCGGGCGAGCTCCATCGGCTCAACCGCACGGAGTACGGCAATGCGGTTCGCGACCTGCTCGGCCTCGAGATCGATCCAAAAGCGATGCTGCCGGCCGACGAACAGGCGCATGGCTTCAGCACCAACGCGGACGCCCTGTCGATTCAGCCGGCGCTGCTCGATCGGTATCTCGCGGCCGCGGCAAAAATCGCGCGCCTCGCCGTCGGCGACGCGGCGATGCCCGCCGGGTTCGAGCGTTACACGGCGCTGAAGGATAACTCGAACGAGTCCACATGGCTTTCGCAGAACGAGAGGCTCGGGGAGGAGTTTCCGCTCGGATCGCGCGGCGGAATCGTGGCGCGCCATTATTTTCCGGTCGACGGCGATTACGTATTCAAAATTCGCCTGGACAGGACCGACACGGGGATCATTCGCGGCCTCCAGTGGCCGAACGACATCGACATTCGGCTCGACGGTGTACGAGTGGGGCAGCTGTCGATCGGCGGCACGCCGGAGTTTACGGCCGGGGGAGGGCAGGTTGGCAATTACGCCGATGCCAGAAGCCCGCTCTCCAACGGCGACGATCGGCTGGAAGTGCGTGTGCCGGTGAACGCGGGCATGCGGCAGGTGGTTGCGACGATCGTCAAGCCCGACAACCTCGCGCTCGAGGGATTGGGACCGAATGCGATCCCGATATGGAGCCGCGAGCACACGAACAAACCCGGTAACCCGCTCATGATTTCGGCGCTGCTCATCGGAGGGCCGTACGGCGCTCGCGTCTCGCAGGACTCGCCCAGCCGGCGGCGGCTGTTCGTGTGCCAGCCCGCCAGCGGCGCGAGCGGAGCGGCGCGGGGCAATGGGGCGGAGACCGCCTGCGCGACGAAGATTCTGACGACGCTGGCACGGCGCGCCTATCGCCGCGAGCCGACGAACGACGACGTCCAGACACTTGTCCGCTTCTATCAAACCGCACCGGGAGACTTCGACGCGGGGATTCGCGCCGGCATCGAGCGCGTTCTGCTGAGCCCGGATTTTCTGTTCCGCATCGAGACCGATCCGGCTGGCGCCGTCCCGGGAGCCGCGTACAACCTGCCCGATGTCCAGCTGGCGTCACGGTTATCCTTTTTTCTGTGGAGCAGCATTCCCGATGACGAACTGCTCGACACGGCCATCCGCGGAAAGCTGCACGAGCCCGCCGTGCTCGAGCAACAGGTCCGTCGCATGCTGGGCGACGTGCGTGCACGCACCGCGCTCGTGCAGAACTTCTTCGAGGAGTGGTTGCAGACCAGGAATGTCTGGCTGCTCACGCCTGATCTCAATCAGAAGTTTCCCTGGTTCGACGACAACCTGCGCGTGGCATTCGTCAGGGAGATGGAGCTGTTTCTCGACGCTGAACTGAAAGAGGACCGAAGCATCATTGATCTGCTGGCATCCGATCGGACGTTTCTCAACGAACAGCTCGCGCGGCATTACGGCGTGTCTGGCGTGTATGGAAGCCACTTCCGGCGCGTCACGCTCACCGATGACAATCGTTTCGGTCTGCTCGGCAAAGCGGCCGTACTGTCGGTGACGTCGTATTCGACCCGGACAGCGCCCACAATCCGGGGCAAGTGGCTGCTGGAGAACATTCTGGCTGCACCGCCACCATCTCCACCGCCCAATGTGCCGGCGCTCGAGGAAGCCAGCAAAGACGGCAGGCCGCGTTCGGTCCGCGACATGCTGGAGGCACATCGAACAGACCCCGTGTGCGCCAGCTGTCACGCGCGAATGGATCCGCTCGGGCTGAGCCTGGAACACTTCGATGCGATCGGCCAGTGGCGCACGACGGATGCGGGCACGCCGATCAACGCATCTGGCGTGCTGCTGGACGGCACGAAGGTCGACGGCCCGGCGGCGCTGCGACGTGCCCTGGTCGCCCAGAAAGAACAGTTCGTCAGGGCCGTGGCCGGCAAGATGCTGACCTACGCGATTGGTCGCGGGCTCGAGTATGACGATGCACCAGCCATACGTGGAATCGTGCGGGCGGCCGCCGCCGACGACTACCGCTGGTCATCGACGATTCTGGCGCTCGTAAAAAGTGCACCGTTTCGGATGAGGAGGACAGCCTCATGATCGCGACCAGGAAAGCGATTTCGCGCCGGACGATTCTTCGCGGAATGGGCGCGACCGTGGCATTGCCGCTGCTCGACGCCATGATTCCGGCGCTGACGGCTCAGGCGAATACGCCGGCGAAAGCTGTTCGTCGCCTGGGCGTCGTCTACCATCCGAACGGTGTCATTTACGACAAATGGCTCCCGAAGGGCATGGGAGCCAATTTCGAGTTGTCGCCGACGCTCGCCGGACTGCAGCCCTTCAAGGACCAGCTGATCGTGGTCACGGGCCTCTTCATGGATCCGGCCGAGGCGCTGGGCGACGGCGGCGGCGATCATTCCCGCGCGAGCGGCGGCTATCTGAGCGGCGTGCACGTCAAGAAGTCCGATTCGGTCCTCGAGGGCGGCATCTCGATGGACCAGATTGCCGCCAGGGCCTTCGAGCGCGAAACGCAGCTCTCGTCGCTCCAGCTGCAGATGGACGACAACAGCCTCGTGGGGTCCTGCGACGTCGGGTACAGCTGCGCGTACAGCAGCACGATCTCGTGGCTCACGCCGACGCTGCCCTTGATGACGGAGAACAACCCGCGCGTCGTGTTCGAGCGGCTGTTTGGCGCAACCGACAGCACCGATCCGAAGGTTCGAGCCGCACGGCTGCGTCAGGACCGCAGCATCCTGGATTCAGTGATGGACAGGGTGAAGCAGCTGCAACGGCAGCTCGGAGCCGCGGACAACACGCGCGTGAACGATTACCTGACCTCGCTGCGCGATGTCGAGCGGCGGATCCAGAAGACCGAGGAGCAAAGCGCGAATGAGGTCCCCGACGTGGCGCGGCCGGCGGGCATTCCGGAAAGCTTCGACGAGCATGCCCATCTGCTCTACGACCTGCAGCTTCTCGCGTATCAGGCGGACATCACGCGCGTCATCACGTTCATGTACGGGCGCGAGCAGAGCCCGCGGCCGTATCCACAGGTCGGCGTTCCGGAGCCGCATCATTCGATGACGCATCATCAGAATGATCCGGTCAAGATGGAGAAGTGCGCCAGGATTCAGCAGTACCACCTGAAGCTGTTTACGGATTATCTGGAAAAGCTGCGCAACACGCCCGACGGCGATGGCTCGCTGCTCGACCACATGATCATTCTCTACGGAGGGGGCATCAGCAACAGCGACCGTCACACGCATGGTCCGCTTCCGACGCTCGTGGTCGGCGGAGGCGGCGGCGCCCTCGAGGGAGGCCGCCATCTCGTCTATCCGGAACACACGCCGCTGACGAACCTGCAGCTCACACTCTTGAACGTCCTCGGCGTGCCGACCGAAAAGATCGGGGACAGCACGGGCCAGTTCAAGGAACTGTCGGAGGTGGGCGTCTAGCTGACGTCAGCTTCAGCACCTGTATCTCAAGGGGGGCACGAGCCGCCTAAAGCGCCCCGAGCAGCCGCATTCGACGTATCGTTAGACGGGTTCATTGCCCTGAGACGAGTACCTGACGAAGCGCCTGACTGCTTGCCGTGAATCCCCGAGACCCGTACAGTGGCCCAATGGAAGTGCAGGTGTCGGCAGAAACAGCCAAGAAGCTACACGATCTCGCCACACGCAGCGGACGTGCACCCGAAGACATCGTCGAAGATGCCCTTGCTGGGTACTTGGAAGAGGTGGCTTCCGCCCGGAAGACGCTCGACAGCCGGTACGACGATCTCAAGAGTGGTCGGGTGAAACCGATCGATGGCGAGGAGGCATTCAGGAAGCTGCGCGAAATTAGTGAGCGCCGACGCTCGGGCGGATGAGCGGCTACGCCTTCCATCCCGATGCGTTCGCCGATCTCGACGAGATTTGGGAGTACATCGCGCAAGACAACATCGATTCTGCTGACCGGTTACTCGCAGACATTCACACCGTCCTCCGCACCCTGGCGGTCTCACCACTCATCGGACACCGACGCCCTGATCTGACTGCTCGACCGTTGCGATTCCATGTCGTACGCGACGAGTACCTCATAGCTTATGCACCTGACGAGAAGCCGCTTTGGGTGTTGGCGGTTTTTCATGTCTGGCCGCCGATGCATCCCGGCTGGCTGCGTTGCTCCTCGCTTACATACGTTGAGTATGCTCGCTCCTCGCGCCTTGCCAGCCGGGCGCCTCGACGCCCAGAATGGCACCTTGATTCCTTGACGCGCCCTTACCTGAGAGTGACGTCCATCGAGTAACTCCGTCCATCGTCCAGTATGACCGTGAAGCGGTAGGCGCCCGCGGCCCAGCCGCGCGTGTTGAGATTGAACTGATAGTGGTCGCCGACGAAACGGAAGGCGTTGCCATCATCCGCGACGCCGTTGGCGTCGATGTCCAGGGGCTCGCCCAGCGTGTTGTCGGCGCCAATCGCCGCCACCGTGAGCAAGGCGATCGCTGCCGTCGCAGGCGTGCCATCCGCGAACGACAACGCGAACATCAACGGCATCGTTCGATTGGCTCTGTACGCGCCGCCCGGCGCGATCGGGCCGCTGAAGCCGTTGAAGGCGTAGAGGACTTCCACCCTTTGCGTCGCCGTCGCCTGATTGCCGTTGCTGTCCACCGCGGTCCAGGTGACGAGGGTCAGACCGATCGGGAAGCTCGCGGGCGCGTCGCTGGTGACCGTTGCCCCGAAGATGTCGGTCGCGCTGGCGGAGCCGATCGCCACGGGCGTGAGCGCGCCGGCCGCCGTGACGACGACGTTCGCCGGAGCAGCGATCGCGGGCGGCGTCGTGTCGACGACGGTCACGAGGAACGTGGCGGAGGCCATATTGCCTGCGCGGTCGGTCGCGGTGCACGTCACGCTCGTGGCGCCCAGCGGGAACGGCGAGCCCGGCGCGCAGAGCACGCCGACGGCGCCGTCGCGATCGTCGATCGCGGTCGGCATCGTGTAGTCGACGACCGCGCCGGCCACGCTCGTGGCTTCCGCGACGATGTCGGCCGGCACGCCCGAGATGACGGGGGGCGTCCGATCGATGGGGCTGACGAGGACGACGGCGAAGGTCGAGAAGTGGCCGGTGACGCCGGTGAAGCGCACCGTGGCCGGCACGGCA
>MEKT01000184.1:0-126 GCA_001767435.1 Acidobacteria bacterium RIFCSPLOWO2_02_FULL_65_29 | reverse complement strand
CGCAGCCACCGGCGGAGGGCAGCTGCCCGCCAAGACAGAGGGCAAATGTCTGATAGACGCTGTCCGGCGCATCGCCTTTGACGGCGAGCGTCGCGGCGTTCGCGGCCAGCGCGTCCAGGAACGCAG
>MEKT01000183.1 GCA_001767435.1 Acidobacteria bacterium RIFCSPLOWO2_02_FULL_65_29 | reverse complement strand
AAGAGCGACCGGCAACCAAACCAAACTGTTACCCATGTCCCTGGACTAATCTGTCACCCATGTCCCCGGCCGCTCACACGTGAGCGATCTCTCCAGGCCGAACCTGTGCAAGAGCCTGTTCAACATCGGGCAACAACGGGCGGAGGTCGTCAACGTCGTTGCTGGGAGCCCTCATAACAACGACGCCGATGCGAAGACCTGAAAGGTTCTGCTGATACTCGATCCCTTGATCGACGGTGAGGAGAGCGTCGAATTGCCCGTCGGCGAGCCTGAGCAACGCCCCGTTTGTGATACCCGCCCAGCCCATGTCTTGAACCGTTTTCGTTTCATGGCCGAGCAGCTCCTGTTTGAGCCGCTTCGGAACGCACTCATCGAGAAGAAGGCGCATGAGCCACGAGTTGCTTCATGTGTGCAAGCACGCCCAGCGCCAGCGCCTTTTCGACGGTTGGAAAATCATCGAGGAATTCTGCGAGCGGTCGGCCATGTTCCAGGTAATCGAGCAGCGCCCGGACGGGTACCCGCGTGCCGACAAACACGGGTGTTCCCCCGAGAATGTCGGGATCCGAATGGATGCCCGGAATCTTACCCTCCATGGAACTCCTCTCCCGAATGGGATGTTCCGAGTATACGTCCGTCGTTCCCCGATCATCGTTTTGGTGTGGCTAACGAGTGATGGAGTAGACCGCACCGCGAGGTCGCGGCCTATCGCGACCGACGGAGATACCAGCCATCGAATCCTATCTGCAAGATCGGCGCGATGATAGCACGCCAGATAAGCCGAGAATCCTGGAGAAATAGGCCGCGAGAGAGGAAATAGGCCGCGAAGCTGGTCATGATAACGTTCCGCCGCTCGCGACGTCGAACGCGCAAAAAGTCGTAGAGCAACCTGACATTCGTCTCCCGAGTCCAGTGGCGACCGTGCGCAGATAGGCCGCGGAGACGGTCAGGTCACGACCATATCCGACCGAGCGGGTACAATAGGAGTCGCTTGCGAGCCGCGGTCTTTCACCGCCGAGGCCGCATCCATCGGCCGGCTTGGAATACCCTGAGCTTGTCGAAGGGCCAGCGACACAGAGAAGAATGTGTTCCTCGGCGTCCTCCGCGTCCTCTGTGGTGAGTCCGAAACGCGCGACAGACACCTCTGATGGCCGACTACAAACCGCAGCAGCTCGATAGGAAGTGGCAGAAGCACTGGAGGTCGACCAACGCCTTCGAGGTCGAGGCCGATCCGTCGCGGCCGAAGTTCTATTGCCTCGAGATGTTCGCCTACCCCTCGGGCCACGCGCACGTGGGGCACGTCAGGAACTACATCATCGGCGACATCTGCGCCCGCATGAAGCGAATGCGCGGCTACAACGTGCTCCATCCCTTCGGCTGGGACGCGTTCGGCCTGCCGGCCGAGAACGCCGCCATCAAGACGGGCACGCACCCCGAGACCTCCACGCTCGATAACATCGCCCACATGAAGGGTCAGCTCCAGCGCCTCGGGATCAGCTATGCGTGGGGACGCGAGATCGCGACGTGCCTGCCCGAGTACTACAAGTTCAACCAGTGGATCTTCCTCAAGATGCTCGAGCGTGGCCTCGCGTACCGCCGGCGCTCGTCGGTCAATTGGTGCCCGAGTTGCCAGACCGTGCTCGCCAACGAGCAGGTGGTCGAGGGCGCCTGCTGGCGCTGCGGCAGCCCGGTCGTCATGCGAGATCTGGAGCAGTGGTTCTTCAGGATTACCGCCTACGCGGAGGAGCTGTTGAAAGATCTCGACACCCTGGCTGCCTGGCCGGAAAAAGTCGTCGTGATGCAGCGGAACTGGATCGGCCGCTCGGAAGGGGCCCGGCTCACATTCCCGGTCGCGGGCGCGTCTGAGACATCGGTCCGGGGGGCAGGGGCCCCCGGATTGGACATAGCAATCTTCACGACGCGCATCGACACCATCTACGGCGCCACCTTCGTGCTCCTCGCACCCGAGCACGCGATGGTGGATCGGTTTGCCGCCGAAAGCCCCGATCCTGTGGCCTTCCGCGCGCGTGTTCAGCAGTTCCGCGCGCTCGATCGTGGAGCGCGGCTCACTGGCGCAATCGAGAAAGAGGGCTTCGACACCGGCAGGAAGGCCGTCAACCCATTCACCGGGAAGGAAGTCCCGATCTGGGTCGCCAACTTCGTACTCGCCGAGTACGGCACCGGCGCCATCATGGCCGTGCCCGCCCACGACCAGCGCGACTACGAGTTCGCACGCAAGTACGGCCTGCCGATCAAGATCGTGGTTGTGCCCCGCAGCGCGGCTTCTGCGATAGAGGCGGAGCGGGGCGTTGGGGTCCCCGCGAAGCCTGACCGGGGGGAAGGGGCCCCCGGAGTAGAAATATCCGAGGCGACGAGCGACTACGGCAGACTGGTCGATTCGGCGGAGTATTCCGGCCAGGAAGCGCCAGGCGTCATCACGCGGATGATCGCGGACGCCGAGAAGCGAGGCATCGGCACGGGCGAAGTTCAATGGCGCCTCAAAGACTGGGGCATTTCGCGGCAACGCTACTGGGGCACTCCCATCCCGGTGGTCTACTGCGACAAGGACGGCGTCCAGGGCGTGCCGTACGACCAGCTGCCCGTCGAGCTTCCGAAGATCGCGACCTTCAGCGGCCGCGGCGATTCGCCGCTCGCGCAGGTGCCGGAGTTCGTCAACACACAGTGTCCGACGTGTGGCGGCCCCGCCAGGCGCGAGACCGACACGATGGATACCTTCGTGGACTCGTCGTGGTATTTCCTGCGCTTCACCGATCCAGGCAACAGCGTCCTTCCCTTCGATCCGAAGGCTGCCGCCTATTGGATGCCGGTGGATTTCTACAGCGGGGGAGTGGAGCACGCGATTCTCCATCTGTTGTATTCGCGCTTCTTCACTCGCGTCCTCCGCGACGTCGGACTGGTGACGTGGGCCGAGCCGTTCACGCGCCTGCTCACGCAGGGCATGGTGCTCAAGAACGGCGACGTGATGTCCAAGTCGAAGGGCAACGTCGTCGATCCCGACGACATGCTGCAGAAGTACGGCGCCGACGCGCTCAGGCTCTACGTGATGTTCGTCGCGCCGCCGGAAAAAGAAGTGGAATGGAGCGACGCCGGACTCGAGGGCAGCTTTCGCTTCCTCTTCCGGGTCTGGCGCATCGTCGATCACTGGGCGGCGGCCGTCGGAGGAAGCAGTGGACCGGCTTCCGGGACCTTCAACGATGGCGAGCGTGCGCTGCGCAGAAAAACGCACGACACGATTCGGCGCGCCACGGTAGACATCGAAGAACGGATGCACCTGAACACCGCCGTGTCGTCGCTGATGGAACTCGTGAACCAGATCTACGCGTTCAGCGAGACGACGCCGCTCGGCCCGCCGACCCGCGCCGTGCAGCCATCCGCGCGCATCGAGCGGCCCGAGACGGTGGTTGTGATGCGCGAAGCCATCGACGCGCTCGTCGTCATGATCTCGCCCTTCGCGCCGCACACAGCCGAGGAGCTGTGGGAGATGCTGGGCCACAAAGGGGGCCTCACGCGGGCTGCCTGGCCGGCGTTCGACGCCGAGGTGGCGAAGGCCGAGGAAGTGGTCGTGCCGGTGCAGGTCAACGGCAAGGTGCGCGCGCGGCTGACCGTGCCGGCGGGGCTCTCCGATGATCAGCTGTGCGAGCGCGCGCTGGCCGATCCGGCCGTGCAGGTGCATACCGCCGGCAAGACGATCCGGAAGGTGCTTGTGGCGAAGGGACCGTTGGTGAGTATCGTCGCTGGATAGCTGCGCGAGCCACCACCAAGGACACGAAGGACACAGAGGCTTTGATCAAGATGCTTCGCGAAGCCAGCAGCATGTCGAGAATGATCCTTGGTGTCCTGTGTGTCCTTGGTGGTGGATCGACTGCCGGGTGCGGCTACGCCCTCGCCGGCCAGGGCTCCTTTCTGCCGTCCTATATCCAGGCCATTGGCGTCCCTGACTTCATCAATCGGACGACGGTGTTCAACCTCGAGACGCAGCTGACGCAGAAGGTGCGGGCCGAGTTCATCGGCCGGGGCCGGTACCGGATTCTGCCCGAATCGACCGGCGTGGACGCACTCCTGACGGGCGAGGTCGTGTCGGCGAGCTTGACGCCGACCAGCTTCACGACGCAACAGATCGCGTCGCGTTACATCCTGACCGTGATCGCGCGCGTGGAGCTGCGCGACGTACGCGAGAACAAGGTGCTCTGGGAGAATCCGGGCCTCGCATTCAGGCAGGAGTACGAAGCGCAGAGCGGCACGAACGCGCTCGATCCGTCGGCGTTCTTCGACCAGGACCGCGATGCGCTGGAGCGCATGAGCAGCGAGTTCGCGCGGACCATTGTGAGCGCGATATTGGAGGCGTTCTGAAATTAAGAAGTAGGAATTCAGAATTAAGAATGCGTGTCAAGAATGCGTGTTCGATTCTCAAATGCTCGATCGCGAATTCTTACTTCTTAATTCTTAATTCTTAATTCTTAATTGCACATGCCACAGATCACCGCTGCGGCGGTCCGCGAGCAGATCAGCTCTGGCGACGCCGATCCCATCTATCTCCTCCAGGGCGAGGACGAGGTCGAGAAGTCGGCGCTTGCTCACGAGTTCGAGGAGCTCGTCGAGGAGGGCCTGCGCGCGTTCAACGTCGATCGCATTCATGCGGGCGACGCGACGTCGGGCGACAAGCTGGCCACGGCCGTGGCATCGCTCGTCGGCGCCGTCCGGACGCTGCCGATGATGGCCCGACGCCGTGTGGTGATGGTCTTTCAGGCCGACCAATTGATCGTGCCCAAGCGCGAAAGCGAGGCGGCGACGAGGGCACTCGACGAACTGGCGGCGCTGCTGAGGGCTCCGGAGCCGCAGACCACCCTCGTCCTGGTGACCGGCTCCCTCGACAAGCGAAGCCGAATGTACAAGCTGCTCGCCAAGCAGGCGACGCTTGTCGAATGCGGTGTGCTCGAGAACGTGGCTGACGCCGAGCGGTGGATCCGCAATCGCGTGGCGGCGGGGGGCGCCCAGATCGACGCCGCCGCATCGCGGCTGCTCGCCGATCGATCGGGCACCGACGTCAAGCGGTTGCGAAACGACGTCGAGCGTCTCCTGCTCTACGCGCTCGGTCAGCAGTCGATCACGCTGGACGACGTGCGGCAGGTGGTGGGGCCGGCCGCGCTGCAAGACGATTGGGCGATGACCAATGCGATCGAGGCCGGCGACGGGGCGTCCGCGCTGCGGCAGCTCGCGCTGATGCTCGACGCGGGAGCCGCGCCGGAAAAGATCCTCGGTCAACTCGGCTGGCTGGTGCGGACAAAGTTTCAGATGCTCGCACCAACCGGCGTGCGGCCTGCCATCGAGGCGCTCTTCAGGACCGATCTGGACCTCAAGCGTTCGGCCGGCGCGCCGCAGGTGCTGCTCGAGCGTTTGGTGGTGGAGTTGTGTTCGGGGAGGGGGCGCGTGCCGGGACGCTGGTAGCGCAGCAGGCCGGGTCCTTTGGACCCGCCCTACGCGGCCTTGGACTTCGCGGCCATCCGCGCCGCGATGCGCGCCTTATACCGGCCGGCCGCGTTCTTGTGAATGATCCCTTTACCCGCCATCCGGTCGATCAGCGAGACGGTATCCCTGAGCGCTTTCTTCGCGCCGTCCAGATCGTTGCCGTCGATCGCCGAGCGAATGGCCTTGAGCGCGTTGCGCAGCCGGGCGCGGAACTGCCGGTTGTGTTCCCGGTGCTTCAGGCTCTGCCGGTGCGCCTTGACCGCCGATTCATGTGATGCCACTGACGTCTCTACCTCCAGAACCTCTAATGCTAGCACAGGGACAGGGGCTGGGGACTAGAGGCTCGGGACGAAGAAGCGGACCGACTCACGACTATCGACTATCGACTAACGACTATTCAGGCTTCTTATCCGTGTAGTACACGATCGGGCGGCCATCGACGATCTTGGTGACTTGATAGATCTGCGTGCCCGGCAGCTGTTTCACGCCAGCAATCCGTTCGATCTTCGACACGTAGTTTCGCGTCTCCCGATAGGGCGGCACGCTCTCCCCGTACTTGTCCACGGCGCCCGGTCCCGCGTTGTACGCGGCCAACGCGAGCTCCTCGTTGTTGTCGTAACGATCCAGGAGCTGGCGCAGGTAGGCCGTGCCCGCCCGCACGTTGTCGACCGCGTTGTACGGATTGGTCACGCCGAACTCTTTGGCGGTCGCCGGCATCAGCTGCATGAGGCCTTTGGCGCCCTTGGGCGAACGCGCGTTGGGATTGAACCCCGACTCGACCTGCACGACGGCGCGCACGAGATCGGCTCGGAGACCGTTGAGCTGCGCGTGCTGGGCTATCAAGTCGTCGTACAGCGCGATTCTGGTCGGGACCGCGCGAGACGTCGTCTTGATGCTGCTGTCGCCGCCGATCGCGAAGGACCGAACGCTGGCGCCTTGCGGAGGCCGCTGCATGTTCGAGAGGACGAGGTTGCCGTTCTCGTCGTGCCACGTGTAGATCCGCTGAGCGCTGGCGGGAGCCGCGACCCCTGCCAGGAGCACCCATGCCGCAAGTGTGCGAATCAGCATGCGCTTGATAGTCAACAGCTTACACTGCGGCCGTCCGAGGGAACAACCCGTGCATGAGTTATCGGCTCGACTGCGCATAACTGCAGTGCCCTTTGCCCTCTGCCCTTTGCCCTTTGCTAGAGGCTGGAGGCTGGAGGCCAAAGCCTAAAGCCCAGAGCCAAAAGCCTATGGAGTGTTGAGCAATTTCTCCACGATTGCCCGCGACGCCTCGAGCATTTCGTCGATCTTCTCCGGCTGCTTCCCGCCCGCCTCGGCGAAATCCGGCCGGCCCCCTCCCCCCCCACCCACTATCGGCGCGAGCTCTTTCACGACCTGACCCGCTTTGATGCGGCCCGTGAGATCGGGCGTCACGGCGACCACAATCTGTACCTTGCCGTCGCTCGCCGACGCGAGCACGACGACGCCGCTCGTGATCCTTGCTTTCAGGGAATCGGCGAGCCCGCGCAGCGCATTCTTGTCCAGGTCCTGGACCTTGCGGCGCGCCAGCCGCACACCGGCCACGTCGATCGCGCCATCGTCGCCAACGTCGTCCACAGGGCCGGCGCGGCCGGCCATCGCGAGCTTCGTCTTGAGCTGCGACACCTCGCGCGACAGCCGCTTGATCTCGCCCTGCATCTTCTCGATGGCGTCGACGGCCTGGGCCTGATCCTTGCCGACGTGAAGCGCGTCCAGGACGTGATGGAGTGCGGCGCGCTGCTCCTGCGCCCAGGCCACGGCTCCCAAGCCGGTGATCGCTTCGAGGCGGCGCACCCCCGCGGCGATGCCGCTCTCGGAGACGATGGCGAAGAGCCCGATGTCGCCGGTCGCGCGGACATGCGTGCCCCCGCAGAGCTCCGCGCTGAAACCAGGCACGCTCACGACGCGCACCTTGTCGCCGTACTTCTCGCCGAAGAGCGCCATGGCGCCGGCGGCAATGGCGTCGGCGGTCGATCGCACGTCGGTGGTCACCGTCGCGTTCATCAGAATCTGCTCGTTGACGATGCGCTCGATCCGGTCGCGCTCGCCGGGCGTCAGCGCCTGGACATGCACGAAGTCGAAGCGGAGGCGATCGGGCGCCACGAGCGAGCCAGCCTGCTTCACGTGCGTGCCCAGTACCTGGCGCAGCGCCGCGTGCAGAAGGTGCGTGGCCGTGTGATTGCGCCGTGTCGCGTCGCGCAGCGGCACGTCGACTTCCGCGGTGACGATGTCGCGGAGGTGGAGGGAGCCGGCGGTGACGCGGATCCGATGCGCGCGGGGCAGGCCAGCGCCGATGCGCGCGAGGTCCTCGACCTCGGCTGTCGCGCCGCTCGGTTCGCTGAAGAGGCGGCCGGAGTCCGACACTTGGCCGCCGGCCTCGAGGTAGAAGGGTGTTCGGGCCAGCGCCACGTAGCCGCGCGAGGCGGCCGCGAGCGCGTCGACCGGCTTGCGCGCTTCGTCGAAGAGGGCCACCACGGGGACACCGGCCACCCGCGTGCTCGTGTAACCCTCGAACACGTCGCCAGCGTCCTTCAGCGGCGACTCATCGCCGATCGCGAACTGGTCGGCTTTCTTCGCGCCGTCTTTGAACCCGCTGCCGGCGCGTCCCTTGTCGCGCTGGCCCTTCATCGCCGCGTCGAACGTCGCCTTGTCTACGGTCACGCCGCGTGTGGCCGCCGTGTCTTCGATGAAATCGTACGGAATGCCGAATGTGTCGTACAGGCGAAACGCCGCCTCGCCCGGCAGGACGCGCGTCTGGCTCTCGATGGCCTTCGCGATCTCGCCTTCGAGCCGAGGCAGGCCGTCGGTGAGCACCGTGTCGAAGCGGTGTTCTTCCGCGAGAATCGTCGTCTCGATCATCTCGCGGCCGATTCGGAGCTCGGGATACGCGTCGCCCATCTCGCGCGCGAGCACCGCCACCAGCGAGTGCAGGAACGGCTCGGTCATCCCGAGATGCTTGCCGTGGCGCATGGCGCGCCGCATGATCTTGCGCAGTACGTACCCGCGCCACTCATTGGACGGAATCACGCCATCCGCAATCAGGAACGTTGTCGATCGGCTGTGATCGGCGACGACCCGCATCGAGACGTCGGTGGTGGGGTCGGCGCCGTACTTCTTGCCGGCCAGCTCGCCGATGCGCGCCAGAAGCGGCGTGAAGAGGTCGGTGTCGTAGTTCGATTCCTTGTCTTGCATCACCGATGTAATGCGCTCGAGTCCCATGCCGGTGTCGATCGACGGAGCGGGCAGGGGCGACAGCACCCCGCCGGCGCTCCGCTCGAACTCCATGAAGACGTTGTTCCAGATTTCGATGTCCGGATCCGCCCCGGCCCCGCGCACGTAGTAGATCTCCGAGCAGCGGCCGCAGGGCCCCGTGTCGCCCATCTGCCAGAAGTTGTCGTCGGAGCCGAGCTCGAGGATGCGATCGGCAGGGACGAACCTTCTCCAGATGTCGTACGCCTCGTCGTCGCGCGGGATGCCGTGCTCGCCCTTGAAGATCGACACCACCAGGCGATCCGGCGGCATCCTCCAGACCTCGGTCAGGAGCCTCCAGGCGAACTGCAGGGCGTCCGCCTTGAAGTAGTCCCCAAAGGAGAAATTGCCGAGCATCTCGAAGAACGTGTGGTGTCTGAGCGAGGGCCCGACGGTGTCGAGGTCGTTGTGCTTGCCGCTGACGCGCATCACCTTCTGCGAGGTCGCCGCGCGCGTGTACTCGCGTACTTCCCGGCCGAGGAACACATCCTTGAACTGGTTCATGCCGGCGTTTGTGAAGAGCAGCGTCGGGTCGTCGCTTGGGACGAGCGGCGAGCTCGACACCACGCGGTGGCCGTTCTGCTCGAAGAAGCTCAGGAACGAGGCGCGAATGTCATTCGACGTCATCGGCATCTGGGTCTAGAATAGCTGTTTTTGACGGAGCCCCACGGTGCGGGCAAGGAGAGAGAGCAATGGCGAACCCGTTTGTGCACGTCGAGCTGAACACGACCGACATCAACAAGGCCAAGGCGTTTTACGGAAAGCTGTTCGGGTGGACGCTCGAGGACGTGCCGATGGGCCCGGGCATGACCTACACGATGGTCAAGCCGGGCGAAGGCACGGGCGGCGGCATGCAGAAGCACCCGGTGCCAGACGCGCCGTCGTCGTGGCTGGCGTACGTGCAAGTGGACGACATCAAGGCGGCGACCGCGAAAGCCACGTCGCTCGGCGCGAAGGTCATGCAGGACGTGACGGCGATTCCGGGGATGGGATCCTTCAGCGTCTTCATCGATCCGACAGGCGCGGCGCTGGCGCTCTGGGAAGTCGCGAAGAAATAGGAGTGGTGGCGATTTTCGCGGGCTATTTTGCGAAGTCGGCAGGTCTTCAGACCGCCTGGCGTCGTCGCCGGGCTTCGAGCGCGATCATGACCTGATCGGGCTCGAAGCCTTGCCCGATCAAGTATCGATACAGGCGCTGGAATTCCTTGTCGTTGCGGATCGACATCTCTGCTCGCAGACGCTTCGCCAGGGCCGCCCCGAGGAGCGCGACCGCGTCCACATCCGCAAACACGTGGTCGACCGCGTGGCGGGCTGTCTCTCGCGCGATGCCCGCGCTCTCGATCTGCCGCGTCACGCGCAGCTTCCCGCGCCGCTTGACCGCGGTTTCCGTCCGCGCGATCGCCTCCGCTACCCGCGCATCGTCGATCGCGCGCTCCGTCTTGAGGCGCGCCACGGCGTCGTCTATCGCGTCCTCGTCGTGCCCGCGGCGCGCGAGGCGCTGGCGGATCTGCGCTTCCGACAGCTCGCGCCTGGCGAGCATTTTCAACCCATCGATGTAACAGGAAGACATGCCAGGCTTTGGATCCAGACTGGGAACAGCTTTTTGCTGTTGGCTCTGGGAATATTCCAACAGGCTCTTGGCTCTGGCCAAAGCCCAAAGCCCAAAGCCCAAAGCCTATCCGAAACGTGTGATCTCCGGCTTTCCGCCGACGACGGTCTTGGCCATCTGGTCGCGGCTGAGGTCGGATGTCGTGGAGATGCCTTGCACGCGCAGCTTGAACTCGTCGACGTTGCTCGCCCAGCGGAGCGCCTCCTCGTAGGACACGAGGCGCTGCTCGAACAGGCTGAAGATCGACTGATCGAACGTCTGCATGCCGTACTGCGACGTGCCAGCGGCAATCGCGCCCGGAATCTGGTGGGTCTTTTCCTTGTCCACGATGCAGTCGCGGATGAAGGGCGTGCTCATCATCACTTCGACGGCCGGCGCGCGGCCCTTGCCGTCGAGCCTCGGGATCAGGCGCTGAGAGATCACGGCCCTGAGTACCGCGGCCAGCTGCAGGCGGACCTGCTTCTGTTGGTGGGGCGGGAAGACGGCGATGATGCGGTTGATGGTCTCGGTCGCATCGAGCGTGTGGAGCGTGGACAGCACGAGGTGTCCGGTTTCGGCGGCGAGCAGGCCGGTCTCAATCGTCTCGAAGTCGCGCATCTCGCCGACGAGAATGACGTCGGGATCCTGCCGCAGGGCGCTGCGCAGGGCCTGCGCGAAGGACCGGGTGTCGACCGACACCTCGCGCTGGTTCACGATCGACCGCTGGTCGCGGTGCAGGAATTCGATCGGATCCTCGACCGTCATGATGTGGGAGCAGCGTTGACCGTTCATGAAGTCGATGATCGCCGCGAGCGACGTGCTCTTGCCGCTGCCCGTGGTGCCGGTGACGAGCACGAGGCCGCGTTCTTCGAGCGCGATCTTCTTCAGGACTTGCGGGAGCTGCAACTCGTCGATGGTCCGGATCTGCATCGGAATGACGCGGAGGACCAGGCCGATCGTGCCGCGCTGCTGGAAGACGTTGACGCGGAAGCGCCCCAGTCCGGCGACGCTGTAGGCCAGGTCCACTTCCTGCGCGTCCTTGAATCTCTGGCGCTGCGACACGGACATGATGGCGGCGCTCATCGCGACGACGTCCTCGTGATCGAGGCGCTTCTCCTCGCTCGCCGGGGCCAGGTCGCCGCGCACGCGCATCATCGGATAGCTGCCGACTTTGAGGTGCAGGTCGGAGGCGCTGTTGTCGACGGCGATTTTCAGCAGATCGTTGACATGCATATGACTAAGAGTAAAGGGCAAAGGGCAAAGGGCAAAGGGCAAAGGGCAAAGGGCGGTGCCTCCCTTAGCCCTCAGACCTCAGCTCTATGCCCTGACAACGGCTCCTGAGGCCGCGTCACGAGTTCGGAACGCGGCCTCATCAGGGTACACGTACGTCAGCCAGCCGTGGGTATCGGCCGCCTCGCCAGTGACGATGTCGAAGAAGGCGCGCTGCAGCGCCTCGGTGATCGGGCCGCGGCGGCCCGAGCCAATCGTGATCTTGTCGATCGACTTGATGGGTGTCACCTCGACGGCCGTGCCGGCGCAGAACACTTCGTCGGCGATGTACAGCGACTCGCGCGGGAGATCGGTCTCGATGACCGGGAAGCCGAGCTCCCTGGCCAGCGTCATGACCGAATCGCGCGTGATGCCACCGAGGATCGACGCGGAAATCGGCGGCGTCAGAATCGAGCCGTCCCGCACGATGAAGATGTTCTGGCCGCTGCCTTCGCTGATGTTGCCGAACACGTCGAGCGCGATGCCCTCGGAGTAGCCGTCGGCGAGCGCCTCCATCTTGATCAGCTGCGAGTTGGCGTAGTTCGCCGTGCACTTCGACATCGCCGGCAGCGTGTTGGGCGCCATGCGCGACCAGCTCGAGACCTTCATGTCGACGCCCTGCTCGAGGGCGTCCGCGCCCAGATAGGCGCCCCATTCCCAGACCATGATGGCGGCGTCCACGGGGTTGCCGAGCGGGTTGACGCCGAGCGTCTCGTACCCCCGGTAGACGAGCGGGCGGATGTAGCACGCCTTCATCTCGTTGGCGCGAATCGTCTCGAGGACCGCGTGGCGCCAGCCGGCGAGATCCAGCGGGTACGCCATGCGGTAGATCTTGGCCGAGTTCATCAGCCGCTGCATGTGCTCGTCGAGCCGGAAGCACGCCGAACCCCTGCGCGTCTTGTAGCACCGCGCGCCTTCGAACACCCCGCTCCCGTAGTGGATGACGTGCGTGGCGATGTGAATCGTCGCGTCCTTCCACTCCACCAGCTTGCCGTTCATCCAGATCTTGCCCGTGCCCGAGAAACCCATTGCCGTCTCACTCCTTACGCTGATTCTAGTGCATCTGGTACTCGGGTACTCGGGTAATTGGGTAATCGGGTAATTGATTGCGACATCGACGTCATGAAGCCCTTCATGGTTTTGCCATGATTCGACGAGCCATTACCCGATTACCCGATGATCCAATTACCCGATGCGACGATCACTGGGCCTCTCCGCAGAATGGGCAGCGGTCCGAGCGCGCGTGCAGAGGTTTTCGGCAGTGCCAGCAGAAGCGCGGCATCGGCGGCTCGCGCGCCTTGAGCCGGCTCTGAATGTCCTGCGCTTCGTCGGACGCGCCGGGCGGCGTCGTGCGCGCCGGGCGCGCGCTCGAGTCCCGAAACCCCAGCACATCGCTCAGCAGGTCGCCGGCGCGCTGATACCGCGCGGGAATATCGGGCGCCATCGCCTTGAGGACGATGTCGTTGATGGCTTTGGGAATCTTCGGATTCTTGAGCCGTGGAGCTGTCAGGAGCTCACCGCGCTGCAGCCGCTCGAGGTCTGCGGGCGCGGGCGTATCGTAGGGCAGCACGCCGGTGAGCATCTGAAACATGGTGACGCCGAGTGAGTAGAGGTCGCTCGCGAACACGGCCTTGCCGCTGAACTGTTCGGGCGCCATGTAGGGAGGGCTGCCGATGACCGTCGTGCCGTGCGCGGCGATCTCGAGAAAGCGCGAGGTGCCAAAGTCCGCGACCTTGAGCAACCCGTGGTCGGTGACGATCACGTTGGACGGCCGGAGGTCGCGGTGGAGCACGCCGTGGCGATGGGCGTGATCGACGGCGTTGCAGATCTGGCAGATGTAGTCGAGTCCGACAGCCAGGTCGAGGGCGCCCTCTCGCGCGATGATCGCTTCGAGCGTCTCGCCGGGCACGAACTCCATGACGATGAAGAAGACGTTCTCCTGTTTCTCGGCTGTCAGGATGGCGACGATGTTCGGGTGATTCAGCGTCGCGAGGAGACGGGGCTCGCGCAGCAGCTCGCCGAAGTCGAGGTTTTGCTTGTGGGGAACCTTGAGCGCGACCTTCTTGTCGATCCAGGTGTCTTCGGCCAGGTACACCGTGCCGAAGCCTCCACTGCCAATCGTCGAGAGGATCTTGTATTTCCCGATGATCTGACCGCGGAAAAACACCGACGCGAGTATAGCAGACCGCCTCGCGGACGAACGTGCTGCGTTCGGTATACTGCTTTCCGTGCACAGGTTTTTCGCGCCGGCGCTCGATCCCGGTGACGACAGCGTGGTCCTGCCGAAGGAGGAGGGCGAACACCTCACACGCGTGCTGCGGCTCGGTGCCGGAGACACCGTGTCGGTCTTCGACGGCCGAGGCCGAGAATTTCTCGCGCGGGTGCTCGGCGGCGCTCGTCGCGAGGTGCGCGTGCAGCTGCTCTCGCGTGTCGATCCCGTCGCCGAGTCGAGTGTGCCGCTCGTCCTGGCGCCGGCCGTTCTCAAGGCCGACAAGATGGACGACATCGTGAGAGACGCCGTGATGCTGGGCGTCGCGGCCCTTCAGCCGCTGGTGACGAAGCGCACCGAATCGACCGTGGCCGCGCTCGTCAGGGGCGCGCGCCTCGATCGGTGGCGCCGCGTGGCGCTGGCGTCGGCCAAGCAGTCGGGCCGTGCCGTGCTGCCCGAGATCCGCACGCCGCTCACGCTCGAGTCGTATCTGGACGACCCCCAGCCCGCCCTCAGCGTGATGTTCGTCGAGCCGTCGGCCGGCGCCCTGGCGGAGCCGCTTGCGGCGCTCCGGACCGTTCCGCCGCCACAGGATGCGGCCGTCTTGATCGGCCCCGAGGGCGGATGGGTCGAGGAGGAATGGACCTCGGCGCGCGCGCGGGGCGTCCGACTGATCACGCTCGGGCCGAGAACGCTGCGCGCCGACGCCGTGCCGGTGGCCGCGATCAGCGTGCTGCAATTCCTCTGGGACAGCTGATAGCCGATCGCTGATAGCCGTGCTACGATCTTGCCGGCTTCATCACTTTGCGCTCTCATAGGTTCCGGATCGCTTTCCCTGTCCTTGTCCTCTGTGTCCTTGATGCGGCGGAGCTCCGCGCTCAGGACAAGCCGGTCGAGGGCCGCAAGCAGGCGCACGCGACGCGCATGGCGCCAGGCGCCGTCCGCCTCGATGGCCACCTGGACGAGCAGGTCTGGAGCAGCGCCGCCGCCATCACCGACTTCACCCAGGCGGAACCTGTCGAAGGCGCCGCGCCAAGCGACGCCATGGAGGTGCGGTTCCTGTACGACGAGACCGCGCTCTGGGTCGGCGCCCGCATGCGGCGCTCGCCTGGCACGCCGATGCAGGCGCCCATGAGTCGTCGAGACGAGGGCGACCAGGCCGAGTACCTTCAGATCGAGCTCGACACCTACCTCGATCGGCGGACGGCCTACATGTTCGGCGTCACCGCGTCCGGCGTCCGGCTCGATCACTATCATCCGACCGACAACGAGAACGACACGGATTCACAGTTCGATCCCGTGTGGGAGGCCAAGACCAGTGAAGACGGCACGGGGTGGAGCGCCGAGTTGTGGTTGCCCTTCTCCCAGCTCCGGTTCAACGATCGGGCCGATCGAATCTGGGGCCTCAACGTGAAGCGGTGGCGGCCGGAGCTGAACGAAGAGGACTTTTGGGTCGTGGTCGGCCGCACCGAGCGCGGCTGGGCGTCGCGGTTCGGCGACCTGCGGGGCATCGATGGCGTGCAGCCCAGGACGCGTCTGGAGCTGCTGCCGTACATCACCACCTCGTCGCGCACGACGGGCAATCGCGATCCGAACAATCCGTTCCTCAGCAGGCTGAACGGGAGTGGACGCGTCGGTGCGGACATGAAGGCCGGCATCGGATCGAACCTCACGCTCGAGGCGACGTTCAACCCCGACTTCGGGCAGATCGAGGCCGATCCGGCCGAGGTCAACCTCAGCGTCTTCGAGACGAGTTTCGACGAGCGGCGGCCGTTCTTCATCGAAGGCAACAATCTCCTCGAGACGCAGGGGACGCGCAGCTACTACTCGCGCCGCGTCGGGGCCCGCCCCACCGGACCCGCGTCGGGCGACTACGTCGGTTATCCGGACACGAGCACGATTCTCGGGGCAGCCAAGCTGACCGGGCGACTGAAATCCGGCACGTCAGTCGGTTTCCTCGGGGCCCTGACGGACGAGGAATACGCCAAGACCTCGACCGCCGGCACCCGTTCGGAAACAAAGGTCGCAGCGCGAGCGCTGTGGGGCGTCGGACGTGTGATTCAGGAATTCGGCGCGGAAGGGTCGACTGTGGGGGCCCAGATGACGCTCGTGCACCGCGACCTTGCCGCCTCGGAGCCCCTGGCGGCGCTGGCCGTTCGCAACGCCGTCACCGGAGGCGTCGATGCCCGTCTCCGGTTCAGGGATCGGACCTACGAGGCCTCGTTCAACCTCGGTCTCACGTATCAGGATGGCGAGCCCGCCGCGGTCGAGCGCATACAGCGGGCGAATGCTCATTTCCTCCAGCGTCTCGACCAGCCGACGATCCGGCTGGACCCCACGCGCCGGTCGTTCAGCGGCGCGGCCTTGCGGAGCGATGTCGGAAAGGTGGCCGGCCGTCACTGGCTCTGGAACTACAACCTCATGATCGAGTCGCCCGAGCTCGACCTGCTCGAATTCGGACTCCTGAACTACGCCGGCGACTTCATGGGCGGACCGCGCCTCACGTACCGCGAGACGCGGCCGGGTCGCGTCCTCCGCGCGTACTCGCTCCAGGTGAACATGAGCCATACCTGGTACTTCGACAAGGACCTCGGCTTCCGCTACAACCTCGGCAGCAACAACAGCTTCACGTTCAGGAATTTTTGGGTCACCTCGCTCAACGTCCAGCGGTTTCTCCGCGGACTCGATCCCCAGACGACTCGCGGAGGCCCGGCGATGGGCGCCCCGCGTGGATGGAATGTCAGCAGTTCGCTGCGCAACAGCAGCGGTTCGAGCCTCAGGTGGAACGGCAGCGTCAACCTCAGGGCGAACGAGTTCGGCGAACAGTCGTGGGCCACGAGCGGCACCGTCTCGGCCAGGCCGTCGCCGTCCGTGCAGCTATCGGTTTCGCCTGAGTACGCCAACGAGGAAGGCACGAATGCGTTCTTCCAGGGAGCGATCGGCCGGCAGTATCTGACCACGCTCACGGGCGGCCGTCCCGAGACATACGGCCGGCGGTACATTTTCGGACTGGTGGACCGGACGACACTGTCCACGCAGTTTCGGTTCAACTACACCTTCAAGCCAGACTTGAACCTCGATGTCTACGCCGAACCCTTCGCGGCGAGCGGTCAGTACCGGGGGTTCGGCGAGCTGGCGGTGTCGCGCGGCCGCGACCTGCGCATGTACGGCACCGACGGGACGACGATCGTGCGCCTGGCGGACGGCAGCCGCCAGGTCACCGACGGGGCAGCGGCGTTCACGTTGAGCAATCGCGATTTCAATGTGCGATCGTTTCGCAGCAACGTGGTACTGCGCTGGGAATGGCGGCCGGGCAGCACGCTCTACGCGGTCTGGCAGCAGAACCGGGCGAGCTCGGAGCCGCAGGGAGAGCACGTGGGCCTGGGCGATCTGTTCGGATCCTTGTCGGCGGCGGGCGACAATATATTCGCGATCAAGACGACATTCTGGCTATCGCGGTGAAATTACAGAATTACAGAATTGTAGAAAGGAAGGGCGGAAAGTGAAAAGTTCCGTTAGATCCTTTCTGTAATTCTGCAATCCTGCAATCCTGCAATTCTGTAATTCCGCCGTCAGCGACTCGTGACCCTGATGTCCTGCGTCTTCACGTCCCCTTCGGTGAGACGGACGCGTAGGGCTCCGCGCCGCTGCTCGTCGAGAAATGCGGGCTCGAACCATTCCCCCTGCACCTCGGGATCGACCGCCGCCAGGAAGTAGTCGTCGGGCGGCAGACCTCGCAGCTGGAACTTCCCGTTCTGATCCGGCCTGGTCGTCATGATCTGCCGCGCCTGCGGCCGCCAGAGCGTCGCGTCGGTGGGGAAGGCAAGCACGGTGTATTCAGTCACTGGCGTGCCTGCCTGGTCCGTGATCGTGCCGTTGATTTCCGACAGCTTGTCGGTGAAGACGAGGCTCACGCCCGAGATGCGCTGCGCGCCGCGGACATCGAGCGGCGTGTCGATCACGTCGCGCCCGTCGACGACGACCGACTTCAGGGTCCAGCCGCGTGGCGTCTGGGCGCGAATCCAATGGAGGCCCGCGGCCACGCCGTCGAGCGCGAACGCGCCGTCTTGATCGACGCGCGCCTGGGTCTGTGGGAACGGGGCGTCAGATGGATCGGTCGGCGGCGCCGAGATGCGGAACTGCGTGACGTCGGGCAGCAGCGCCGATTGCGTCGCCTGGATCGTGATGTTGCCCGACAGCGTGGCGCCCGGCACCAGCGTGACGAGCACGCCGCTGATGTCGCCGTCGACGCTGAGCGGCTGCGACGCGAACTGCGGGAGCTCGCCGCCGCCCGCCGCACCGCCGCCCGCTGCGCCACCGCGGCCGCGTCCGCCCCGGCCTCGGCCGCCGTCGCTCGTCGCGCGAAGGATGTAGCGGCCGGGCGGGACGTTGGGGATGTCGAACGCGCCGTCGCCTTGGATACGGTTGCCGTATCCGCCGCCGAGCGCGGCGCCTCGGCCGGCCACGCCGACATCGGGCGTGAGGTTCACGTTGCCGCCCGCCGGCGGCACGCCGTCGGCGTTCGTCACGTGGCCCGACACACGTCCCGTGCGCACGAGCAGCGCGTTGAAGTCGATGCCGAGCACTTCGGCGCCGAGGCCGACGGTGACGGCCTGTGCGTCGGCGGGAGAGGGCACGCCGGGATAGTAGGTGGGCGCGTACGCCATCTGCCCGGGATCGTCCTGGACGAGCAGATCGCCCGCGAAGCTGCCGAGACCGCGCGCGGCGAGCGCGGCCTCGAGCTGCGCGGCGTCCGGTCCGCCTGCGCCGCCGCGCGCGACGAATCCGCGTCCGCCGCCTCCAGGCGGAACGGGCACGCCGCGGCCGCCTGGAAGATTGTTGACATTGCGAATCGTCGCGCTGACGTAGTACTGGCCGGGGTTGAGGCCCCACACGCGATACTCGCCGCGGTCG
>MEKT01000182.1 GCA_001767435.1 Acidobacteria bacterium RIFCSPLOWO2_02_FULL_65_29 | reverse complement strand
GATGTCCGAGTGGTTGAAGGAGCACGCTTGGAAAGCGTGTGTAGGGGAAACTCTACCGTGGGTTCGAATCCCACTCTCTCCGCCAATTCCTCGCTTCACTCGGCCTGGGCGGCTCGCGTGGGCTTCCAAGAGAAACCAATCCGTGCCGAGAGCCATCGCGCGACCTCGCAATGACTGGGCAGGAATCTGGTCACGACTGCCGGCAGTTCGCCGAGAACGCGCACGATCGCTTGCTCCATGCCGAGCGGGTCAGTGTCGGAGGCTGCCCGTCGAATCGAGCGACACACGAGATCCAGCCACTTGTGCTGTCAAGCTTGACGTGAGCAGGGACGCCTCGAATCGACCGTGTCCCCGCGCGCATCCCGGAGTGAACGGTCTCAAAACCGGTAGCCGATGCCCAGGAGCAGGGTACTCAGGCCGCCGGTCAGATCAGCATAGCTTCTGTCGCTGTAGTAGTCGAGCAGGTAGCTCACACCAATTGTGAGCGACGAGTCGAGGTCACGCTCGACGCGCACTGCGGCCGTCTGGTACCAGTTCTCGATTCGGCCATCCTCTGTCGGGAGCACCGACAGGACGCCGCCGCTCGCCGTGTCACCAGCCGTCCGCGCAGCGGTGTACGACGCACCCCAGGTCACCCCCCGCCCGGCGGGCGTGAAGTCTGCGCCCAGCGTGAAGGTGTGCGAGCCCAGTAGATATGTCTGCCGATCGTCGCGCGAGTAGAACACCGGGGTGGGGTCGTACCGGCGCGTCGTGGCGCTGATGAGATTCGCGTTGTACTGGTCACGGCTCCAGGCGTAGCTCCAGTAGACATTGGTGGTCTCGATTGGCGTGAGCGCTCCAGCCAAGCCAAGCTGGTGCAGCGAGCCCCGTGCATCCTGGGTGACCGCCCTGCCGTCGGTGCCAACGAATGACAGGTCGTCGTTGCGGCGCGTCCGGATCGTGTAGAAGGTCGTCGCGGAGCCCCTTCCATCCGTGCTGCTGTATGAGAGCGCGAGATTCATCTTCGCCGCGCGCGCCGGTTCACTGACGTAGCCGGTCTCGTCGGCCCACAGCACCGACGGTGTGGCGCGGAATGACAACCGGGGCGAGAGCTTCCACCGTGTGCGCAAGAAGATCTCATCGCTCGAGCTCTCGGTCCGGATCAGGCTGCGTTGCTGCGGCACGTCGTCGAATTCGATGTCACGGTCGGCTGTTCGCCTGCCCCAGCCAGGGGTAACGGCAAGACCGCCATTGCCCGGCCGCACCTCGGCCTCCACGCCATACGTCCAGAGCGTGAACGCGTTGAGGCGGAGTTTCGTCTGGAAACGGTCCATCTTGCGGTTCGTGTCCGACCGGCGCGCATAGCCCTCTACCCGCACCGCCGGCCTCGGGCGCGCCGCGAAGGTCACGAAGGCCTGATTCGACTCGATGTCGCCCTGGCGATAGCCGGCCGCGAGCTGCTCGCCGGTGAAGCTCTGCTGCGTCAGGATGTTCCAGCCCGTGCCGGCACTGACCAGGACCTTGTCGTTGCCGGCCCCCGCGCTGAGCGATTGCCGGAGCATGTTGTTGTCTGGCAGGAAATGCAGCGGCCAGTCGGCCACCGCCGCTGCGATGGCCCCCTCGGCGCCGGCCTCGGCCGTCGTGCCGACGATACGGAGGCCGGCAATGGCGGCGAGATCGGTGAAGGTCAAGACGGGGGCGTTGTTGCGGAAGCGCTCGTACCCGAGCTCGTACTCGATGTTGACCTGCTTGGTCGGCCGCACGGCCGCACTGAACACCAACTCGTTCGTCGACTCGTCCACGGTCGATTCGTAGCCCTGCCACCGGAGCTTGGCCCGCCGGTCGGCGTCGGTCCCGAGCACATCACCGCCGCCCATGTTGAGACTTTCGAAGACACGGCCCGATCGCTCGAGCCCCCGAAATGCCACCGCTGCCACCGCCTTGTCGCTGAAAGTCGCCGGCTTGATCTCGAACGCCACGCCGTAGGTCGTTCGGGTCGTCGCCGTCAGTGCATCGTCCACGTTGTCGTTGAACTTGCCCAGGTATCCGACGTTGCCGCCCGTGTACGCCGGATCGACGCCGCCGGTCACGAGCGATGGGGCAAAGAGGTAGTCGAGTCCGTTGGCCGCCTGGCCGAAATAGCCGTAGCCGCCGGACACGCGTACGCGGTCGCTGCCGAAGCGCGCGGTCGCTCGCTGGTTGTACCTGGACCAGACGCGACGCTCGATCGTGAACAGGTCACGTCGGCCGTCGTGATAGGCGAGCGAGATATCGGCGACATCGGCGAACAGTGCGGCGCGGCGATCGTTGCCGAACCCGGTGCGGACGCCGTAGCGTTCGAGGTAATGGGTCAGATCGTCGGAGGGACCACTGAACAGGCTGTTGAGCAACAGTGAAGGCCACAGCGACCCTTGCGCTGTCGGACCCGTCGACGAGGACGCGGTCGGCTGCGCGGGGGCCGTGGTCTGGGCCGATAGAGGCTGCGCGACACTGCACGCCCACACGAGCGCCACCGACAGCGCCGGCGCAACAGAACTGAGGAGCGAATTGAGGCGCATGTCTTGGACTCCCACTAGTAGCGCAAGTGCGGATCCATCTGCCCACCGTGAATCGCCTTGTGGCAAGCGACACACCGCCGGAGCACCGCGCCGCCCAGCGCGCCACGCGCGGCGGCCCCGACGGCATGGCGAGTGTCGGCAACCGAATGGCACTGGATGCACAGCGCTGGCTGTGCCATGGTCAGCAAGCGCCGGTTCGGGGAACCGTGCGGCGTGTGACACGTCGAGCAGGCTTCGGCAACTGGCGGATGCACGATGGCCTTCGGCGTGCGCTGCGCCTGATGACACGAGCCGCACCGCTCGACCTCGCTGCGCACCGAGGTTCGATCGCCGGAATGCGGGTCATGGCAACTGGTGCACGACATGGCGCCCTCGGTGACCGGATGGTGCGAGGGCAGGCGGAAGCGGGCCATGACATCGGTGTGGCACGAAGCGCACGTCGTGGAGGCCTGGTCGACCGGTTTGCCGCGTCCCTCGAGACCTGTCGGTGTGCGCGAGACGTGGATGGTGTGGCAACTCGAGCATGCGACCTCCGCCTTGGCGTGCTGGCCGAACGACCAACGGGCGTTCATGGTGGCCCCGTGGCACGTGAGGCACGCTGTAGCCGCCGGCCGGCTGATGTTGCTTTTCTCCGGCGCCTCGATGTGGACAGCCCCGCCCGAATGACAGGATTGGCATTGGCTGTGGTACTCCTGCAGCCGCGTTTCCGTCGCCCTGTCGTGGCAGGTCAGGCAGGTGGCAGGAGTGACCCCAGAGGCTGGCTGGGGGCTCGCCTGCTCGGCGGCCAGCGTGCCCATACCGAGCCACAACGCCAACAGCAGAGCACCAGTCCCGACTCCAGCGGTTCGTGAGTTCATGACCATCGAGGAGTCCTCCAGTCCTCGAGCAAATGTGCACAGCGACCGCTCGGTTGGCATGCAATTCTCAACCCAGGCGCGTAGTCCATGAGAAATCGGCAAAGTGTCACAATCTTTCAACAACAAGAGGGAATGTCAGGTCTTGTTTGTCGGGATTTCGGCAAGGCAGCGAAAATTCGGCGGCGTTCTGCCAGTTTTTCCGGCACTCGTCAATCGGTTTGTGATCCGAAAGGAGTCCTCGCTTCGCAAATCAGTCGCCGCGCTCCGCCGACATTTCCTTCGCGATCCGGCCGATGGGTTTACGCCGGGCTCGCGACGCCTGGCCCGGAAATCCCCGGCAGGTGTCGGCGAGCCTGCCTGCGCTAATCTTAGACACTGTGACATACCGGCTAATCGCCTTCATCTTCACGCTCGCTTCCGTTCTCCCGACCATGGCAGCCGAGGGGCAACAGCTGGCTCCCGAACAGTCCACGACGGTACAGAGTCCGCTCGTGCGTCCGGCGGCGCCGCCGGCGGCTCGAGAAGTACCGCCCGGCAGCGCCTCGACGTCGCCGAATCAACGCCGGACGATGGAGGCGGTACGGATGGCCGATACCGAGAGAATGACGTTGGACGGACGGCTCGATGAAGATGTCTGGATGCGCGCCGTGCCGGCGACCAATTTCATGCAGGTGGATCCCAACAACGGCCAGCCTGCCACCGAGCAGACCGAGGTCCGCTTCGTCTACAACGCCGAGAAGCTGTACATGGGTGTCTCGTTGTTCGATTCGGAGCCGGACAAGCTGATCTACTACCAGATGGGTCGGGATGGATTTCTTCAGGCCGACGACAAGCTCCAGTGGGCGATCGACACGTTCAATGATGGCCGCAGCTCCTACTGGTGGGAGATGAACCCCTTGGGTTCGATGGCCGACTCCCTGCGGGGTAATAACGCGAACAACCGGCAGTGGGATGGGATCTGGGACGCTCGAGCGACCCGCAGCGAGATTGGATGGACGCTCGAGATCGAAGTTCCGTTCCGGACCATGAATTTCAATCCCGACAGCGACGGCTGGGGCGTCAACTTTCAGCGCACGATTGCCCGCAAGAACGAAGTGAGCATCTGGATGGGCTGGCCGCGCAACCAGGGGCTGAACAGGATGGCCAATGCCGGGCTGCTCACCGGCATCCGGAACGTCACCCAGGGTCATAGCCTCGACGTGAAGCCGTACGTGGTAGGCACGTCTGAATCGTTCCCCGGACGTGGAGACGCCAGCGTGACGAACGACGCGAATGTCGGCGTCGACCTGTTCTACAACCTGACGCCGCAGCTCAGGGCCAACCTCACCGTCAACACCGACTTCGCGCAGTCGGAAGTTGACGCGCGCCAGGTCAACCTCACGCGCTTCTCGCTCTTGTTCCCCGAAAAGCGCGATTTCTTCCTCGATGGATCGCTCTTCTTCGACTTCGCGAGCGGCGGCGACGATCTCATTCCGTTCTTCAGCCGCCGGATCGGGCTCGACGAACGCGGTGCTCCGCAGCGGATCAATGTCGGCAGCAAACTGACCGGACAGGCTGGCGCCTATGACATCGGCGTCCTCCAGGTCCAAACCGGAGAAGAAGGCGGCGTCCTCGGCGAAGATTTTGCCGTGATGCGAATCAAGCGCCGGATTCTGCGCGAATCCTACCTGGGCGCCCTGTACACGCTCCGCGACACTCGGGGAGGCAGCATCGACACCCGTCAAACCATCGGTGTCGATTTCAGGCTGGCGACTTCGGGGTTCCTCGGATCCGAGAACTTGAATGCGAACGGCTACTTCCTGCACGCGACGAACCCGCTCGATACGGGCAAGAGCTCAGCGTTCGGCGTCGAGCTTTCATATCCGAACGACCCGTTGAACGCCCAAGTCGCGTACACGGAGATTCAGGAGAATTATGACGCGGCGGTCGGGTTCACTCGCCGGACCGGTTTTCGCAACATCAATCCACGGGTTGAATGGACGCCTCGGCCGAGTCGGCATCCCTGGATCCGCCGGTTCAATTTCGGGGGAGAGATGGACTGGTTCCTCGACCCCCGCGACAACCGGCTGCTGACGCGCGAGATCGACGTCACGGCGTTCGAAGTCGATCTGCACACACAGGACTCGATTCAGTTCCACGTCGTGCCCACCTACGAACGGCTCGAGGAGAGCTTCAGGATCGCCCCGGAGGTGACGCTGCCCGTTGGGCAGGAGTACAGCTTCACGCGCTACCGAATCCAGGGAAGCACGACCAGTCGTCGTCCGCTCGCGCTCTCGCCGCAGGCGGAATGGGGCAGCTTCTATTCCGGCGATCGGCTGCGGCTTGGCCTGACCGCCAACCTGCGTGCCGCGCCAGGCCAGATGTTTACGTTCACCAACGAGTGGAACCGCGTGTCGCTGGCTGAAGGGCGGTTCTACACCCGGCTGTACCGAATGATCGCCGAGACACAGTTCAACCCGCGGATCGCGCTCGTCAACAACGTGCAGTACGACTCGCAGAGCGCCGTCATCGGGTGGCAATCGCGGTTCCGGTGGACGGTCAAGCCGGGCAGCGATCTCTACTTCGTCTATATCCACAATTGGCTGGACGATCCGCTCAGCAGCCGGCGGTACACGCTCGATCGGCGGCTCTCGTCCAAGATTCTGTACACACACAGGTTCTGAGCGCGATCTCGCCGTGCGTACGGGCTATCAGCGAAGCACCCTGCCCGCCGCCAGTTCCCGGAGGAACGTCTGCAGCGGGAGCACGCGCAGCGGGCCGTCCTTCAGCTCGGCGGTCCCCGTGTAAACGCCGAAGCCGGCACCGACGACCTTGTCGGCGATGAGGGCCTTCAGCGGCCCGCTGAACTCGCGTCGCTACGTTGTCGACGCTTTCACCTCGATGCCCACGGCCCGCGTCACGCGCGTCCACACGAAGTCGACCTCGCTCTAAGAGCGGTCCAGCGCCGACCGCCGTTGGTCGAGCTGATCCAGGATCTCCGGAGCTTCCTTCAGTTCCGTCAATGGCGCGAGATGGGTGCGCACGTAGGCCCAGTCAAGGCGTCCCGACTGCCGGATGATGATGCCGTCGACGTCGACCCAGTCCTTCGGCCGGTCCGCGAACGCCTTGAGCACGATCAGGTCCTCCGCCGAACACGTGCGCAGCGAAACATCGGGGGGGAAGATGAACGGGCTCGACCGGCTCACGGCGCTCTCCTCGAACGGCAGCCCTCCGAGTGCGATGTCAAGTCCAACCCCCGAACGGGCTCGGAGCAGCAACACCCGGTTCGCGCGCGCGAAGGCGGCCGCCTCGTCGATGCGCGGCTCGAAACGCGCGACCAATGCCGACACGAATCGATCTTCGTCGCCGAACCCGGTGAGGAGTGTGAGATCGACGTCCACGGTCTCGCGGGGTTCACCCCAGCGCTGGACAGCGAGGCCGCCGATGAAACAGAACCGCCAGCCTTCGTGCTCGCAAACGGTCTGGAGCTCGGCTGCCGCGCGGATGACCTCATTCACGTCGCGGCATCCTTCGGAAGATGCGCTGCTGTTCGACCAGACCAGACGAGGGCTTCGGTGCGCGAGGCGGCATTCGGTAGTCCGCCGGCCCGCAGAGGAGCGCAATGGCGCGGTACGCGTCCAACTCACGCAGTTCCTGCCGCCGGATTCGCTCCAGCAGCGGCGCGGCATCCTGCCATGTCTTCACCCAACGCCGCCCGAGCGCGATCTGCTCTGGAGACCAGGACGCCAGCGCCGACGGGGGTGACCCCACGGCGCAATTCTATCCCGCCCGACTCAGTCGCGCGCGAAAGCGAGGTAGACGGCGATCGGGGCGAGCACGAGCCAGCTGCCGAGCACCAGCTCGACCAGCATCAATGGCACGTGTGGAGGCTCGGGCAGCGATACACGACCGGCCAGCGAAATGAGAAGCCCTGCAAACGCGGCGGCGCCGACAGCCTGACCGATGATCACGGGGCGAATGGCCTTGCGCATGGCTTCTTCGCGAGCGCGCGCCTGGGCGTGCAGCCAGACCACTTCCACGGGCGGCACGCGCGCCTCCTGCTGCGCCGCGGCGTAGTCCTGCCGTATCGCCTCGATGATCTCGGACTCAAAGCGGTCTTCGCTCTGCTCCCTCATGTCCTCGGTCCTCATCGAGATCGGGGCCTCAGCAACCCGGCAAGCTTGCGCCGCGCCCTGAAGAGCAGCGGCTTGATGCTGTCGGTCTTCAGGCCGAGCGCGCTCGCGATTTCCACGTGCGACGCGCCCTGTCCGTAGGCCAGCCAGAGCAGGTCGCGCTGCCGCGGCTTGAGCTTCGCCATCGCGCGCCGCAAGTCCGTGCGGCGCTCGGTGTCCTGCGCGAAGTCGCCCGGCGCGGCCAGCAGCGCCTCGTCTGGCAACGGCGAGTCGTCCAGTCGCGGTCGTCTGCCGCGGTCCTTCAACAGGTTGGCGGCGATGCGAAACAGGTAGTGGCGACGGTGCGCGTCGCTTTCGAACGCGACACATGCGCGCAGGAATCGATAGTAGGTCTCCTGCAGCAGATCGTCCGCGGCGTGCGGATCGCCCGTCGCACGCGAGAAGTACGCCCAGAGCATTGTTGCGGTCCGTCCGTAGAAGCCGCGGAAGGATTCCTCGTCCATCAGCAGCGCCGTATCCTCTGTTCCATCGAGCGGTGCGGCGTTCGGGCCGTCGGCATCGTTGAATGGGAATGCGAGCACGAGGAGCCGTCGTGTCATGTTCTGGGAGCCTCGTGGCCGAGGTCACGCCGGCCCGGGGGCGTGACCAGGTCCAGACGTTGAGCGATGAAATAGGATACGCCGGCGGAGACGACGAACCCGACGCCGACCGCGAGCGCAAGGATTCCGGTGCCCGACAGCGGCTGGCTCAGCTCGTCGAACGTGATGCGTCCTCCGACAAACATCAGCCCGACGCCGGTGGCGGCCAGGACGATGCCGGCTTGAAGCGACCAGAAGATGCGCCCCAACGGGGCGTCCATCATGTTCGGAATCGCGGATGGAGTGGGCGTCGGCGCCTGAATCCCGGTCAGTCCTCGGCCGGCTGGCGACTGGACGTAGGCGAGCAGCTCGTCGCTGCCCGAGAAGCGGTCGACCAATTTCGTCTGCAGATCCATTTGCATGCGCGCGGCGCGTTGCCACCGGCGATGCTCGACGAGGGTGCGAATGAGGCCGGCGAGCGCGGACGTGATGATGAAGACGATGGCCACCACCGGAATCATTTCGGCGAAGCCCCTCCATGCTCGAATGGCCTCGGTTCGTGGATCGGCCGGCTGTGAATCGCCGCCCGGCGCGTCGCCGACGAAATACGTGGGGTTGTGGGCGACTTCCGGGTGCTGTTCCAGAAACGACGCGAGGGCAGGATACGTGGCCAGGTAGTCGGGGCGCGTCAGCAGCGAGGTATCGATGCGCAGGACCTGCCGGACCGACGGTGGATATTGGTCCAGCAGTTGTCTCAGGCGGTTGCGCGTATCCTGCGCCCCTCGGTCGTCGCCCGGCGGCGCGACCTGGGCGGCTCGTTGATCGGGTGCTGCCGGCTGGGCCGGCGGGCGCGGCGCGGCCGGCGCCTGCTGGGCCCAAGCCGGAACCGCGACCGCCAGAACGAGAAGGCCGGCACAGAGGGCACGATTCGTCATACCAGCTAATACGCGCGCAAGCCCTGGCGGTTAACAAGGCCAGTCGCCCAGATTTCGAGGGCGCCGCGGGCCTGCATCGTCAACGCGAAGACCGTGCACCATGCCGGAGCGCGGTAGACGCCTCATGGACCGCCGGGCAGTAACGCGTTGCCGCATGTCGCGCCGTCCTCGCCGGTGCGGCAGCGCGCGGGGTTCATCAACAACCATTTCTGGGCCACGCGCTACAAGGCCGGCGAGATGCACGCGGCCGGGCCGTATCCGAACCAGAGCACCTGAGGCGACGGTCTTCCGCGCTGGGTCGCCGACGACGAGTCGCTCGTCGACCAGGTTGGGTCGCCGACGACGAGTCGCTCGTCGACCAGGACGTGGTGGTCTGGTACACGCTGGGCATCACGCACATTCCCCGGCCCGAGGAATGGCCCATCATGCCGGCGGCGCACGTCGGCTTCCGGCTGATTCCGGGCGGCTTCTTTTCGCGAAATCTCGCGCTCGACGTGCCGGCGTGCCGAACGCCGTCGGCGTGTCCATGAGCTGGATCCGTGTCCTGAGCTCACGCGCGCCGCGGTAGGCAGGACTGAAGTCCTGCACTACAGACCGGCGCAACGCGCGCCGCGGTCGGCAGGACTGAAGTCCTGCACTACAGACCGGCGCAAGGCGCGCCGCGGTAGGCAGGACTGAAGTCCTGCACTACAGACCGGCGCAGCGCGCGCGCCGCGGTGGTACTACCTCTACTCGGGCAGGCGGAACGCGAGCAGCTCGCCCGGATAGTTCCCACCGCCGATCGCCACCACGATGTACTGCTTGCCGTTGAACAGATAGGTCATCGGCGATCCGCTCTGCTGCGCCGGCATGAGCACGGCGCCGGCGTCCTTGCCGGTGGCCTTGTCGTACGCGCGCAGCAGCGCGCCGCGTGGATGGCCGGCCGTCGTCGTCACTTGCGCTTCGCCGGCGATGACCAGCGTCTTGGTCACCAGCGTGCCGATGATGCCCGCCTGGCCCGTGCGCGGGATGTCGATCCCCTTCAGCGCGGGGTGATTTCGAACGTTGTCCAGCGTGTCGCCGTGCGCGATCTGCCACACGATCTCGCCCCTGTCCAGGCTGATGGCGCTGATGCTCCCGTACGGCGGCTTCACGATCGGCAGGCCCTGAACCGAGAGTCCTCCGCCGCCGGCCCCGCCCCGTCCTGCGCCAGCGGGGGCCGCAGGCGCCGCAGGGGCAGCGGGCGCCCCCGTCGCGACGGTGACCGGGGCCCTCCCAGGGGCCGCACCCATCGGCACCGCGGCCCGCGCGCCCGTGAGCGCACTGCCCGCGACGTAGTTCATGTCGTTCTTCGAGGGGTCCGGTTTGACGAGGCCGAGCGAGCCCGGCGACCGGCGCGAATAGACGTACAAGATGTGCGTCTCGGGATCGTAGGATCCGCCGGCCCACACGGTTCCGCCGCCATTGATCGCAAGCTGGACCGTCCCCAGCGGGCCTTCGGCCCTGCTGACGACGGGCGGCGTGAAGATCGGCCCGATCTTGTATCTCGAGATGACCTTCTCCGCTTCGGCGCGGAGCTCGGGGGTGAAGTCGATCAGGTCGTCGTGCGCGAAGCCATTCCGATCGTACTGGAACAGATTACCGTGCGCATCGAGCGGGAATGGCTGCGTCGGCGAGTACCACTCTCCAGGGACGTCGCCCTTCTCGACGGGCCGCTCTTCGATCGGCCAGATCGGTTTTCCGGTCACCCGGTCGAGGACGAAGAGGAACGCTTCTTTCGTCGGCTGCGCGAGCGCCTTGATCGTTCGTCCGTTGACGGTGATGTCCGCGAGTATCGAAGCGCACGGGATGTCGTGGTCCCAGATCCCGTGGTGCACGAGTTGATAGTGCCACTTCCGCTGACCGTTCTTCAGATCGACCGCGACGATGCTCTCGCCGAACAGGTTGTTGCCCGGGCGATGACCGCCATAGTAGTCGCCCGTCGGCGCCTCGACCGGCAGATACGCCATCCCCAGTTCTTCATCGACCGTGATCTGCCCCCAGACACCTGTGTTGCCCGTGTACGACCACGAATCGTTCAGCCAGGTGTCGTTGCCGTACTCGCCGGGCCGCGGAATCGTGTGGAAGATCCACAGCCGCTTGCCTGACTTGACGTCGAATCCGCGGACGTACCCCTTCTCGTTGCTCTTGCCTCGCGGCACACCGCCCGACAGGTGCGCGGCGCCGATGATGACGGTGTTCCCGGCGACAATCGGCGCCGAGTGCAGACCAATCTCGCCGGTGACGAGGTCCATCACCTGATCGTTGTCCAGCTTCAGATCGACGATGCCGCTCTTGCCGAAGGTCGAGACCGGGATGCCGGTCCTGGCATTGAGTGCGACGAGCTGATAGCCCGGCGTGACGTAGAGAATCCGCTCCTCGCGGCCGTCGGTCCAGTACGAGAGGCCGCGGCCCGAGAGCTGGCGGGGCGCCGCCTCGCCGCGATCCCCTTCGCGCTCGCTGTGCATCCACATCAGCTCGCCGGTGGCCGCGTCGAGCGCGACGACCGCCCGCCGGGTGCCGGCCGTCGAGTAGACGACGCCACCGACCATCAGCGGCGTCGACTCGAACTGGTACTCGGGTCGCGGGCCCAGACTGTCGGTCTTGAACCGCCAGGCAATCTCCAGCTTGCTGAAATTGTCGGCGCTGACCTGATCGAGCGGCGAGTACCGCGTGTTGGCGAGATCGGCGCCGTATGTCGTCCACTCGCCGATTTTCGCGCGCGACTGGCCGGCGGTCGGCAGCGTCGCCCAGATGAGCAGGCCCACCAGGGCGGTGACGAGAAACCCCCACCGATAAACTGTTCGCCTCATGCTTCCTCCGTTGTGGAGCCCGTCCGGGTCATGTGCCACGGGAGCGTGTTCATATTTCTCGGACCCGTTCCTAGCGCTCAACCATCCAGATATTTGCCGTCCGCTCGTTTCTGCCCTCACCTAGGAGCGTGTCCGAGGAACGTGAACACGCTCCTAGTAGGCCGGCTCCGCCGGCGAAAACCACCCGGAATTTCGTGCGGTCGTCCCGTGCGCGGTTTCGGGATCATACCGCCATTCGAGCGGTCGCGTCCTCGGGAATGACCTCGAGCCCGTCCGTCGGATTCTCAAGCCACCGCCATCCGGATGGTAGAAGACGACCTCAGGCTCACGCCGGAACCGATGGCAATCCCGCAAGCGCCATCGCCAGCTCTCGTTCGTCGTAACTCTGATCCGAGAGCTTGCCGTCGAAGTAATCCTGATACGCCTGCATGTCGAAGTGGCCGTGACCGCTCAGGTTGAACAGGATGGTCTTGGCCGCCCCGTGTTCCTTGCAGAGGACCGCCTCGTCGATGGCCGCCTTCACCGCGTGGTTGGCCTCGGGAGCAGGGACGATGCCTTCCTGCCGCGCGAAAAACACGCCCGCGTCGAAGCACGCGATCTGGTGATACGCCCGCGCCTCGATCAATCCCAGTTCCTTGATGTGCGACACGAGCGGCGCCATGCCGTGATACCGGAGACCGCCGGCATGGAACCCGGGAGGTATGAACGTGGAGCCCAACGTGTACATCCTCGCGAGCGGCGTCATGTGGCCGGTATCGCCGAAGTCGTACGCGTACTGCCCCCGCGTCAGGCTCGGGCAGGCGGCCGGCTCGACCGCAATCACGCGCACCTTCTTCCCGCCGCGAAGCTGCGCGCCGATGAACGGAAACGCGATGCCCGCGAAATTCGATCCGCCGCCCGTGCAGCCGATGACGATGTCGGGGTAGTCGTTGGCGAGATCCATCTGCGCGATGGCCTCCTGGCCGATGACCGTCTGGTGCAGCAGCACGTGGTTCAGCACGGAGCCAAGCGCATACTTCGTATCGTCGCGGCCGGCGGCCACTTCCACGGCCTCGGAGATGGCGATGCCCAGGCTGCCGGGGCTTTGTGGCGAGGCGGCGAGCACCTGGCGGCCGAAGGAGGTTTCCATCGACGGGCTCGCGATGCAGCGCGCGCCAAACGTTTCCATGAACGCCCGGCGGTACGGCTTCTGGTCGTAGGAGATCCGCACCATGAAGATCTGGATCTCGATGCCGAAAATCGATCCGGCGAGGGCGAGCGACGATCCCCACTGGCCCGCGCCGGTCTCGGTCGTGATTCGCGTGACGCCAGCTTCCTTGTTGTAGAACGCCTGCGCCACCGCCGTGTTCGGCTTGTGGCTGCCGGCCGGGCTGACGCCCTCGTACTTGTAGTAGATACGCGCCGGCGTCTGCAGCGCGTGCTCGAGGCGGCGTGCCCGGAAGAGCGGGCTTGGACGCCACTGCCGGTAGATGTTCCGCACCGGTTCCGGAATGTCGATCTCGCGCTCGGTCGACACCTCCTGCATGATGAGCGACATCGGGAACAGCGGCGCGAGGTCGTCGGGGCCGATCGGCTTCAACGTGCCGGGATGAAGCACCGGCGGCGGCGGCGACGGCAGGTCGGCCATCAAGTTGTACCAGCGCTTCGGCAGGTGCGTCTCATCGAGCAGATACTTGACGGCGTCGCTCATGTCGTGTCTCCTCAAACTTGACGCGGGCGCTTCGGCCGCGCGCACTGCTATTATCGTCCCGAAGGCCTCGGCTGTCGGCCCTCGTGGAGAGTGAAGACAGGGAAGACGGTATGATGGCAGCAGCAGGGCGTTGAAAGAACATCACAACCATTCCGGGCACGAACCCTCGACCGGACCGGCGCCAGACGCGCACATCGATCCGGTGTGCGGCATGAAGGTCGCCGCGACGAGCCCACATCGGTTCGACCACCAGGGGACGACGTACTACTTCTGCTGCGTGGGCTGCCTGGGCAAGTTCAGCAGCGACCCGGTCCACTACTTGTCCGGCAAGAAACCCGTGCCGATGCCCGTCCAGCTCGTGCAGCGCCCGAAAGCCGGAGGGGGGAGCGCCGCTGGTCCGCTCCTGCACTCCCCGGTCGCGCCATCGTCCGCTCCATCGGCCCGTTCGTCGGTGCGCGAGCATTGGACCTGCCCGATGCATCCGGAGGTGCGCCGGTCACAACCGGGCTCTTGCCCTTCGTGCGGGATGGCCCTCGAGCTCGCCACGCCATCGGCCCCCGCGGTCCGCCCACCGGTGGGCGCACCAGTGGACGACGCCTGGACTTGCCCGATGCACCCCGAGATCGTGCGCGACAGCGCGGGCAGTTGTCCGATCTGCGGCATGGCGCTCGAACGGCGCACGGTGACCGCAGCGGCGGAGGAGGACAACCCCGAGCTCCGCGACATGACGCGCCGCTTGTGGTTCGCGGCCGCCTTCACGATCCCGCTGTTCGTCCTCGCCATGGGGGAGATGTTCCCGGGCGGCGGCATGTCGCGGACACGCATGCTCGTGGAGCTCGCCCTCGCGACCCCCGTGTGCGTGTGGGCGGCCTGGCCTTTCTACGTCCGCGCCGTTCAGTCGCTCGCCAATCACAGCCTGAACATGTTCACGCTCATCGGCCTCGGCGTGAGCGTCGCGTACGGCTACAGCGTGGTCGCCGCGCTCGCGCCGGGGATCTTTCCCGCCTCCTTCCGAGAGCACGGCGAAGTGGCCGCCTACTTCGAAGCCGCGGGCGTCATCGTCACGCTCATTCTGCTCGGCCAGGTGCTCGAGCTGCGCGCCCGCAGCCAGACGAGCGCGGCAATCCGGAAACTCCTCGGCATGGCCGCGACGTCAGCCCGCCGACTTCGCGACGATGGCAGCGAAGAGGACGTGCCGCTGGAGCATGTGCAGGCCGGCGATCGGCTCCGCGTGCGTCCCGGCGAAAAGGTGCCGGTCGACGGCGTCGTGCTGGACGGCCACAGCTCGGTCGACGAATCCCTGGTGACCGGCGAGCCCATCCCGGTGGAAAAGCAGGTTGGCGACCGTGTCATCGGCGCCACGATCAACGGCACGGGCAGCCTCGTGATGCGGGCCGAAAAGGTGGGCGCCGACACGCTGCTGTCTCGCATCGTGGCCATGGTGGCTGAGGCGCAGCGCAGCCGTGCGCCGATTCAGAAGCTGGCCGATGCCGTGTCCGGCTACTTCGTCCCCACGGTTGTGCTCGTCGCCATCATCACGTTTGTGGTGTGGGCCATCGCCGGTCCCGAGCCTCGACTCGCGCACGCGCTCATCAACGCCGTCGCGGTGTTGATCATCGCGTGTCCCTGCGCGCTTGGACTCGCGACCCCGATGTCCATCATGGTGGCCACGGGCCGGGGCGCGACGATGGGCGTGCTCTTCCGGAACGCCGAGGCCATCGAGATCCTCAGAAAGGTCGACACGCTCGTCGTCGACAAGACAGGTACGTTGACGGAAGGGAAGCCCCGGCTCATGAGCGTCACGCCGGAGGCGGGCTTCGTCGAACAGGACCTCCTGAGCCTGGCGGCGAGCCTCGAGCGGGGCAGCGAGCATCCGTTGGCGGCGGCCATCGTCAAGGGGGCAGAGGCCCGGCACTTGACGTTGGGGCACGCGCAGGCGTTTGCCTCCGTCACCGGTAAGGGCGTGAAGGGACGCATCGGCGGGCGCGAGGTGGCGCTCGGCAATCGCGCGCTGCTCGAGAGCCTGAACATCGATCCGGGGCCGCTCGTCGATCGCGCCGAGACGCTTCGCGGAGACGGACAGACCGTGATGTTCGTGGCGGTGGATGGAGTGTCGGCCGGACTGATTGGCGTCGCCGACCCGATCAAAGACACCACGCCGGCGGCCATCGAGGCGCTGCACCGGGAAGGTGTGCGGCTCGTGATGCTCACCGGCGACAGCCGGACCACGGCGCAGGCTGTGGCGCGCACACTCGGGATCGACGACGTGATCGCGGGAGTGCTCCCGGATCAGAAAGCGGCCATCGTCAAGCGCCTGCAGGCGGAAGGGCACGTCGTCGCGATGGCCGGCGACGGCATCAACGACGCGCCGGCGCTGGCGCAGGCGCAGGTGGGCATCGCGATGGGCACCGGCACGGACGTGGCCATGGAGAGCGCCGGCGTCACGCTGGTGAAGGGCGATCTTCGCGGCGTGGCGCGCGCGCGCCGCCTCTCGCGGCAGACGATGCGGAACATCACGCAGAATCTGTTTTTTGCGTTCGTCTACAACGCCCTCGGCGTGCCGGTCGCCGCGGGCGTGTTGTACCCGGCGTTCGGCCTGCTTCTGAGCCCGGTGATCGCGGCAGCCGCGATGAGCTTCAGCTCGGTGTCGGTCGTCGGCAACGCGCTGCGCCTGCGACACTCGGCCGTGTAGGGGCTCGAGCGACCCCGGCGACGATCGCCGATGAGCCCTTGTGTTGACGCGTGTAGTGCAGGTCTTTAGACCTGCCGCCGCCGGAGGGCAGCGTGTAGTGCAGGTCTTTAGACCTGCCGCCGCCGGGAGGGCGGTGTGTAGTGCAGGTCTTTAGACCTGCCGCCGCCGGAGGGCAGGACTGAAGTCCTGCGCGACGTGCCTGGGTGGCTGTCTTGTGAGTGTTCGACTGACACGCTTCCGAGCCGATCTGGTCTATCCTCTCTCCCGTGCTTCAACAGTTCCATTTCCCGTTATCGATCGTGGGCTGATTCCATGGCGGCGACGAGCGAATCTCGGGAACCACCGAGAACACCCCTCCGCGCGCTGATCGTGGAGGATTCCGAGAACGACGCTCTGCCCCTTCTCGACGAGCTCGCACGCCACGGATACGACGTCACCTGGAAGCGCGTGCGGACCGCTGACGAGATGAGGGCGACGCTCGACGAATCCGGCTGGGAGGTCGTCTTCTCCGAGGACAGCATTCCCGCCTTCAGCGCCACGGCCGCGCTCGAAACGCTGAGGAACTCGGGCCAGGATCTGCCATTCATCATCGTCTCGGGCACGATTGGCGAGGAG
>MEKT01000181.1:471-5461 GCA_001767435.1 Acidobacteria bacterium RIFCSPLOWO2_02_FULL_65_29 | reverse complement strand
TGGCAGACACGCATGGCGAATGTTCTGCGTGAATCGGTGTAGGTGCGGTCCAACTATGCGTCGCAGCGGACGCGCATGAAACCGCGCGCCGCTGAACGCGAACGTTGGGCGTAGCAGCATTTGCCATCATTTTCCGCATCTATACAGGAGGGCACGACATGATATCCGAAACAAGAATTCTACCAATCATCGTTCTATCGCTTACCATTACGGGCTCGGTGCCGGCTCAGGCTGCTGATGCTCCCTACGGAACAGCCAAATTTGCGCCCTATTCCGATAGCGACAGCTTAAAGGAGTTAAAGGTCGTATGGGACTTCAACTTTGTTGATCCCAAGGCCCTCGGCATTGGCCTCGGCAATCTCAATTCGCTCTTACGGACCACGACCGAAATCGGTCCTCGCGGAAACGACGCGATAAAAGTTGTGGTGGTATCTCATGGCCCCGAAATAGTGGTGTTCGACAAACAGAACTACGCGAAATACAAAGATCTCGTGGATCGCGCTGCGAGCTTCGCGAACCGGGGCGTTCGATTCGAGGTCTGCGGAAGTGCAGCAGCCGCAATAGGTCTCACGCCGGAAGACTTTCACGGCTTCATTACTGTGGTTCCAAACGGGCCCTATGCGCTAGCGTACTGGCAAAGCAAGGGCTACACGCTAAATGCGGTTGGGGCGACGATGCCGACACGTTTGAGGAGCGATCTCAACAAAGATGATATTCGTAAGAAATGAAGAGTCCAAACTGCACTCGACAGCGATGTTTGGCAAGTGCTGCTTCGAGCCATTTGTTCGTGCGTGTAGCAATTTAAGATTGCGCCCAACTTCAGGTGGAACGGACGGGCCGCCAGAGCAATGGCAACATTAGCTGCCGTCGCGGCCCGCCGTTCACCACGACGTTAGAAGTCACGCGCATGCCTGCCGACATCACCGTAGTCAGCAATCCGTGCGAGTTGTTCTCTGCGCTGCGGACCATCGATATATCGGTCCCACTCCGCACCGAGGGGCGCAAGACGGAGCACACCGAAACCTGGACCGCTTGCAGGCTTCTCGCCACACTAGCGAAGGCGGAACGCCTGCCTTTCCCGCTATCAGTGGAACGCCGCGACCGCCCCGATTGCTTGATCAATACCGCATCCGGCCAGATCGGTGTAGAGATAACGGAAGCCATATCGCCGCAGTACGCGGCCTACTGCGCGCTCGCCGAACGAGAATTTCCAGACGTATTTCTTCAGCCCGGCCACTTTCGCTGGGGTGCGGCTCAATTGTCTGTTGACGAAATGCGAGAGCTGCTGCGACAGAGCCAGAAAATTACGTCTGAACCGTGGGTCGGCGACCGGCCTGAGCAGGAGTGGGCGCTTTTCATTCAAAGCGTCGTGGACACGAAGCTGGAAAAGCTATCCCGCCCAGGCTTTGCTCTGTTCGACGAAAACTGGCTGGCCATCTACGACAATTTGCCTCTGCCCCACGTTCATCTCGGCAAAGCGATTACGTATCTGCGGCCCCTCCTACAGGATCGGTGGTCTCGGACACCCGGTTTCAACGCCATTTTGATTGAGCACGGCCCCGTGATCGCTCATGTCACATCGAATGGATCTGACCATCTCGTATTGCACGATATATGGGAGTGACTTCTAACTTCAGTTCGAGCCGACGCGATTCGGCGCTGCGCGCCTCATGGCGCGGCTCAACAAGTCGTTCAGCGCCAACAATCCGAGGGTAGTCTCCTTGGGCCACTTCAGGAAGGAACTCACCAAACTTCGTACAAGGAGGCAGTTATGGCACAGCGACCCCGCGGCACCAGCACCGAATTCTCGAGGCGGCGATTTATGGAGACGATAGGGGCTATCGCCGCCACCACGGCCCTCGCTCACGGCGTCGCAAGGGCGCAAGCGCCGCAGCCAGCGAGTCCCGCCACACCCGCGCGAGGACAAGGAGGCGGAAAGCACGGCATGCTGATCGTCGACGGTCAAATTCATATCTGGACGGGTCACAAGCCGGCGAACCCCAACCATCGCCAGATCAACGACTTTACGGCCGAGGACGCGCTGAAGGAGATGGACGAGGCCGGCGTCAACGCGGCACTCATTCATCCGCCGGGATGGGACCCCAACTCCAACTCACTCGCGGTCGAGGCCGCACGCAAGTATCCCTACCGCTTCGCGATCCTCGGCAATTTCCCGCTCGATAAGCCGGAGAGCAAGACGGGGATCGAACGCATGAAGGGACAGCCGGGGATGCTCGGGCTGCGCTTCGCTCTGATACAGCCGCGTCAGCAGACCTGGCTGACGGATGGTAGCCTCGATTGGCTTTGGCCCGCGGCCGAGCGCGCCAGCATGCCGGTCGCGCTGCTCGGGCCAGGCTTGCTGCAGGCGATCCCCAAGGTCGCTCAACGCCACTCCGGCCTGAAGCTCATCATCGACCACTACGGGCGCCCCGACAAGACGTGGTCGCACCTCCCGGAGTTGCTCTCGACGGCGAAGTTTCCAAACGTCGCGCTGAAGGCCACGGGCGCGCCGAGTTACTCAGGCGAGGCCTATCCGTATGGCGACATCCATGGACACATCCGCAAGCTCTACGACGCCTTTGGGCCGGAGCGCATGTTCTGGGGCACCGACATCACGCGCATGCCCATCTCGTGGCGGCAGTGCGTGACGATGTTTACGGAGGAGATTCCGTGGCTGTCATCGAAGGATAGAGAACTAATCATGGGGCGCGCCCTTTGCAACTGGCTCGGCTGGAACTTGCAGGCCGATGCTGCGGCCGCCACCCGCCACATCCCGTCATGACGCCGAACCCCGCAATGAACCCGACCGTCCAACAGCGGCGCTTCGCTTGCTGTTGTCCGGTGGGTTATCGCGATCGTTGGGCGTCACAAAGGGAGCACCATGGACTTCTCTAAGTTGGCGGTACGCCTCGAAACTGTTGCGACGAAAGGGCGCACCATTTACTACAGCGACCTTGTGGCGGAATTTGGTTTGCCACCGCTCGATGGCGCGTGGACATCCCATCCGCTGAGCGCGGCGTTTGATCGCCTTGATCGAGAAGATGCCGAGGCGAACAGACCGTTCCGAACGTCCGTCGTAATTGCGAAAGATCTAAATAGACCCGGGGACGGTTTCTTCAAGTCATTGTTCGAGCTCAAACACGTCAGCGCGAAATCTGAGAACCAGAAGATGGAAGTATTCGCTCGTGAGTTCCAAGCGGCGTCGCAATACCCTTGGGGCGAGACGTGACGCCCAACAACGCGTCGAGCGTCACGGGCAGGAACTCATGCTTTGGACGCGAAGCAGTCGTCGGAAGGAGGATGAAAGAAAGCGCGCCTAAGAAACTAATATGGCCAAGATAGCTTTTACGTTGGATCAAAGCTCAGAGCGCGCATTGGCAGATCGAGCAGAAAGATTGAAGCCACGCGGCCCGCCGATGCAACTGAGTCCATCAGAACGGGCCGTCCACTTCCTTCGAGGAGTCAGGTCGCGGGCCACGATGGCGCTGCCGGCGTTCTATCTGTTTCATGGAGCAAACGCCAGTGGTGATCAAGCCTGCGCGATAGAAGGATAGGAGTAGCTTACGAGCGCGGATGGGCACATCGATTGATGAGATCAATATCAGATATCGGAGATAACGTGGAATTCGGGCAGACATTAGCGGAATACGTGAAGGGCGTAAGGCTGGACAAGGTTCCCCAGCAGGATATCGAGATCGCGAAACTGGCCATACTCGACCAGGTTGGTGTTGCGCTCGCCGGGGTGGGGGAAGACCCCGGGGTCAAAGTGCAGGACATCGTGAATCGGTGCACTGCCAACGAGGCCACCGTGCTGGGCACGCCCAGAAAGACGACCACGTGGCTGGCAGCGCTGATCAACGGCACCCTGGGGCACACGCTGGACTTCGACGACTGCTCCAGCTTCGGCCATCCGAGCGTGGTGCTCGTTCCAGCCATGTTGGCCACCGGCGAAACACTGGACCGGAGCGGTCGAGAGCTGCTTGAGGCGTACATTGCGGGGTACGAGGTCGGGGAAGCGCTTTCACGCATCGTCCCCCGGCGTGCGGACCAGTTCCACGGCCTGCACAGCACGGCCATGTTCGGGCCGCTCACCTCCGCCACCGTGTCGGGCAGGCTGCTGGGCCTCAGCGCCGTGCAACAGCGCCATGCATGGGGCATCGCGGCCTCGCAGGCGGGAGGGATCACCGGCAACTTCGGGACACACACCAAACCGCTGCACGGTGGCATCGCGTCTCAGGCCGGAGTCATGGCGGCGGAACTGGCCGCCAGCGGCTTCGAGGCGAACCCTGACGCCCTCGATGCCCCCCTCGGCTACATCAGCAGCGTCGTCGCGGCAGGAAGGATGGAGGGTGTCGATATCGGCAAGGCCACGGCGGAGCTTGGACAATGGCATATCGCCGCTACCTGGCGGTTAAAAAAGTACCCCTGCGGCTACATTGCCCAGGGCGCCATTGACGCCGCGCTGCGGTTTCGTGAACAGAGCGGATTGCGGCTCGAGGACTTGAGTTCCGTGGAGATACGTGTGCCGCACCTTCAGCCCTACTTCCGGGTGCGTCCCACGGGGGAATTCTCCGGCAAGTTCGGCTATGAGTACCCCGTCGCGTGCGCGCTTCTCGATGGCGAGGTCGTCAAGAAGTCGTTCTCGGATCAGGCGTTCAACCGGCCGGAAATAAAGCGCAACCTCACGAAATTCAAGACGCTGGAAGATCCGGCCTCGAAGGAACACGGGCCACTGGGGGTGCTGGTGATCACGGCCAAGGGAAAAACGATCATGCAACCGATCGAAATACCGCTCGGCGACGCCAAACGGCCGGTGCCGCCCGCGCAGGTGGTGGAGAAGTATGTCCGCAACGCCGGGGAGGTCGTCGGCACCGATGTGGCCAAGCAGACGGCGCGGAAACTGCTGGAGATCGAGACCCTCTCCAGCATTCGGCCCTTGCTGGACCGGCTGGCGAAGCGCTCCTAAAACACCCCGGAGCCATGCAGCGGC
>MEKT01000181.1:0-458 GCA_001767435.1 Acidobacteria bacterium RIFCSPLOWO2_02_FULL_65_29 | reverse complement strand
GCTGGCGAAGCGCTCCTAAAACCCCCCGGAGCCATGCAGCGGCCGTTTGCCGCTTCGCCAAGGTCATGCCATATATTGGCACGATCATGCTAATATCTGGCCATGTCGCTCGCCGCCGCCCTTTTTTCAGACAGCCAGTCCCGCGTCTTTCGCTGGCTGTTCGGACAGCCCGACCGCGAATTTCACTTAAGCGAGTTGCGCCGTCATACCGGCTTGGGCAGCGCCTCCCTTCAACGCGAACTGAACCGGCTCTCCAAGGCGGGCCTGGTGCGCTCGGAACGGGTCGGCAACCTGCGCCGCTTCCAGGCTAACCCCCGAAGCCCGGTTTACGCAGAGCTGGTCACCCTGACGCGCAAGACGTTGGGGATTGAACCCATGCTGCGCGAAGCATTGCAGCCTCTCGTCCCCGATCTACATGCCGCGTGGATTTATGGCTCCGTGGCGAAACAAACCGACAC
>MEKT01000180.1:9388-57766 GCA_001767435.1 Acidobacteria bacterium RIFCSPLOWO2_02_FULL_65_29 | reverse complement strand
CGAGCTCGTCTTCGAGCAGCGAGATCTGGCGCGAGATGGCCGACTGCGAGACGTTCAGCTTCTTGCCGCACGCGGTGAACGAGCCGGTCTCGGCGATGGCCTGGAGGATTTCGAGCTGTCTCAGGTCCATGTCAAAGAGTAGAAGGCGGTCGCATGAAGAATCTATCCGGTATTCCCCGAGCCCCGACTCCCGAGCCTCGAGTCCCTAGGAGGCTGGAGGCTAGGGGCCGGAGGTTTTGGAGCTAGGGACGCGGGGCGGGAGTGTCGGCGCCCTTGACGACGAAGAGCCTGGAGACGTGCTTCCCATAGCCGTACGCATAGGCGCGACCGTCATCGACGAGGCTGATACCGCCAACCGTCATGAGGCCGGCACGGTCGGGTGGCGCCAGCTCTCTGATCAGCGTGCGACGGCCGGTCGCCAGGTCGACCCGCTCAACGCGAGCGGGCACTGCAGATCCCGACCGGACGAACAACGATCGGCCGTCGCTGCTCCAGCCGAGGACTTGGTCGTCGGGCGTGACGCCGGGGGCGGGGCGTGTGGCACCGGCGTCTACAGACAAGAGTTGTATCTTGCGCTCCGCGTCAGTCACCACGATCGTCCGGCTGTCAGGAGCGATGGGACCGGCGTCGAGCCCCTCCGGCGTCAGCGGCTTCGGCCGCCCGCCGAGGAGGTCCTGTTCGTAGCAGCGAAACGGCCGCGATGGCTCGTTGCCGCAGACGACCACGCGCTTCCCGTCCGGAAACCACGCTCTGGCGACCGATCGTTCGAGGGGTTCGTTATTCAATCGCACCGGCTCCCCCGAGCCAACGGGATAGATCACGGACTGCGGCGGGCTGAACACATGCGCGAGCGCGCGCGTGCCATCCGGCGACAATCCGACTGGAGCGCCTTCTCCGAGGCGGACGGCCGGCGAGCCGTCGGTCTTGCGGAGGCTGACGGCATAGTTCGTCCCTGCCGACTGACTTTGATCGGTGAAGAGCAGCATCCGGCCATCAGCCGAAAGGCTCGGCCCAAGCGCGCTGCCGAGCCACGGGAATTCGCGTTCGACCGAGCTGCCTGGCAGAAGCGCGCGGATACTGAGCTGGTCGTCATTTCGGATGACGATCCACCGACCGTCCCGGGCGGTATCGAGCGGAAGCACCGACCCGACACTCGGAAGCGCCAGACGCGCCGCGGCCCCGGCCGACACGGAAACCGCGCGAGGCTGGTAGCCATCCATGCCCGCGTCGGCTGCGGAAAAAAGGATCGTTGCGCCATCCGGTGTCCATGCGAGTCCTTCCGCTCCCCAATACTCGCCAGCCAGCGTGCGCACGGCGCCCTCGCGGTCAACGACCTTGACAAAGCCGCGGTCGTCGAATCGGACCGGGTGCTCGAAGAAGGCGACGCGGTTGCCGTCGGGCGATATTCGCAGGTCACTCACATAACCACCGACCTGGTAGAGCACCTTACCGACCGGGTACTCGAGCTGATCTTGAAGGCCGGCCTCGCGAATGACGGCGAGCGTCGATCCATCCGGCGACCAGTCGGCTTCGCGGATGTTTTCCAGCCAGGCCCGCGGCGCGCCGTCGATCGGCATGCGGGCAAGCGTTCCACGGAAGAGACGGTGACCGAGATAACGCGCATCGGTCAGCACCGCCAGCTCGCCTTTCGACGACACGGAGAGCAGATGCGTTCGCGGCACGCCAAGAGCCTGAGGGGCGACGGCGCCGGGCCGGCTCACGAACAGCTCGGGCGAGTTGCCTTCGAGCGCCGCGCTGTACACGATCGTCTGACCATCGGGCATGAATCGCGCGTTGAAAATGGCTTGAGGGTCGAACGTCTTCGTCTCGAAAGCGATCTGTGAAAGTTCGGATACGGCTGTTGTCGAACGACCGACGACGATGCCGGCGGTGACGGCCACCGCGATGACCGCCAGCGCGACAACCGCACCGAGCCAACGGCGTTTCCGAACGACGGTGACGCCCAGGGCTGGCGCCGACATGCTGGATCCCGATAGCGTTTCGAGCGCGAAGCCCAGGTCGCGGGCCGACTGAAATCGCTCTTCCGGATTTTTCTCGAGGCACCGCCGCACGATCCGATCGAGCGCGGTCGGCAGCGACACATTCGCCCGCGTAAGCTCCGGCGGATCGTCTATCAGAATCGCGTTCATCGTCTCGACCGCCGACGGCCCCGAGAACGCGCGCTGGCCCGACAGCATTTCGTACAGCACCGTGCCCAGCGAGAAAATGTCCGACCGGTGGTCGGCCGTCTGCCCGCGCACCTGCTCGGGCGACATGTAGCCGACCGTGCCCAACACGGTGCCAGGCGTGGTCGGGCTGACCGTCGCCAGGACACTGACTGGGCCGACAGCGCCTGCGCCTGTGACCTTCGCCAGCCCGAAGTCCAGAATTTTCACGCGTCCGTCTCGCGTGATGAAGATGTTCTCGGGTTTCAGGTCGCGATGCGTGATGCCGCGGGCGTGGGCCGCCGCCAGGCCGGCGCTGATTTGCGCGGCGTAATCGATCGACTTGCGTGCGGGCAGCACGGCATGGCTCACGGCTCGCGGGGCGCCACCGCTCGCTCGCGCTGCGCTGCTCGTCCCTCGACCTGGTTCGGGACGACCCTGAGCCGGCCGAAGGGTCGAAGACTCGCTGCTCCCACGGGCAGCGGGCGCTCCCAACACGTCGCGCAACGTGACGCCGTCGAGCAGCTCCATGACCGCGTAGGGCGTGCCGTGCTCGACGCCGAAATCGAAAATACTGAGGATGTTCGGATGCGACAGCGCGGCGACCGCCTGTGCCTCGGTCTGGAAGCGGCTGAGCGCCACCGGATCGGCGGCCAGCGCCTCCGGCATGATCTTGATCGCGACGTCGCGATTCAGCTTGGCGTCGCGGGCGCGGTAGACTTCGCCCATGCCGCCCGCGCCGATGGCGCCGACGATTTCATACGAACCGAGACGAGCGCCGGCATTCAGCGGCATGGGCTCTGGGTCAACATTCTTACACTGGCGCCGGGGCCCCACCCCCGGCGCGTTCTGACGATGATGCCTCGACCTTCGACATGCTCAGGTCGACCCTGAGCTTCGTCGAAGGGTCGGCTCCCGCCTCGGCATGGCCGCCGGCGATCATCCCGCCGCTGCCCACGAGCCCGAGGATCTCGTATGGGCCGAGACGTGAGCTGATCAAGAGAGGCATGGCGGGACCGGGTGCCGCAGAGCGGCTGGCGTCGGCAGTGCAGAATTGCAGAATTGCGGCAGTCCGGCAAGCGGAAACATCGCTAGACGCGCTGGACCGCCGCGGCTGGGGGGGCGCCGGTCGCCAGCGCAACGTGGGCCAGCCCCGCGGCGAAGAACCCGACGAACCAGGCATAGTCGTAGAGCGGCCTCATCGCCGGAATCACGAGCCCGGCCCACGCCAACGCGCAGCCGAGCGCCGTCGCCCCGATGGCGCCCCAGTTCGACCCCCGGTAGGCGCCGTCCGGCAGGTAGAGATCCTCCAACTTCAGCTCGCGGCGCCGCACAATCCAGTAGTCCGCAATCAACACTCCGGCGATCGATCCGAGGCCGCCCGAATACCCGAGGAGCCACGTGTAGATGTAACCCGAGGGATCCGCCAGAAGTCTCCACGGCATGATGGCGATGCCGAGGATGCCCGTGATCAGCCCGCCGGTCTTGAAACTGATCAACCGCGGAAACGCATTCGCGAAATCGTTCGCCGGAGAGACGACGTTGGCGGCGATGTTGACGGCGAGCGTCGCCACGACGGCCGTGAACATGGCGATCGCGACGACCACTGGCGATGTGAACCGGCCGACCAGCTGCACCGGATCCCAGATCGATTCACCGTAGATGATCACCGTGGCGCTCGTGATCATCACGCCCATCGCCGCAAACACCGACATCGTCGTCGGCAGCGCCACGACCTGGCCGATCATCTGCTCGCGCTGGCTGCGGCCGAAGCGCGTGAAGTCGGGCATGTTGAGCGAGAGCGTCGCCCAGTAGCCGATCATCGCCGTGAGCGACGGCACGAAGACCGGCAGGAACTCGCCGAACGTGCGGAACTTCCCTTCCTGGGCGAGCAGCGGCCCGAACCCGTTCGCGCGCGAGACCGCCCACCAGAGCAGTGCGCCGGTCATGATGAGGACGAACGGCGCGGCCCAATTCTCCACCGCGCGCAGCAGATCCATGCCGCGATAGATGATGTAGATGTTCAGGCTCCAGAACAGCATGAACGACACCCATGCCGTCGTGGTATGCCCGCCGAACCCCGAGCCGAGCAGCGTCGGCCAGCCGGGAATGATCGCGCTGAACATCGTCTGGAGCGCTTCCCCGCCGATCCACGCCTGGATGCCGAACCAGCCGCAGGCGACGAGCGCGCGCATCAGCGCCGGCACGTTCGACCCGAGCGTGCCGTACGCCGCGCGCGCGAACACGGGGAACGGAATGCCGTACTTCGTGCCCGGATGCGAGTTCAGCAGGATCGGTATCAGAACGATCGTGTTGCCGAGGAGGATCGTGAACAGGGCCTGCGACCAGCTCATGCCGGACGTCATCAGTCCCGACGCCAGCATGTAGGTGGGGATGCAGTGCGCCATGCTCACCCAGAGCGCGGCGTAGTTGTACGTGGTCCAGTTACGGCGCGAAAGCGGCACCGGCGCGAGGTCGTGGTTGTAGAGGGCGCTCGCCTCGACGCGCGAGGTGTCGACCAGCTCGACGCGTCCGTCGGCGAGGCGTCGTTCGTTGGACATCGGCCGGATTATACGAGGATCAGACGGGGCACCCAGGATAGGGTGCGCAACTCGCTCGTCGCCGATGCGCCTGGGCGGGTGGGCGGCCTTGCACCATTGGAACCTTCCTCCATATACTTGTCTATATGATCAAAGTGCTGGTCGAGTTGGACGACGACACGGCAGCGCGGCTGGAGCGCGTGGCGCCGAGTCGCGTGCGCCGTCGGTCGGAGTTCATCCGTGCTGCCCTGCGACGAGCCCTGTGGGAGCTTGAAGAGCAGGCGACGGCCCAGGCGTATCGACGCCAGCCTGATGCTGGCCGTGACGTCTACGTAGATTCGGCGGTTTGGGAGCCGGCGCCCCGGGCAACGCGCCGCAAGGTTCAGCGGTGACGCAGTACGAGATTCGCTGGGCCAACATGCCCAAGCCAATTGGACGACGCCCTGTTCTGTTGATGTCGCGCACCCCTGCCTACACGTATCTGAACAAGGTCGTGGTCGCTGAAGTGACGTCGACTCTGCGCGGGATCCCGCAGGAGATCGCCGTGGGCATCGAGGAAGGCCTCAAGCGTCCCTCCGCCATCAACTTCGACAACATCCACGTGATTGCCAAGGCGCTCGTCGGCACTCGTATCGGCGCCCTCGCTGCCTTCCGCACGCGGGAAGTGAAGCGTGCGGTGGGGTACGTCCTCGACTGGCCCGAGTTGAAAGTGCTCTGATAACCGAAGGAGACCGACATGCGGAACGCTACGCCCTGGATGCTCGCAGTGGTTGTCGCGCTGTTGCCCGCGCGCGCGTTTGCGCAGGGGGAGACACCGACGAAGTCTGTTGAGGTCATGAACCCGGCCATCCAAGAGGCCGTGCAGAAGGCCTTGCAGGCGCTGAAACCAGGCGTGACGGTCAACGACCGGATCATCAGCCTGCAAGACGAGGGTGGATACAACGTTGCAGTGGCTGTGGTCGCCAGGCCCGCCGGAACATTCCAAAACTCGCTCAGCCACGACACGATCACCGAGATCTACTACGTCCTCAGGGGAACGGGAACGCAGGTGACGGGGACCATGGCTGGCGGCACACGAGGCGCGACCGTGTCCAGGACGATCGGCCCGAGCATGAGCAGCAACAGCCCGATTCAGAACGCCAAGAGCACGAAGCTCGGCCCCGGCGACATCCAGATCATCCCGCCGGGCGTCGCGCACGGGTTTACGTCCATCGACGCTGGAGGGATCGAGTATCTCGTGTTCCGCGTCGACCCGGATCATCTGCTGGCGATGCCGCAATAGGAGAGCGCCGCCACCTCCGCACCTACTACTTGAGCGGGAGCTTCATCGGCCGAAGCTCTCGCCGAAAGGGATCCAAGACCAGCCCGAAGCCTTCCAGCGTCGTCGCGCCGAGGAGCGCGCGTCGCCCGGCTCGCCCACAATGACCATGGAGTCGCGGCGCCGCCCCTCCTATTCGAAGGTCGCCGTCGCCAGGCGCCGGCGAATGACCTCGCCGTTGGCGAGCACGAACTCGCGGATGGAGTGCGGCTTGATGCCGAGCTTCTGCAGAACGCGTCGGGGAATCAGCGAATACACGGCGCCCGAATCGACGAGGCAGTGACCTCTTCGGCGTCAGCGCGATGACGTTGGCCGGATTGCCCACTCTGACCTTGACGAACGTCAGACCCATCGTGTTCAGGGCTGAGCGGTGGAGTGCGGGTGCTGGGCGTAGTGCAGCCGCAGCAGATCCTTCCCGTAATCGTTCCCGTTCGGCGTGCGAACGACGGTGTGGATGTGCTCGTGGTTCGGGGCGTTGGGATCCTTCGCGTACTGTCTCAGGTTCGCGGGCACCTGGTGATCGAACTCGATCAGGACGGACGGGCTGTGGACGCGGTAGTAGAAGACGCCCTCTGGGCCTGTGGCGCCGACCCACGCGAACCAGGTCCGATCCAGATGGCGCCGCACCTCGTCCATCTTCACGCGAGCGTGGCCATCGTCCATGTTGTTGATGTAGAGCGCGACCAGATCCAGCAGCTGCTGTCGCTGTCGGTCGGTCATCTCCGAGACGCGTAGGCCCGCGTAGTCGAGCACCACATTGTCTTTCCAGGCTTCGGTGAGATTTTCGTTCCCGGTTTTCGAGACCCTGAGAATCGCTTTCCGGCGCTGATCCGCCGTGAGCGCGTTGACCAGCGCGACGCCTGCGCCCTGCTCATCCTGCAACACCGTCGTGCCCTTGAACCTGCCTGCCTGTGCCGTGACCGGCTCCGATCCGGCAAAGACCGGCGTCATGGCGACCTGATCGCCCAGCACGAAGTAGTTGATGATGGCGTGGTGGCCATCGAGCTGCCAGCCCCAGGGCTCGCTCGCCGAGGGCGTACCCATCACCGTGATGTGATACCGCCACTCGCCGTAGCGATCGAAGTCGTTCTCGTTCAGCTCGCCGAGCGTGTGATTGAGCCGCATGATGTCGCGCGTCTGCTTCAGCCCTTTCGCGCTCAGCGAGGCGCGCAACAGCCCGATCGCGACGTCGCGCTGCACCTCGGTCATCTCGAGGAAGCTCACGCCCTGGCGGATGTAGAAATCCTGGTTCATCCACCTGCGCCACTCGGGATCGTCGACGCCAAAAACCGTCTTGTCGCGCTGCGGCTTCGTGAGCGCGGCCAGAAACGTGTCGGCCGCCTTGCGGACCGGCTCGGTCGAGACACCGGTCGAGCGAATCGCAAACAGGCCCGATTCGACCTGCCCGTTCGCCGTGATGCCTTGGAACGGTTGCGCGAGGCCGGATGCTTCAAGGGCGTTCGACCGTTTGGTGAAATCCTCGGCCCGCTGCTTCAAGAATTCAGCGGTACGCGTCGGCGCCGGTGCCTGCGACGACACGCTCGGCTGCAGGAGGACGGCCGACACAAGGAGAGTTGAAAGCCCACAGACCAGCGTAAAGCGTGACATGGCGCCTCCGGTGGCCGCAGTCTACCACTCTCTCGGTTCCGCCGATGACGCGGGCTGAACGCGCGATCGGCGGTATCGGAATCCGTTTGGGGCTCGTGCTGTCTTCTGCTAGGCTCCGCCCACCCTGATCGAGGAGGTTCGCATGCGCACGCCGCTCCTGCGCTGGCCGCCGTGCTCGCGTTGGGTCTCCAATCCGCGCCTGCCTCGCTCCAGAGTCGCGGCGGAGGCAGTGGCGTTACAGCGGCGCACGCATGATCAAGTTGGACGAGCACACGCCGACGGCTAGGCTGCTGTGGTCCAACGACACCAGCAACGAGGACACGATCAACCCGGACAGGGCCCGCTGAACTATTTTCTGCGCGCGCGGAACTGCGGATCCATCACGGAAGCCGAAGCGCTGGAGCTGAGCGGTCTGACAGTCGACGAGCTGCGGGGCAAGTCGTTCGTCAGAATCCTCGAAAACAGACGAACGTGACGGTCGCCGGCGAGGGCCGTTCTGCGTTCTACGTGCGGTGTGCGGCGTTCTGTGCGTGCGACGTGCAACGTGCTGCACGCTCGACACGACGTTCGACGTTCAGCATGGGGCGTGAGCTGCGCGAGAGGAGTCAGATGGAGTTGATTGCGCGAGCGCCTGCCATCTCGCGGGTCAGCTTGTAGTGGTGGTAGTGCATCGCGCACCTGATGAGATACCCGAGCAGATACCCGGGATCGCGATGCGAGAGGAACTGCCGGCGGAGCTCGCGGCGATAACGTCGGCGGAGCGTGGCCTCCTCGACCCGACGCATCAGACGCGCGTACAGCACGACAGCACGGGCCATGTTGATCGACTGTCCCTTCAGGCGCGCCATCGGGTGGCGCAGCCAGTAGCGCGCGCGGGCCGGCGCGAACGGCCGCGAGCCATCGCCGAGCCCGGCCGCCAGCCGCTCGAAATACGCGTCAGGCTGATAGACGTCTTCCATCAACCGAACGTAGCCGTCGCGAAGCGCCTCGCGGCTCAGGCGCGCGGGGATCACGTTCGTTCCAAACGGCGAGTCGTCCTCGGGATCGAGCCGGCCTTCCCTGCTGAGCCGGGCGTGCAGCGGCGTTTTCGGAACAGCGAAAAGCATGCCGATCATGGCCTGCGCAATCCTCGCCTCCTCGAGAAACTGACGTTGCGCCGCGAAGATCTTCTCATCGTCGTTGTCGAAGCCGAGGATCATGCCGGACCACACCTCGAGTCCGCTTTCTTGCACGGCCCGAACTCGATCGACCATGCTGCGATCGGCCTTCACGTTCTGATGCTTCAGCGTCTCGACTATCGACGCCTCGTTCGGGCTCTCGATGCCGATGAAGACGCTCAGGATGTTGGCATCGAGCATCAGGCGCATCAGGCCCTCGTCTTCCGCCAGATCGAGCGACGCTTCGGTCACGAAGATGAATGGGAAGCCGTTGCTTTCCTGCCACTCGCCGAGCGCCTCGAGCAGCGGCCGAATCGCCTTCTTGTTGCCGATCAGGTTGTCGTCGACGATGAACACGATCTCGGTGCCGAGCGTGCGCAGAGTCGCGAGCTCTCGAATGATTTGTGACGGCGTCTTCAGCCGTGGGCGGCGGCCGAACGTCACGATGATGTCGCAGAACTCGCACTGAAACGGACAGCCGCGCGAGAACTGGATGCTGCCGAACAGATACTGCCGCATGTCGAGCAGGTCGTAGCGCGGCAGCGGCACCAGGGTCATGTCCGTCCGCCCGCTCTGCTCGTAGCGGCGGCGCGGCTGACCAGCGCGCCAGTCCTCGAGAAATTGCGGCCACGTCTCCTCGGCCTCGCCGACGAAGATCGTCCGCACCAGGTCGCAGAAATACGTCTCGTGCACGCTCACCCAAGGGCCGCCCACGACCGTGAACACGCCTCGCCCCTTCAGCTCGGCGAGGATCGCGCGCATCCGCGCGCGCTGCACGCTCATCCCGGTCAGGCCCACGATGTCGGCGCGTGCGATCCGATCGAAGTCGAGCGTCTCGACGTTCTCGTCGAGAATCGTGACACGGTGCTCGGACGGCGTCAGAGCGGCAAGAAGCGGAAGGCTGGCCACGGGCATTGCCGCCCGCTTGCCGAAGAGCGGCAGCGCGTGCTCGAGGCCCCAGTACGACGCCTCGAAGCGCGGGTTGATCAGGACGATATCGGCCGCGGCGCGATCGGGCATCGAGGGGTCGCCCGGCACAAGTTCAGAAGTTGAAGCCGAGTCCGAGGTCCACTTTGCGTGGGTTGACGACGAGCGTCGGCACGCCGAACAACGGAGACGTGAGCGTGCCACTGTAGCTCAACATGATGGGCGGGTGCGTATCCCTGTAGACGAAGAAGCGCGCCAAGAAGTTGGTAGGGCCTGGCGCGGGACCCCGGCCGCGCGCCCCCTCGGGCGGAGCCTGGCCACGCTCGGGAACGGTGGATCGGGCTCCGGCGGCCCGGAGGCTGTCACGTCGATCACGTCGGCTTTGCCCTGTGGCGCTTCGGATTCACCGACGTACGTGAACGTGAGCGGATAGCCGCCGAATGACGCCGCAAACATGCCGAGCGCCAGACGCGCGAAATCCTGTTTCACGACGGTCACCCGCGCGTTGCGCGTGGCCTCGAGCTGAGCGGGTCCTGGCGCCGGAGGCCCGCCCGTCCGCACGGGAAGAACGGGCGCCGGAGGAACTGGTATCTGGATGAGCGCTCCGCCGTTGAAGCCGATGGTCGTCGGGCCGCTCTCCTGCGCCGGAATCTCGTCGCGGCGGACGTGCTTATCGGGCAGCTCGAACGAGATCTCGAACTCGATCGGCACCAGGCTCTCGCCGCGCACCTGACGGGTCCGCCCGGTTACGACAACGCTGCGGACCGCCGACAGACGTTTCTCGCCGCCGAGCGCGTCCCGGGCAGCAGCCAGGACGAGGCCGGCGTCCGGCGTTTGCGCAGTCGCGTGGCACACCGGGATCGCCGCGAGACAGAGAGCGGCGACAAGACAAGCGCGGGTGCACGGGTGCTTAGGTGCAAGGGCGCTCGGGTGCAGCGTGCCAGGGTGCATGGGTGCTTCGGTGCTCGACAGTTGGACGCCAAAACGAACGAAACGTTTCTAAGAGCAGGCTGCGAATTTACCGTAAAAATCGCACCGCGTTCCACACTAGGCTCACGGAAGAAATCGTGAGCGAAGCTCCGGCGGCACGATCAGGCACGTGTCGCGTGCACCCATGATCTGATGGCGATGGCGGGCGATGAAATCGTAGAGTCGGTCGCGCACGGCAGCCGGCAGCACGTACCCCAGGACCAGCACGCGCCAGATGCCGCCCAGATACCGGGCCACCCGCAGCGCCGCGGCGGACCGGACAAACACCCGCTCCGACCCGCCGGCCGAGGACTCGACCCAGACCATCGAATCGACCGATTGCAGCTCGGGATGCCGCGCGACCAGAGCCGTCCCGAACGCACCCTGCACGGGCGCGAACCGCGCCACGCCGCGCCGGTCGTGCCTCAGAACCAGCTGGACGCTTTCAGCGCAGAAGCCGCACGCGCCGTCGTAGAGCAAGACAGGAGCCATCAACGAACGATCAGCTTCGGACAGCTTCCTCCGGGGCGGCATAGCCCTCCGCACCGTCGTGACCGCCGTGGTACTCTTTCTCGTCGGGCCGGCGGATCTGCGACTGGGCGACAATGCGGTCGCGGTGCCGGCCGACAAAGTCGGCGACGCGCGTCCACCCCCTGTCGCCGTGCGCCTCGAGGAAGCGCGTCAGCCCGGCCGTGAGCTCCTTGATCACGTTGGGGCCCACCGCGTGATCGAGCATCGCGGCCGTGCAAATCTGGACGGTACCGCATCCGAGCAGAAAATAGCTGAGGGCATGCTCGAAATTCGAGATGCCGCCGATCCCCGAGAAGCTGCGGTCGGGAAACGCCTGCGTCAGCTGCGACATCTTCGCGAGCGACAGCGGCAGAATGGCCGGCCCGCCCAGGCCTCCGGTCGACACCAGGCCGTCGACATGCACCTCGAACTCGAGCGTCTCGGCGTCGATGAGCGGCAGCGAGGTGAACGTGTTCGACGAAGAGATCGCGTCGGCTCCGCCGAGAAACGCGCCGCGCGCCTCGACGACGATGTCGGTCGTCGAGGGCGTGAGCTTGGCCCAGACAGGGACCCGCGAGACTTCCTTCACGACCTTGGTGACCACCGACACGAGCTCGCGATCCTTGCCGATGTTCGATCCCATGTCCTCGCGGTCCATATGCGGACACGAGAGATTGATCTCGAGCGCGTCGCACCCCTCGTTCTGGCACGCGAGGGCCAGCGTCTGCCAGTGCCTGAGCTCGGTGTCGTTGCCGGAACCCGCCATGATCGACGCCACCAGAACGTGATCGGGAAACGCCTTCTTGATGCGTCCGAGCCGCGGCACCCACCAGTCGAGCGCCTTGTCCGAGATGAGCTCCCAGTTCCAGGAGGAATGGAGCGCCGTGTTCGGCCGTTTCTTCATCGAGAGATGCGGCGAATCGGCGTCGGCACGCAGGAACTTTGTCTTCGGCCCGACCACGTTCACGACCGGGTGGAGGCCGATGGTCTTGGTGACCACTCCACCCCAGCCGGCGTCGAACGCACGCGTGATGTTCGACTCCGATTCGGTCGGCGGCGCCGAGGACAGCAGGAACGGGTTTCGAAAACGAAGACCGGTGAAGGTCGTGGACAGATCAACAGACATGAGCATCTCCTGGACCGGACTCGCGCTACCGCTTCACCGTCGCCTCGATCACGCCAAAGGGCTGATCGGTCGCCACAAAAATCTCGTTCGGATTGCCGTAGCGATTCGAGACAAGAGTCATCGGCTCAAGGCGCTGACACGGAGGCCACAGTGAACGAGCGGAGGTCGCGGTCATCACATGGGGTGTTCCTGTGCCCTCCGTACGTGTCCGTCTCCACAGTGGTGGAGCGTATTTAGGATCCTCTGTACGTCGAGTACCCGAAGGGGCTCACGAGCAGCGGCACGTGAACCCCCTCGTCGGCCGATTCGACGTTGAACGTAATCTTCACCACAGGGAAAAATGGCGCGACGATGCCTTGCTCCTGATGGTACGTGCCGGTGTCGAAGGTCAGGCGGTACGTGCCGACCGACAACGGATAATTCTCTTCCGTCAGGTTGACCCGGCCATTTTCGTCCGTCGAGGCACGCCCAACGGGAATCCAGTCGTGCTGGTGGCGCATTTCGAGAATGACCGTCACGCCGGCGGCGGGCCTGCCCCTGGCAGTGTCGAGCACGTGAGTCGTAATCATGATGCGAGAAGCCTCGTCAGACGGAGGTGTGTGATACGTCGCTGCGCTTCCGCGGCGATCGCCAGTTCCTCGGCCGGCGCATTCGGCAGCCGGCTCTCGAGGAGGCCGAGCGTCTCGGCGGCCGACCGCCCTGTCGCACACACGATGAAAATGTATCCGAATCGCGTCTCGTAGTCGCGGTTTTCGCGCGCCAGCCGCTCCCGAACATCCACGCTCGCCAACGCCATCCCTGATTGCTCGGTCGCGGACAATTCTCTACTCGCGTGGGGCCCCACCCCCACGCCAGACGCGCTCGGGGCATTTCTCAACGCTCGCGGGGCCCCACCCCCGCTCGCCTCGCTCGCGCGTTCGCGCTCGCTCGAGCCGCGGGCGCTGCCCTCGCGCGTATCAAGAACAGGACGTCTCTGACCTGTGTCCCCGATACGCGGATGACCCGCAAACGCTTCACGCCAGTTGGCGGGGCCGAGCGACCGCCAGATGTCGTCGGCAGTCTGCCGCACCTCGTCCACCAAGGCAAACGGCCTTCGCTCGGCCATCCGCCGCGCCCAGGTGGTCGAGCTGCAGCAGCGAAGGAGCTCGCCGACGGCCGCATCCCGCGGTAGCGCGTTCAGGCCGGCAAGCCGCATAGAGGGAGCCACTACGCCAGGCTGTCCCTCTTTGCCCTGGGCCGCCCGAACAACCGCAGGCGCCCGACGCCGCCATCGTGAAAAATGTTGAAGCGCGCGTGCGTGACGTCGCCAACCGGCCGGAGCTCGCGCTCGAATGTGTGCCGCGCGTGCGGCTGGAGCGGCGTCGTCGGCAGGAGATCCTCCAGTCGTGTCCGGGGCCGCGGCGCCGCCTCGTTTCCCACCCGTCGGCCATGCTGCGCGCGTCCCCCGGCATGATCACGTTGTGCCGTGATCCGAAGAACATGTCGCTGCAGGCGAGGACCACGCCCCCGGCCGCCGCCAGATCGATCTGACCTCGGCCGCACGGACGCGCCCAGTCGGCCGACACCTCGCCGTACGCGCGGAGTCGCGCGACGCCGCCGTCTGGAAGAATACGAAGCCGGACATGTGTCGCCTTCGTCGCCCGCTCGATCGCGAACCAGTTGTGGGCGTCGCCCTCGAGCCCGACCGGCGCGAGCACCTCCTGCCACGGTGCCTGCTCAAGCTCGCTCGCCGAGCCCAACCCACCGAGATCACAGATGTCCAGCGCGCGCGATTCAGGGAAGTTGCCCTTGAAATGCGTGGTCTCCACGTCGACGCCACCGACGACCCCCGGCGCGCCCAATCGCACGATGCACCAGTCGTGGCCGGGCGCTCTCGGGCAGGACGACACGGGTGCTACGAAGAATCACACTCGCCGCCAGCAAGAATTATCCTCGCCACCACCGAGGACACTGAGGACACGGAGGTTCGATCGGTAGGGATCCCAATCGATTCCTCCTCCGTGTGTGTCTTCGGTGTCCTCCGTGGTGGAGCGTTCTCGAGCGTCGCACAGATTGTTCAAGAACGAGGGGATCGTTTCAGGAACGACCCCGCCCCGACGCGCCCGACGAATTGTCCGTCCTCGATCACCACGCGCCCGTGCGACAGAACCGTGTCGGCGGCGCCCGTGACCCGCCGCCCTTCATAGGGGCTGTAATCGACCTTCATGTGGAGTGTCTCGGCCGACAGCGTGATCGTACGGTGTGGATCGAAGACGACGATGTCGGCGTCCGAGCCTGGCGCGATGGTCCCCTTGCGTGGAAAGAGCCCGAAGATCTTCGCCGGGGACGTCGAGGTGAGCTCCACGAACCGGTTGAGCGTGATGCGGCCTGCCCTGACGCCGCCGTCGTAGACCAAACTCATTCGTGTCTCGATGCCCGGCGCGCCGTTCGGGATTTTCGAGAAGTCGTTCCTGCCGATCTCTTTCTGCTCCTTCATACAGAAGGGACAGTGATCGGTGGAGATGCACTGCAGGTCGTTGAACGCCAGGCCGCGCCAGAGCTGGTCCTGCGTGCGCTTCTCCCGGAGCGGCGGGCTCATGACGTATTTCGCCCCGCCGAAATCTGGCTCCTCGTAGTTGTCGTAGGACAGAAAGAGGTACTGCGGACACGTTTCCGCGAAGGCCGGCAGCCCGCGGTCGCGCGCTTCCGTCACCATCTCGAGCGCTTCGGCGGCCGACAGGTGCACGATGTAGATCGGCACGTCGGCGATCTCGGCAAGCGCGATGGCCCGGTGCGTGGCTTCGGCCTCGGCCCGCGCGGGTCGCGTGAGCGCGTGATACTTCGGCGCCGTCTTTCCCTCGGCGAGCGCGCGCTGCACGAGCACGTCGATCACGCCGCCGTTCTCGGCGTGCATGCAGATGGTCCCGCCGTTGGCTCCCGTCCGGAGCAGCGCCTTGAAAATGCTCCCATCGTCGAGCATGAACACGCCCGGGTATGCCATGAACAGCTTGAACGACGTCACGCCCTGGCGCACGAGCGCATCCATCTCGCCCTCGGTGTGATCGTTCAGGTCGGTCATGATCATGTGGAACCCGTAGTCGATGACCGCCTTGCCCTCGGCCTTCTTCATCCACGTTTCCCACGCGTGGTGAAGCGTCTGGCCGCGGTACTGAATGGCGAAATCCACGACGGACGTCGTCCCGCCGAAGGCCGCCGCGCGTGTGCCCGACTCGAAGTCGTCGGCCGACGTCGTGCCGCCAAACGGCATGTCGAGATGCGTATGGACGTCGATGCCGCCCGGCAACACGTACTTGCCGGACGCGTCGATCACCTTGTCGGCCATGGAGACGATGTCATCGAGCGTCGTCCCGATGACAGCGATCTTCTCGTCCTCGATGAGCACGTCACCCTTGTACAGATCGGACGCGGTGACAATCGTTCCGTGTGTGATGAGAGTTCTCATACGTCTCTATCAGTCAGAACCACCTGCTGATCGTCACCTTCTTGTCGGTGTAGAACTCCCAGGCGTCGCGGCCGTGTGCTTTCAGGTCCCCGAAGAAGCTGTCTTTCGCGCCGCCGAACGGGAAGTACGCCATCGGCGCGGCCACCCCGATGTTCACGCCCACCATCGACGCCGTGGCCTGCTTCGCGAACTCGCGCGCGGCCTTTCCGCTGCTCGTGAAGATCGACGTCGCGTTCGCGTTCGGGTGCGACTCGATGAGCCCGAGAGCCTCGTCGAGCGACTTCACCGGACAAATCGACGCCACCGGCCCGAAGATCTCCTCGCGGCCAATCGCCATGCGCGGCGACACCTGATCGAACACCGTCGGACCCACGAAGTATCCGTCGGGCCGATTCTCGACACGCGTCCCGCGTCCGTCGACGAGCAGCGACGCGCCCTCCGCGACGCCCCGGTCGATGTAGCTCAGCACGCGGTCCCGGTGCTTCGCGCTGATCACGGGCCCCATCGTCACGCCCGGCTGCGCGCCATCACCCACCTTCAAGGCCTTCGCCGCCGCCACGAGCCGGTCGCGCGCCTCGGCGTGGACGCCGCCAACTGGCACGAGGACGCTGCCGGCCAGGCAGCGCTCGCCCGCACAGCCATAGAACGACTCGCTGATCACGCCGATCGATCGATCGAGGTCCGCATCCGGCATCACGACGATGAAATTCTTGGCGCCGCCGAGGGCCTGGACGCGCTTGCCCGCATGGGTCGCGCGCTGATACACGTGCTTCGCCACCGCGGTCGAGCCGACGAACGACACGGCGCGAATACCCTGGTGATCGCAGATGGCATTGACCACGTCGCTCCCGCCATTCACCAGATTGACGACCCCTGGCGGTAGATCGCTCTGCTGCAGGAGATCCGTCATCCTGCGCTGCGACCACGGCACCTGTTCCGACGGCTTCAGGACGAACGTATTGCCGCTGGCGATGCCGAAAGGCAGGAACCACATCGGCACCATCGCGGGAAAATTGAACGGCGCGATCGCCGCGACGACGCCGAGCGGTTGGCGCACGACGTGGCAGTCGATGCCGGAGGCGATGTCCTCGAGGGCCGCGCCCTGCAAGAGCGACGGGGCGCCACACGCCACCTCCACGCACTCGATGGCGCGCCGGACGCTGCCGCGCGCTTCGTCGAGCGTCTTGCCGTGCTCGGTCGTCACGAGGCGAGCGATCTCATCGACATGCTGCTCGAGAAGCGCCTTGAACTTGTACAGCACCTGAGCGCGAGCGTTCACCGCCGTGTCGCGCCACGAGGGAAACGCGCGTGCAGCCGCCTCGACGGCGGCGTCGACGTCGGCTGCCGTCGACAGCGGCGTCCGCCCGATCACCGATCCGACAGCCGGGTTGTGGACGTCGAAACACGCGTCCGTCTGCGCCTTCACCCATCGGCCGCCGATGAAGTTGTCGAGCATCTGCACGTCGGGGCGATCGGCGACCTGCGGCACGGCGCGACTCCTTCCCGCCAGGGAAAACGCCATTATACGCACACGAAAACGAGACGTACGGGGCTCGGGACTAAGGAATCGGGCTCACTTCTGCTCGAGCATCAAGACCGCGCGCGCCTCGCTCGACCACCCTTCCTCCCATGTGGGACGCGCCGATCGCCGCGCGCCAGTCCGCAGCCGATCGAGCTCCGAGGACTCGCCGGGGAACGTCTCGAACACGTCGAACAGCAGCTCGGCAAGCTGGCCGCTGTTCGAGAACAGCCGGCCGTTGACGCCGTGCCGGACGCGCTCGGCCAGACACGCACCGTAGTCGAGCGCGAACACCGGAACGCCCGCGCCGAACAGGTCGACGACTTTCATTGGAATGTCCACGCCCGATGAGGACCGATGGAGGCACAGCCCGAGGTCGGCGCTGCCGACGATGCGCGGGTAGTCCTCGGGCTCGAGCCAGCGCGTGCGAAGTTGGACTCGGCGAGCCGGCAGCCCTGCGAACCGCCGTTCGAACTCGGTGCGGCGCTGGCCTTCGCCGGTCACGAGGATCACCAGATCCGGAAAGCGGCGCGACGACCGGCCGGCTTCCCAGCCCCGGATGCGGTCTTCGAGGTCGCGGACCGCGTCGATCACGAGATCGAAGTCCTCGTCGGCCGTCCAGCTCGTCGGACACACGATGAAGCCGACCGTGCCGGTGTGCCGGATGCCGAGGCGCACGAAGAGCGCCTGCCGGATCTGCTCGCGCTCGATGCGATCGATGGGCACAAAGGCCGACGCGGGCCGATCGTAGAGCACGCGCACGGGCCTGTCGGGTGTGTCGATCAGCTTGAAGCGATCGGCGAGAAACCTCGAGAATCCCCGCGACACGCACAGGTGCGCGTCGGCCAGACGCCCGCCGATCATCTCGAGCCATCGTGCCAGCCGGACCACGACGTGGCGGCGGCCGAGTCGAAGCGCCAGGATCGTATATCCGAGGTTGTGCCAGTCGATCACGAGCCTCGCGCCGCGCAGCCGCGCGACGAGCCACGCCAGCTGGAGCGTCGGGATCGTAGGCGGGTTCTGCACGAGGATCAGATCGGGCTTCGGGATCCGCAGAAGCGTCACGCCGAGGCGCAGGGCCGCGCGCAGCGCGTCGATCGCCGCGGCGACGCCATACAGCAGTTTCGAGCGTCCCACGCGAAAGCGCAGCTGCGGCTCCGCGAGGCGATGGACGGTCACGTGTGGATCGGTCGTGAGGAATTTCGGGAGCGGCGCACCCTCATAGCCGATCACGTCCACGTCCGCGCCGCTGGCGGCGAGCGCGTGTGCGTGATACTGCATGCGGGGACTCCGTCCGAGATCCCCAACGACAACGACGGCGGCGCGCATGTTCGAGGTGGAACCGAAAGCTACTATACCTCTGTGGATGCTCACCGCCTACTTCGACCAGCGCCGCCCGCGGCGGCCGAGGCACTCGAGGGCGAAGCGGGCGAGGAGATTCGCGGCCACGCGACGCCGATACTCGGCCGTCGATCGCAGGTCGTCGATCGGCGCGATCTCGGCTTGGAGCGCGGCCTGGGCCGCCTCGATGGACTCGCCCGCGGCGAGGACACCTTCTGTCTTCCGCAATCGCACGACCGTCGGCGCGACGCTGCCGAGCGCGACCCGCGGCCGCTCGCCGGCCACACCGGCCATGACGACCTTGGAGATGGCCTGGGCCGCCCGCGTCCCGACCTTCCGGAACCACTGTGCGTCGGCGAGCGACCGCGGCTGCAGCAGTTGGCGGTTCGAAATCGTTCCGAGCATCTCAGATCCCTTTGCCCTTTGCCCTTCGCCCTTCGCTCTATGCCCTCTGCCCTCTGCCCTTTGCCCTTTGCCCTTTGGATCGATCGATAGATCGCCGAGTACCCGGTGCAGCGGCACAGATTTCCCGCCAGGCCCGTCCGCATCTCGGCGAGCGACGGCCCTGGACCGAGCGCCACGGCGGCCATGATCATGCCCGGCGTGCAGATGCCGCACTGAGCGCCGCCGTGCTCGACAAACGCCTGCTGCGGCGGATGGCCGCCGCCCAGGCCTTCGATGGTTTCGATCCGTGTTCGGTCGACGTGCGCGAACGGCACCAGACAACTGTTGACCGGCGCGCCGTCGATGAGCACCGTACAGGCGCCGCACTCGCCTTCGCCGCACCCTTCCTTGGTGCCCGTCAGCCGCAGTCCTCTCGCAACACGTCCAGCAGCCGCTTCATCGGATGCGCAGCGACGGTCCGGCGTTTGCCGCGTTGAGGGTGAAGAACATAGGACACGATCACCACGAAATGTCTGCCACGACAACACGAAAACACGAAACTAGACATCTTCTAAGCCGATATCCATGCGAATGCGGCAAGTATCCAGCTTTAGAAGCTGTCTTAGTGCGGCCGCAAAGCGGCCGCCTGGTAGCGAAGATTCGCCGTTCGAGCCGATGGGGCCCGTCACTCGGCGGTTTGAGGCGACGCTTCGCTACTGCTCCGCGTTGATCGTGGTAAGTTACGCCAATGGCGTCTCCTGCGAAGGCCGAGCGGCCCGGGAAGAAGGCCGTTCTCGGCGGCCCGGCAACCGTCGTCGACACGGCGTGTCCGCTGGACTGCCCCGATGCCTGCAGCCTGGCGGTCACGGTTCATCACGGCACGGTCATGTCGCTCGACGGATCGGAGAACAATCCGGTGACCGGCGGCTTCATTTGCGCGAAGGTCCGCAGGTTCGGCGAGCGCGTCTACGGACCCGACCGCCTGCTCCACCCCGCCGTGCGGAAAGGCCGCAAGGGCGACGGCAAGTTCACGCGCGTCACCTGGGACGAAGCCCTCGCGTTGGTCGCCGATCGGATGCGGGCGGCGAAAGCGAAATGGGGCGGCGCATCGATCCTTCCCTACTCGTACGGCGGCTCGAACGGTCTCCTCACCCAGGACAATCTGGACGCGACGCTCTGGCGCCGGTTCGGCGCCTCGCGCCTGGCGCGGACGCTGTGCGCGGCACCCACGGGCGCGGCCAATATGGCGCTCTACGGCAAGATGCCGTCGATCACCTATCAGGACTATCCCGAGGCCAAGCTGATCGTGCTCTGGGGCGTCAATCCGTCGGCGTCGGGCATTCATCTGATCCCGTACGTGCGTGACGCGCAAGCGCGCGGCGCGACGCTCGTGGTCGTCGACCCGCGAACGACACCGCTCGCGCGATCGGCCGACGTGCACCTCGCCGTCAATCCCGGGACGGATGTCGTCGTCGCGCTGGCGATGCACCGGCATCTGTTCGCCACCGGGCGGGCCGACGAAGCGTTTCTCCGCGAGCACACGAGAGGCGCGGAACAATTGCGCGAGCGCGCCGCGGAATGGACGTTCGAGAGAGCGGCGAGCGTGGCAGGTGTCGACGCCGCCACGCTCGAGCACGTGGCCGAGCTCTACGCGTCGAGCTCACCCGCGCTGGTCAAATGCGGATGGGGACTCGAGCGAAACCGAAATGGCGGCAACGCGGCGATGGCCGTGCTGGCGCTGCCTGCGGTCGGCGGCAAGTTCGGCGTCAGGGGCGGCGGCTACTCGATGAGCAACTCGGCGTCGTGGAACATCGATCGCACGTGGATCGGCGCGCCGGAACCCGACACACGGCTCGTCAACATGAATCACCTCGGCCGCGCGCTCACCGAGTACCGCGACCCGCCCGTCGACGTGCTGTTCGTGTACAACTGCAACCCGGCGGCAACAGTGCCCGATCAGCGCCGTGTCCTCGAGGGTCTCGGGCGCGACGACCTCTTCACCGTGGTCTTCGAGCAGGTGATGACCGACACGGCACTCTACGCCGACGTCCTGCTGCCCGCGACGACGTTTCTCGAAGGGTACGATTTCGCGCGCGCGTACGGTCCGATCAGCCTCGAGCTCGGCCGCCCCGTCGTCGACGCGGTCGGGGAGTCGCGATCGAACGCCGACGTGTTCGGCGAGTTGGCCTCGCGGCTCGGGGTGCTGGGCGAGCAGGAGCCCGCGGGCGAGCTGGATCTGCTCGTGCGCGTGCTCGATTCGCTGCCCGGCGCGATCGGCGCCGATATTCGCACGGGCGCCAGACCGGCGCCGCCCTTCGGATCCAGGCCGATCCAGTTCGTCGACGTGTTCCCCAACACCTCGGACGGAAGAGTCGACCTCTTCTCCGCGGCGCTCGAGGCCTCCGCGCCGCGGGGCCTCTATCGATACCAACCCGATCCGGCGACCCGGCAGTACCCGCTGGCGCTCATCTCGCCCGCAAGCGATCGCACGATCAGCTCGACGCTCGGCGAGCTGCCGCGCCCCGATGTGAAGCTGCTCATGCACCCGGCCGACGCCACCGCCCGCGGGTTGGTCGACAAGGACCTCGTGCGGGTTTTCAACGAGCTCGGCGAGGTGCACTGCGAGCTGAGCGTCACGGCGGCTGTCCGGCCGGGCACCGTCAGCCTGCCGAAAGGTCTCTGGCGCCGCAGCACGCGCAACGGGTTCACCACGACGGCGCTCACGCCCGACACGCTGACCGATCTCGGCGGCGGCGCGTGCTTCAACGACGCCCGGGTGCAGGTCGGCTCGCTCGCCACGGCGTAAAGCTCTCAGCCATCAGCTCTCAGCCATCAGCTTTCGGCTTCAAGCCTCACGGCCGGCTTCGGAGCTGACAGCTGAAAGCCGATGGCCGACAGCTCTAAAAGGCCTGCCCGATGCTGAAGTGAATGCGCCAGGAGCGCTTCTGCGGTTTCCCGTCGACCAGCAGGCCGTCGATGGGCTCGAGCTGTTGGCCGACGTCGAAGCGAACGGGCCCGACGGGCGTTGGATATCGAAGTCCGATGCCCACGGCATACCGAAGATGGCGCAGGTCCACCGACCATCCCCGCTCCCACACGTTGCCGCCGTCGAGAAACACCACACCGCCGACACGTCCCGGGAGCGTCGCACGCAGCTCAGAATTGAATGCGAACATCGTGTTGCCGCCCACTGGGAGACCCGAGGTGCCGACTGGGCTCACCTCGTACCGGCCCCAGCCGCGAATGCTCGACGCTCCGCCGAGGAAGTACTTCTTCGAAAACGGGACGTTGCCCGGGTCGTCATCGAGCGCGTCAATGCTGCCGAACTGGAGACGGTTGGCCACCGTGAAGTGGGTGCCGAGCGGCACGTAGTGCCGTCCGTCGGCCGTGAAAGCGTCGTAGTGATACCGGCCCAGCATGAACGTGCCGGCAAGCTCTCCGTGCAGCGCCACCTGGTACCCGCGCCTGGCGTCGAGCAGGCTGTCGGCGGTCGTGCGCTGCAGATCAAACGCCAGCGCGTTGAGGGTGCCGTCCTGATGACCGGTTTCCGGATCCAGGCCGAGCGCGATGAGATCGTTTCTCAACTGCGGGTCGTCGCGCGTCTCGTCGGCAATCGTGCTGTTCACGCGCTCGTTCAGAAACGAGATCGCCCACGACGTGAACTGGCTTTCGCGATGGTTGAGCGACAAGCGTCCGCCGGTGATCACGGATTGATACGCGGGCGTGACCGTACGCCAATGCTGGCCCTCCGCACCCGCCGAGACATGGGGGGCAAGCAGGTACGGCTGGTTGAACTCGAGACGGACGCCGCGATCGAGCGCCGACCAGCGTCCCCGGACGCCGGCTGTCCGCGCGCCGCCAAGCACGTTCACGTGATGATAGCCCGCGTCGACGCGCGCCTTCTCTTCGGTTCCGTACCCGACGCCCAGGTTCACGCGCTGGTGCCGCCCCTCGGCCACCGTCACGCGCATGCGCACGATCGGATCCTGCCGATCGGGCTCGAGCGTCTCGATGTTCACGAACTGAAAGAGCTGCATCCCGTACAGCCGCCGCTGCGAGTCCAGCACGAGGCTGCGGCGGTAGAGATCTCCCGGCGTGAATGTAAGCTGCCGCTCGATCACGCGGCGGCCCACCGTCGTGTTCCCCGAAATGTCCACGTCGCCGAAGTGCGCGAGCGGGCCCGGCACCGCCGTGAACGTCAGCGCGACGTCTTTTCCGCCCGTTTCTCCGGCCGACACACGCGCATACGGGTATCCGTGATCGCGCAGCTCGTTGGCGGCAAGATCCCGAGCCGCGAGTACCTGCTGGCGATCGCGGGGCCGACCCTCCACGATCGGCAGGCCGCGGCGGAGCGACTCGACGCGATCGGGTGGGATCACGTCGAAGCCGGTCAGCTCGACGCTCGTCACAACCACCGGGTCGCCTTCGGCGAGAGTGATCGTCACGTTCACCGCGTCCTGTGCGCGGTTCGGCGTCACCTCGACGCCCGTCACACGCGCATCCGGGAACCCGTGATCGGCGTAGAAGGCCTCGATGCGTTTCAGGTCGGCGTCGAATCTGGATCGATCGAACGGAAACTTGCGGCCCCACGGCAGCTTCGCGCTCTCGCGCGTGGCCAACACGGCCTTGATCTGGGCGTGATCGACCGAGATGACGCCGACAAACTCGATGGATCGGACCGTGACCACGCCCTCTTCTCTGCAGCCGCTGGTGGCCACGAGCGCAGCAGCAAGGAGAGGCCAGGCGATCCGATGCATCAAGACAGCATAGAACGACACTCGGGACTCGGGGCTCGGGATTCGCCGCCTTCGCGCAGAAGGCGCTTCGAATGTGCCACGCCGAGGCTCGCCTGCATTCGAAACCAGCGGAGGCGGGGGGCTCGGGGCTGGGACACAGCCCACAGCCTACGGGTTCGCCCTTGTCATGTCGACGGACTCGAGGAGCCGACCGCGGCCGCCGCGGCTGACTTGTCCGCCTTTGCGGCCGGCCGAACGCGCCTCATCAGCGGTCCACTCGTGCGCCGTGCCTTTTTCGTGAGCGGCCCGTCCGCCCTTCCTGGCGATCTCGCGCTGCTTTTCAGGTGACATCACCGCAAATCCCTTGCGTCCCTTTCGTTCAGCGGCCATGGCTCGGTCCTCCCTAGACTTAGTCGGTCTTGGAGTAAGACGCAGAACCGGTCGAGGTGGACGGGATGCTAGCTGGGAGTACTGTCTGCCTTCCGGTGGACCCGGAAGAGCTCACAATTGTCGCAATTACGCACGTCGAACTGGTAGCCGACGACCGGAAACCACATCGGGTGCGCACAGTAGAGCAACTGTCCATCTTCTATTGTGTGAAAGCCGATATCGACGGGAATGTCGGGCGTCCGGCGGCTATACCAACAGGAGCGATGGCGTGACTCCCGGACGGGAACAGGCATTCGGCTATCAGCTGTCAGCTATCGGCTATCAGCTCGTCAGCGCTCCAGTTGAAGGCCGAAAGCTGATGGCTGACGGCTGAGAGCTGCTCATTTCGCCTGTTGCGGCACGTATCCAGGCGGCAGGGCGGCACCCTCGCCGAAGAAGAAGTCTTCCATGTGCTTGGCGACGAGATCCTGCGCCTCCTTCTGCCACGGCATGAGCCGGTACTCGTTCAAGATCATCTTCATCCGGTCTTCCCAGAGCTTCCAGGCGTCGACCGAGATGCTCTCGAAGATCCTCTTGCCGAGATCGCCGGGCCACGGCGACGTGTCGAGGCCGGGCAACTCCTTTTGAAACTTGAGGCAAAACACCTTGCGGCCGCTCTTGTTGCCGCCAGAGATCCGCGGAGGCGCCGTGTGTCCACAACCTTCAGCCATGACGGGATTGTACCACCGGCAGCTCGGGATCGATCATGAAGTTCAGCCGGCCGTGCGCGAGCCGCAGGGCGCGCTCGACGGTTCCCGGATCGTCCGCCCGCGCGAAAATGAAGCCGAGATAGCTCGCGCCTTCGGGGAGCGGCACCAGCACCTGGTCGGGCTTGGCCGTGATGCGTACGTCTTCCACGCCGGCGACGCGCCGCGCCTCTTCGAGACCCGACGCGCGGCGGAAGATGCCGCGGCGTGGGATGGGGATCATCATCACACCCGAAGCCGCGCGCTCCCGCTCCCAACCCTCGGACGATTCGCCAAGGGCATGTCGCAGCAGCAGCTCCTCGAGCGAAATCAGCGGACTCCCGTCCCGACTCCCGTCCCCTGCCTTCGCAAATCGCAGGGCGCTGGCACAGAGGCCGCCGATCGGCCGGGCGGCAACTTCGAGCACGAGCACCGCGCCCTGCCCTGAGCTGGTCGAAGGGCCCCGCCCTGAGCTGGTCGAAGGGTTGACACGGCATTCGGCGTGGATCGGGCCGTGATGAAGCCCGAGCGCCAGCGCCGCGCGCCGGACGGCGTCCACAATCGCTCCCTGAACATCCGGCGCGATCTCGGGCGGCGTGATGTAAATTGTCTCCTCGAAAAACGGTCCGTCGAGCGGATCGGGCTTGTCGAAGATGGCCAGCGCGTGCAACACGCCATGGTTCATCACGCCCTCGACCGCAAACTCGTGTCCCGCGATGAATCCTTCGACGAGGACCAGATCGTCGGCCTCGCGACGCTCGGCCCTGATGTCGGGCGCCAGCAGGAGCAATCGGAGCCGGTCGAACGCCGCAACCAATTCTTCGGTATTGTCGGCGCGCATCACGCCGCGACTGCCCGACAGGGCGAGCGGCTTGACGACGCAGGGGAACGGGACCGAGGGAGAGAGGGCACGGGCGTCCTCCGCCACATGAACCGGCGTGAAATACGGGACAGCAAGACCGCCGTCGCGCAGCCTCTCGCGACTCGCCAGCTTGTTGCGCGCCGCGGCTGCGGCCGCCGGCGGATGGCCAGGGAGCCCCAGGCCCTCGAGCACCCGGGCCGCGACGACGGTCGGGCGATCGCCCACGGCCAGCACGCCGCTAAGGGGCGTCTTGCGTGAGAACTCGAGAATCTCGTTGGCCGATTCGATGTCGTCATAGAAGCGGACGGGCACGGCCTGGTCGCGCCACGGATCGTCCAACACGTGGCAGCGATCGGTTGCACGGACGAGCTCGACACCCAGGCGCTCGGCCGCGTCGTCAAACGCGCGTGTCTGATATCCCGTCGTCGTCGCTAGAAGAAGAACTCGGGGCAAGAAATCCTCGGCTATCAGCCATCAGCTCTGAAGCTCTCGGCCGTCTGGTTGATCCGAGAGCCGCGACAAATCGACGTAGTGTCCGGCTTCAGCCGGACTTCACGGTCCGCCTAAAGGCGGACACGACGCATCCAACGAGTGACGGGCCGCGATTTCTTCACAGACGCTGAGAGCTGAAGGCGACGCGTCTCTACACAAGCGTGAGCTGCTCCGGATTCGGCTCCGCGCAGCAGTACCACGGCTCGTCGCGGTACGGCACGAAGGCGCGTTCGCTCGAAGCCCGTGGCGCGACACGCGGGAGCCCGGCTCGCTCGTGCGCAACCGCGCTGATCTCATCGAAGACTACGCGCCGGTCCGATACCAGCCGCCGCCCCACGATCGCGGCGACGTCGCGCTGCAACACGTCCACCCGGGGATCGACGTGCACCCATCTGTAGGTCAACGTCGTCGGATCGAACGCATCGACCAGAACGCGCAGCGCTTCCACGTCCAGGAGTCGCGATCCTTCGGGAACCAGAAGGCGTATCGCGAGTTGGATGGGCGCGACGTGATCGACGAGATCGAGCCCCTCGATGATGTCCAGCAGCTCGCAGTAGCTCTCGATCGTCGTCCAGGGATGAAACGCGACGAACGTCGGCTGCAGCGTGACGCCCGCGTCTCGGCACAGTGACACGACGTCGAGAAAATCCCGACGCGTGTGGCCCTTGTCGAGGAGCGCGAGCACGCGATCGTCGATTGATTCGACGGCGCTCGTCACGAAGAGACAACCCGTGTGCCTCAGCGTCGGCAGCAGGTCGCGATGCTGCAACAGGTGCTCGACCTTGACGGTGACGTCATACGTCAGCGCCGGATGCGCCACGTGCAGTGCCTCGACGATGCGCAGGGCATGGGTGGGACCGTTGAAGAAATCCGGATCGCCGAACGTGATGTGTTCCGCGCCCGACGCGACCTGCGCGGCGATGTCGGCCAGCACGACGTCCGACGAGACGACGCGGAACTGACCGTTGTAGACCGGCACGACCGGGCAATGACGACAGAGATGCCGGCACCCACGACTCGCCTCCGTGTACCCGACGACGCGTCGCGTGCCGTCGGCGAGCCGCAGGGTCGAATACCGCTCGAGCGGCGGCAGGCCGGCCCGATCGGGCACAAGGAACCGCAGCCGCGGAAGGTTGCCGGATGGAGGGTGGGGCTTTAGACCCGCCGAATCAGTAGCGCGGGTCTTTAGACCCGCCAGATCAGTCCTCGGACCCGCCATTTCCGCGCCACACGCTTGGCGCGCGATGGCGGCCAGTTCTGCCTCGAACTCCCCGCCGAGCACGTCATCGACGCCGATCGATCGGAGCCACCCCGCATTCAGCGACGCATAGAGGCCGTAGGCACAGATGCGCGCTCCTGGATTGGCGGCGCGGGCCTTCTTGATGACAGGCGCGGCCAACCGCGTGGCCGTGTGCATGGGCAGATGGAAGGCGATCAGACGGGCCGATCGGACGGCCGACTCGTCCAGTGGATCTTTCGCAAGGTCGAGAAGGCGGGTCTCGATGCCGTCGGCCCGGAGCCAGGCTGCGGGAGACGCCAGGCCGAATGGCTGGTGGCCGAGCTCGTACGTTGAAATGAGGAGCGCTGAGGGCATGGGCATGATCGGCGAAGCGGCGACCTGGCAGCCCGTGGTCACCGTCAATCATGTCACAGGTCTGCTAGACTGCCGGCATGAGCATGCCAGCGCGCGCCAGTGAGGGCGCACCTACGAGACTCGACGACCGGGCATTTTTTGGACATCCGCGGGGATTGTCCACGCTCTTCTTCACCGAGATGTGGGAGCGCTTCAGCTACTACGGCATGCGCGCCATTCTCATTCTCTTCATGACCGCCGCGCCGTCTGCAGGAGGCCTCGGGTTCGACGTGGGCGTCGCAGGAGCGGTCTACGGTCTCTACACGTCGATGGTGTACATGACCAGCCTGCCGGGCGGCTGGATCGCCGATCGACTGATCGGCCAGCGGCGCGCGGTGCTCTACGGCGGTATTCTGATTGCGAGCGGCCACTTCAGCATGGCCGTGCCGTCAATCACGACGTTCTACCTCGGCCTGCTGCTCATCGTGATCGGCACGGGCCTGCTCAAGCCGAACATCAGCGTGCTCGTCGGCCAGCTGTATCCGCAGGGCGACACGCGGCGCGACGCCGGTTTCTCGATCTACTACATGGGCATCAACACGGGCGCGTTCTTTTCGCCGCTCGTGTGCGGGTATCTCGGGCAGCGCGTCAACTGGCACCTGGGATTCGCCGCCGCGGGCGTCGGCATGGTGTTCGGCTTGATTCAGTACGTGCTTGGCGACAAGCACCTGGGCGAGGCGGGCGCGCGGCCGGCGCCCACCGCATCGCCGGCCGAAGCGGACGCCAACTGGCGTCTGGCGAAAGTCCTGGGCGGCGGCGGCGCCCTCGCGCTCGTGACCTTCGTCCTGCTGGTCTACGCGGGAATCGTGCCGGTCACGCCTACGCAAATCGCCGACGCCGCCGGGTATCTCCTGCTCGTGACGACGGTGGTCTTTTTTGCCTGGCTGTTCCTCTCCGGCGACTGGACGCCCGCCGAACGGAAGCGCCTGTACGTGATCGGCGTGTTCTTCCTCTGCGCGGCCCTCTTCTGGTCGGAGTTCGAGCAGGCGGGGTCGACGCTCAATCTGTTCGCGGATCGCGCGACGCGTAACTCAATCCTGGGTGCGAACTTCCCGAGCAGCTGGTTCCAATCGGCCAACGCGCTCTTCATCATCATGTTCGCGCCGGTGTTCGCGTGGTTGTGGATTACGCTCGGCTCGCGCGAGCCATCGAGCCCGATCAAATTTGCGTTCGGCTTGATGGGCGTCGGGCTCGGGTTCGCGCTTCTCGTGCCCGCGGCGCAGGCGGCGGCGCCGGGCACCCTCGTCAGCCCGCTCTGGCTCATCGCCACGTATCTCATCCACACCTGGGCCGAGCTGTGCCTGAGTCCTGTCGGACTGAGCTCGATGACCAAGCTGGCGCCGGCGCGCGTCGCCGGTCTGATGATGGGCGTGTGGTTCCTCGGCGCGTCGGTCGGCAACTTCATCGGCGGCCGCCTCGCATCGTTCTACGAGTCCTTCCCGCTCCCGAGCCTCTTCGCCGTGGTTGCGGGCTTCGGCATCGTGTTCGGCCTGCTGTTGCTGGTCTTCTCGAAGACGATCAAGGAGTGGATGGGGGACGTCAGGTAACCTGAAAGTTCAGAGTTCAGAGTTGCAGTCCAGATTGACATGCACAATGCGGGCGCGGTGAAGTCTGAGATCTGAAACAATCTGAACTCTGAGGTCTGAACTCTGACATTTCGCGATGGCATTAGAGGACTACAAGAAAAGACGAGATTTCAGCAAGACGCCCGAGCCTGCCGGCACGGTCGCGGCGCGCAAGGGTCGCGCGCGGTTCTTCTGCGTCCAGAAACACCTCGCTAGTCATCTCCACTACGACTTCCGGCTCGAGCACAACGGCGTGCTCCTCTCGTGGGCGGTGCCCAAGGGGCCGTCGCTCGATCCGACGACCAAGCGGCTCGCGATGCACACCGAGGATCACCCGTTCGAGTACGGCGAATTCGAGGGCGTGATTCCCGAAGGCTACGGCGCGGGCATCGTCATGCTCTGGGACCGGGGCACGTGGACGCCCGACAACGAGGATGTGGACGCCGCGCTCGAGAAAGGAGACCTCAAATTCACGCTCGAGGGTTACAAGCTGAAGGGCTCGTGGGTGCTCGTGCGCACGAGCGGCCGGTTTCCCGGCGCACGCGGCGGGTCGAGCGCGAAAGACGGCGCCAGCCGGACGTGGCTGCTCATCAAGCATCGCGACGACTGGTCGGGAGAATTGGACATCACCGAGTTCGCGCCCAAGAGCGTCAAAGGCAACGGGGACTTCGAGGACATCCTGGCCGAGGACACGCCCGCCGTCTGGGTGACGAACAAGCCGGCCAGGCCGGCCGTGGGCGGCGAGACGGGCGCGATGCTGGCGGAGATTATCGAAAAAGCGGCGAGGCTGAGAACCGAGCGCGCCGCAACCAAGACACCCACTCGGCGCGCAGCATCACGACGATCGCCGCAGAGCTCGCGGAGACCGCAGAGAAGACGCCGCTAGTCAGCGTTTCTTGCACTGGCGCTGGGGCCCCACTCCCAGCGCGTTCTGACGCTGACGCCTCGACCTTCGACATGCTCAGGTCGACCCTGAGCTTCGTCGAAGGGTCGGCTCCCGCCGTTGTGACAGTCCTGTCTCTGCGTGTTCCGCGGCCTCTGCGTCGAGCGCAGTGTCCGGATCTTTTCGTGCCTTCACGTCTTCGTGGTTGCCTGTGGACTGTCTCTCTGCGGACTCCGCGGTCTCTGCGCTGATCGTCGTGACGCAGCTGTCTTTCCAGTCGTGGTCTTCTTCGTGACTTCGTGACTTCGTGGTTGCCTTTGGACTGTCTCTCTGCGCGCTCGTCGGTCTCCGCGTTGATCGTCGTGGCTACGCCTCGCCGAGCAACCGCCGCGACAGGACGCTCCACAAGGCATAGGCGAGCCGCAGCCGGTCGTGGCGCGCGATCTCGCTCGTCCAGAACTCCCCGCCCACCATCTCGCAGTGATCCGGCAGGTCGCCCGGCGCGAGCGGCTCCTTGTGCTCGAGCGCGTAGCGGCTCAGCACCTTCGTCGACGGCCATTTCATGTTGGTGATGACAACGTCGACGGGGCGTTGGATCGCTTCTTCGATCCGCGCGATCGCGTCGGCGGCCGTGAAGCCGCTCATCCCGCGCCCTTCGGTCAGGAGATTGGCGACCAGAATCACCGGGCCCTTCATCCTCTGCAGCGCCTCGGCCACGCCGCGCACGAGAAAGATCGGCATCAAGCTGGTGTGGAAACTGCCGGGACCGACGGTGATGGCGTCGAACTCCGCAATCGCCGCGGCAACCGCCGGATGGATCTCGGCCGACGGCTCCAGCCAGATCCGCCGGACGAAGCGGCCCGAGGACTGTCCCGCATCCACTTCGACCTCGCCGCGCGTCACCGATCCGTCCCCGTACTCGGCGCAGACCGACGCCTGCTGGACCGACACGGGCCACACGCGGCCCCGGCAGCCCAGGAGCGCGCGCAGACCGTCGATCGCATCGATGAAGTCGCCGCTGTACTGCTCCATCATCGAGAGCAGCAGGTTGCCGCCGGTGTGCCCGCCAAGTCGAGCGTGCTCGAGGGTCGGCAGCCGCGCAAGGAGCACGCGCCGCGCCTCGCGCGCGTTGCGCGAGAGCGCCAACGCGCACTTGAGCACGTCGCCAGGCGGCAGCACGCCCAGCTCGTCGCGCAGCACGCCCGAGCTGCCGCCGCTGTCGAACATCGTGACGACCGCATGGGGGTCGACCCAGGGATTGTTCTTGAGACCGCCGAGCAGACTGGGGAGACCGGTGCCGCCGCCGAAGCAGCCCACCTTGAGGACGCGAAGGCGCATTCGACGACATTGTGGCCACGAAAGCACGAAAACACGAAGAAGAATCTTTGACGTACGCTGACTGTTACACTAATCGAGCGAGGATTTTACGATGAACATGTCACGTAGAGCCGCCATGAGATTGGTCGTCCTTGGGCTCGCCCTTCCCCTGACCGGCTGCTCCTACAACCGCTTCGTCACTCAGGAAGAAGCCGTGAAGGCGCAATGGGCCCAGGTGCAGAGCCAGCTGCAGCGCCGAAACGATCTCGTTCCCAATCTGGTCGAAACGGTGAAGGGCTACGCCGCGCACGAAGAAGGCGTGTTCACGGCGATCGCCGACGCGCGCGCGAAGCTGCTGGCGGCCAAGTCGCCGGGCGAGCAGATCGAGGCGGCCAACCAGCAGACCTCCGCGCTGGGCCGCCTGCTGGCCATCGCCGAGAACTATCCGCTGCTGCGCGCGAACGAGCAATTCAATCGATTGATGGACGAGCTCGCCGGCACCGAAAACAGAATTGCGGTCGAGCGGATGCGGTACAACGAGAAGATCCAGGAATACAACACGTCGCGCCGTCGGTTCCCGGCCCTGGTCACGGCCAAGCTGTTTCGCTTCCAGGACTATCCCCTGTTCGAGGCGCCTCCGGAAGCCAGACAAGTGCCGACGGTCAACTTCACGCGGCCGTGACGTGGACGTCCCCCTTCCCTGGGAACGACAGCTCTGGAGCGCGCGTGCCTGGATTGCCCCTTGGCGGCGCTACGTCCTCACCGACATGCGCCTCGTCGTCATCGACGACGAGCGTTCCGACGAAATCGCGCTTCAGGACATGTCGGAGATTCATCGGTCCGAATCCTGGCTCGATCGCGCCGCCGGCACGTCAACGCTGAACATTGAACGGCGCGGATCTCGCTCCTCGCCGCTGGTGCTGCGGGGGGTGCGCCGAGGCGCGCAGCTTGCGGCCTTGCTCGAGCTGCTCGCCACCGATCCGCGCGCGTCCATCGACGACGTCGCCGTGCGGGAGGCGCTGCGGTGGGAGCCCCAGCGTGTCGATCGCGGTCTTCGCAACGGCGTGGCCATGCTGGCGGCGGCGCCAGTCGCGCTATTGGCCGCGGCGATCACCTTCGGCGGCGATGTCGAAGCCATCTCGTATCCCGCCGACGATGCGATTTACCCGGCGGGGCGGAAACGCGACCGCGAAGCGATCGTGCAGTTCATGGAGACCGCGGTGATGCCGTGGGCGCGCCGCGCGCTGGCGCCTGTCGCGGGCGGCGAGGATCGCGTCACTTGCGCGACGTGCCACGGCACCGGTGCGCCGTCGCGCGACTGGCGGATGCCGTCAGTCGGGCGCCTCCCCGAGCCCCAGTTCCGGCAGATCGGATGGGACGGCTACGGCGCCGGCGTGGGCATGGATGCCCAGATGCGCAACGCGTTGTACGGCTATCTGGCCGAATCCGACAAGCAGGCCAAAGCGGCGTACATGCGCGAGGTCGTCGTGCCGGGCATGGCGCGGCTGCTCCATCGCCCCCCGTACGATTTCACGCGAAGCTACGAATACAACCGTACGCGTTTCGCGATCGGCTGTTACCATTGCCACAGGGTGAATTAGCAGAGGGCAGAGGGCAGAGGGCAGAGGGCAGAGGGCACACTGGGCAAAGACCGGAGGGCTTGGGGCTGGGCCTGCCCGCCGTAGCTCGCAACGATCAGGCGAGCGGAGGTGGGGACTCGGGACGCGAGGGTTGTACAAGAATTTCTCTGCGATCTCTGCGGTCTCTGCCCTTCGACAAGCTCAGGGCATCCCGAGCCTGTCGAGGGATGCGGTGATTGTCGTGTTCGGGGCTTGGGACTCGGGCCGACGGACTGTCGACTGTTAACTGTTGACTGTCAGCTGAAGGATTCGTGATGCCTGAAAAACTGGTTGGCCGAAACTACACGACGCCGGATCTGGTGGCGAAGGTGACCGGGCGCGCGAAGTTTGCGGAGGACTACCGCGCCGACGGCATGCTCTTCTGCAAGCTTCTGCTGAGCCCGCTGCCGCACGCGCGCGTGCGGCGCGTCGACACGGCCGCGGCGCTCGCGATGCCCGGCGTGAAAGCGATCCTCACGGCCGACGATCTTCCCGACCTTGGCGGCGGCGAGCGAGCGCTCACCAACGAACCGCTCTATCAGGGCGAGCCGGTTCTGGCGCTGGCCGCGGTCGACGAGCTGACGGCGACCGAAGCGATCGAGCGGATCGCCATCGAATACGAGCCATTGCCGTCGGTCGTCGATCCGGTGCAGAGCCTGCGCCCCGACGGCGCGAATGGGCGCGTCGAAGGCAACGTCTGGTTTCCGGCGCCGCCTGCGGCATCCGGCAGCGGCCAACCGCCGCCGCGGCCGAAAATCGAGACGCTCAAGTGGACGGCCGAGGATTTCGCGGCGGCCCCCGACGGCCAGCTCCCCATGGGCCAAGCGCCCGAGGAATGGTCGTACGGCAGCCTCGAGGACGGATTCAAGGATGCCGCCGTCGTCGTCGATGAGACCTTCGTGGTGCAGTCCACGGGCCACCAGCCGATGGAAACGCGCAGCGCGATGGCGTATTGGCAGAATGGCAAGCTGTATTTGTACGGCTCGACGCAGAGCGTCGTCCGCACGGTCGACCCTGTGGCGCGCTGGGTCGGCATCGACCCGTCGCAAGTGGTGGTCATCAGCGAATACACCGGAGGCGGCTTTGGCAGCAAGGGGGGCGGCGCGGTGTCGATGGCCATTCCCGCGCTCCTGTCGAAGAAGGCAAACGCGCCGGTGTTGATGCGCATCACGCGCGACGACGAGCACTACATCGGGCGGGCGCGCACGGGGATGGTCGGCCGCGCCCGGGCAGGGTTCCGGAAAGACGGCCGCATCACGGCGCTCGACCTCTTCATCGTCGAAGACAACGGGCCGTACGGACCGATGGGCGACCACCGCTCGGCGGCGAGCGCGGCGTCGCTCATCTGGCAGCCGCTCGCCATGCGATGGCGCGGTGTCGCGGTGATCACGAACACACCGCCGCGTTCTCAGCAGCGGTCGCCCGGCGCCATGCAGTCCAACGCCATCATGGAAGGCGTGGTGACGAAAGCCGCCAACGCGCTCGGGCTCGATCAGGTCGCGATTCGGCGGATCAACTCGCCGGAAGGCAAAGCCGTGTACGGTCCTCCGGCGGCGCGCGGCGAGCGGCGCCACGTCACGTTCGCATCGGTGAAGCAGGCGCTCGATCGCGGCGCCGCCGTGTTCAAGTGGGACGAGCGCGTTCGGCGCGCGGGCAAACCCGTGGGGTCGAAGATCCGCGGTGTGGGCGTCGCGGTTGGACCGCACGGAGCGGGATCGATTGGCTATGACGGCCTGATGACCATTCGCCCCGACGGCAAGCTGTACGTGCAGTCGGGCATCGGCAACCTGGGTACGCACTCCGTGATTGACGTCGCGCGCGTCGCGGCCGACACCCTCGCCATGCCCTGGGAACGAGTTGAAGTCGTCTGGGGCAACACCGCGCAGCACATTCCGTGGAGCTGCCTCTCGGTCGGCAGCCAGACGATTCACGCGATGACGCGGGCCAACCTGGCGGGCGCCGAAGACGCGAAGCGTAAGCTGCAGGAGATCGCGGCGAAGGATCTGGGCGGCGCACCCGCCGACTACGTGCTGGCTGATCAACGTGTGCACCGCCGAGACAACCCGTCGCGCGGCTTGAGCTACGCGCAGGCCGCCAGACGCGCCCTCGAGCTTGGGGCCCGGTATGACGGCCACGAACTGCCAGAAGACATTCACCCGTTCACCAAGGCGTCGGCCGCGGCGCTCGCGGGGCTCGGCCTGATGGGCGTGGCGAAAGACAACTACCCGCGCGACGGCGACACGTATTCGTTCGTCGCCGGGTTTGCCGAAGTCGAAGTGGACGTCGAGACGGGACAGATTCGTCTGGTCGACTATCTCGCAGTGGGAGACGTGGGCACGGTCGTCAACCCTCGAAGTCTCCACGGGCAGCTTCTGGGCGGGAGCTGTCTGGGCGTGGGCCACGCGCTGATGCAGAAATGGGTCTACGACCAGCACTACGGCGTGCCGCTCGCCAAGCGGTTCTATCACACCAAGCCGCTGACCATTCTCGACATTCCCGCGACGATGCACGCCGAAGCGTTGGGCATCGCGGATCCGGAAACGCCGGTCGGCGCGCGAGGCGTCGGCGAGCCGCCGGTGGGCGCCGGATACGGATCGGTCCTGAATGCGATTGCCAGTGCCGTGGGCGAAGACGTGTTCCGTCGCGCGCCGGTCACGGCCGACATCATTCTCACGTCGCTCGAAGCGGGACGGCGCACCCACGAAGCGCTGACGGCACACCTCTAACGTGCTCCGCGCGGCCTTCTCATTCAAGCGAGCCCACACGCCGCACGCAGAACGAAGAACACCGAACGCAAGAGAACGCCGCACGTCGAACCGAGCACGACGAACGAGTCACAGTTGACAAGCGCTGGGAGACGATGACATCGTCGTCCGTGAGGAGGTCAGGCCCACTTTTAGAAAGGGGGGCGCTATGCCTCTTCATGTCTCAAAGGCGATTCGCGACCGTATTGGCGACGAAGCCACGTTTGGTCTGATCGATATGTTCGAATCCGCCAACACCATGTGGAGTTGAACAGGTGCTGAACCGGGCGACCGAGCGGTTCGAGCGGCGGCTCATCGAGGAGATTTCCGGACTGCGTACCGAGTTTCACTGCACGCTTCAGGAAGGCCTGACCGATGTCCGAAAGGAGATCGTGACCACGAAGTCCGACTTGCTGAAGTGGTCGTTCTTGTTCTGGATCGGTCAGGTTGCGGCGGTGGGAGCCCTGCTCAGCTACATGCTCCGCGCGAGCGGACGATAGGCGGGCGCCAGGCGCGCGCTCGGCGGGTCTGAAGACCCGCACTACATTTCTGCCACGCGGACTCCTGCCGGTGATTTGCCGTTCGTCCGTCGGCTCTAATCCGACCCAATTGACGCCCCCGAGCCCATACCGCTAGAGCGCTTTGCGCCGGAGAGTAGCGCAGGACTTCAGTCCTGCCTACCCGCGGCGATGCTCCGAACGACCGCGGCGGTGCGTGCCGAGGTCGTCATCATCTTCAACTTCTTCGACGAGCTGAAGCGTATCGCGCCAACGGAAAGATGAATGACATTTCAGAGTTCAGAGTGCAGACTTCAGATTTTCAGACTCGACAGCAGATAGTCGAGAGTAGAATTACCCAAGGCAGTCACGGCATGACGAGCGCCGAGATTCGAGCGTTTTGTGAGCGATTCGCCAAGGCGTGGGAGCGAAGCGACGTTGCGGCGCTCTCGGCGTGTTACGCGGAGGATTGCGAGGTTGTCAGCCCAATCTTCCACACGCTGCGCGGACGGGCCGAGGTCGAGACCTCGTTTCGCGACCTCTTTCAAGCCTTCAGCGACTACAGCATCCGCGTCAACGACATGATCATCGACAGCGACGGTGGCGGGCGGGCGGCGCTCGTCTGGATGGCCCAGTCCACTCATCGCGGCCCGATCTTCGGCATGCCGGCGAGCGGCCGCCGCATCGAGAGCCAGGTCGCGTTCATCATGACACTCAAAGACGGCCGCATCGCGTCGGAGCGGCGGATTTACGACTTCACCGGCAGGCTCATTCAAATGGGCGTGCTCAAGGCCAAGACAGCGTAGTCGGTGCGAGGCCCAGTGGCCTGTCCACGTCATTTTACAGCGTCTTTCGGGCGGGGCATCCCGGCTGGCGGCGTTGCTTCTCCCTCAAATACTCCCGGTATTCTCGGTCGTCGCGCCTTGCCATCCGGGCGCCGCGCTCCGAAATCCGCTGCACAACTGACGCGGACAGGCCACTAGCAGCTCAACTGGCGCCGGGTCGAATGTTCGCGTTAGGATAAAGGGCGAGATGAAGACTACGCCGACAGTCACGACGACCACGACGAAACTCGATCGCCCGGACGACCGGGTGCCGTCTGCCGCACTGCTGGACACGTGGAGCGCGCACGCGTGGGCGGACGGCGTGCTGGTCAACCGTCTTCTGGCCTTCGATCACCTGACGGTCCGTACCCAAAACAGCACGTACGAGTTCATCGTCATCGCGCCGGAGTGCGCCGAGGTCCTGGTGCGCGGCGGCGCGTTCTTCCCCGACTTCGCGCGCGCCCGCGTCGCGGGCAGTTCGCTCGGCGGCAGCTTCCTCAAGCTCCACGGCATCTACCCCGGTTTCCGGATGGAGATCTCCGACGGCGCCCGGGTGATCGTGACGAGCCCGGTCGATAGACTGGAGAAAGTCGAGTCCGGCGCGAACGGCAAGGGCGGCCCGCCCGATCGGCTGATGTAGCCGAGATCGCGGGGCTGAAATTTCAGCGAGGCCTGAGGATCAACACTGATTCCGTGTTGGACCGAATCGCCTCGTCACCGAACGCCAGCGGGAAGTACTCGCCTCCGACCCACGGCTCCGCCAGATCGCTGAAATGCCGGCTGCCGGCTGAACCCGACTGCCCGGGCGCGTTGGTGGCCACCGACCGGTCCCAGTCGCCCGCCTCCATCACCACGCGCAACGAGGGACCGATCACGCGATTCGATCCGGCGACCCGAACGGACAGAACGGTTTCGTCGTACCCCGGCAGAGCGAACCCTCCCACATTGAACCGTCGCCGCGACGGATCGGACACGCCCAGGGGATGTGCAAACGTCACCACGCGATCGCGGTTGTCTGTCGTCATGTTGACCACGGCTCCGAGAGCGGACACGAGCAGGCGGTCACGCGCGCGCGCGACGTTGCCCTCGAACCAGGCGCGCGAGGGGCCGACGAGCGACGGCACGAGGACGGCCCGGCCGTGTTCAACATGTTCGTCGACCAACGCGGCTGGAACACGAAGGGCCGCCAACTCCTGCCGCAAGCGGGCTTCCCAACGAGCGTAGAGCGCAGCCTCCTGGGAGTCCACCGTCACTCGCCGATCCCATCGAAGCAGCCGCAGCCGCGCCCTTTCAACGTCCTCGCGATCGCCTTTCACCCGTTCGAGCAGCGGGACGAGCCGTCCGGCGTTCCAAGACACGACGTCGTGCTGAAGCGTTTTGAACCCGTCGAGGCTGCGGGCGCCCGGCGCCGCGAGCACGTCGGCGATGCGGCTCCACCTCGCTTGGCTGTCGTTGGCCGACACCACGAGTCCGGTCCCGGGATCGTCCTCGTGAGGAAGCGCGTCGAGCGTCAACCAGCCGCCCCACTCATAGCGGCCGTCTTCCGCCGGCACGGGCAGCGCGCCGTTCCACCCGGACCGCACGGGCGCAAGCGCGGCCGCCTGACGGCCGACGTGCCCGTCGACGTCTGCGTAGACGAACTCTGCCGCTGGCATCCTCCACGCCGCGAGCGCCCGTCGAAACTCCGCCGCGGATCCGGCGCGACCGATGGCCAGCGCGCCAAGTTCGGCTGCCGCGCCCGGCTCCGTGCCGCTCCATCGAAGCGTGAACGCCAGCTGTCGTTCGCGATCGAGCGCCACGACGACGCCGTGCGTGGTGTAGAACCGCTCGTACTCGAACGGTTCGGCACGTCCTTTGACGGCGATAGCGTCTGTTTCGACCGCCATGTCGACGAACCGGCCGCGGTCGAGCACCTGGCGCGGATTGTTGGGATTCAGGCGCTCGACGTAGAGGTCCTGAGTGTCGGCGCTCGACGCCGTCATGCTCCAGGCCACGCGATCGTTGTGGCCGATGGCCACGCCGGGCAGCCACGGCGAGGTGGCACCTATCACGCGCCAGCCAGGCGCCTCGAGGTGCACGAGATAGCGCAAGGAAGGATTGGCCAGCGGGGTGTGCGGGTCGCTGGCCAGGAGCGGCGCGCCGCGATCGCCGCGCGCGACGGCCCACGCGTTGCTGCCGAAATGGTCCGGCTGAAGCCGGACACTACCCGCAAGGTCCGGCTGAGGCCGGACACTACCGACCTGCGATTCGGTGATGTCGGCGCCTAGGCGGACGTTCATGGGCGCGGCCAACCCCATGAAGAACGGGGGCGTTCCGACCCGCCGCAAGATGTCGCCGACGACCGGACTGATGGCAGCCAAGTCGAGGCCGGGGGGCACCACGAGCGGCTCCCCCTGGAGTTGGAGGAGCGCGGAGGCGCGCCCCGCGCCGAGCGCGGCCGTGAGCCCAGCGCGAAACACTTCGGCCTGTGCGTCGGCGCTCGCCAGAAACGCATCGGTGCGGTTCAGCAGATCCTCGGGCCGCCACAGTTCGGGCGCCCAGCCGGCCAGCCGGAACTCTTCGGGCGGCGGATCGCTGGCGACGCGAATCCACGCATTGATGCCGCGAGTGAACGCCGTCGCGATGGCCCTCGCGTGCGGGCCGTAGCTCGCCCATTCCTGGTCGAGATCGCCGCGATATTGGACGCGCCGCGTCATGGCGTCGCGCTCGATGAAGTTCGGGCCGAGCACTTCCGACAGCCGTCCCTGGACCGATCGCCGCCAGAGATCCATCTGGAACAAGCGATCCTGTGCCTGGATGAATCCTTGCGCGAAGAACAGATCGTTCTGGTTCTCGGCCCTGATGTGCGCCACGCCCCAGCGATCGCGCACGACGCGGACCGCCGCCTCGAGGCCAACCGCCACCAGCGTGCCCGCTACCTGGGCCGGCTGAGCGACACGAGGCGCCTCGGGCGCTCTTCCGCACGCGACAACGGCGACGAGCCCGAGCGCGCCCGCGCGCGTGAGACCACGAGTACGTTGCAGCACGACAACCATCAACGACGATCCCCGCAGAGGACGCAGCGGACCATTCACTATTCCTCGGCGCTCTCGGCGGTAGACGCGCTACCGGCGTTCGACATACTCGACCGCGACAACTTCGACAACGACTTCCGCCGGCACGCCACCGTCCAGAATCAGGCGCGCGCGCTCGAGGTCGAGCACCCCGTCCCACTTCGCCACCACCATCGTCGCGACGGCGTTGCCGATCAGGTTCGTGATCGACCGGGCTTCGGACATGAACCGATCGACGCCGAGCAGCAGTGTCAGCCCGGCGACGGGAATCGCGGGAAACGCCGCGAGCGTCGCGGCCAGCGTGACGAACCCGCTACCGGTCACGGCGGCGGCCCCCTTCGACGTGATCAGCAGGACGCCGAGCATGCCGATCTCCTGGCCGAGCGAGAGATCGACGCCGCTCGCCTGCGCCACGAACACCGCCGCCATCGTCATGTAGATGGACGTGCCGTCCAGGTTGAATGAGTACCCCGTCGGCACGACGAGGCCGACGACCGGCTTCGCGCATCCCAGGTATTCGAGCTTGGCCATCAGCCGCGGCAGCGCCGACTCGGACGAAGAGGTGCCGAGCACGATCAGGATCTCTTCCCCGATGTACTTCAGGAACTTGACGATGCTGAAGCCGGCCCACGCGGCGATCGCGCCGAGCACGACGAACACGAAGAAGAAGCACGTCACATAGACGCCGAGCATCAGCTTGCCAAGCGACACAAGCGATCCGAGCCCGTAGCGCCCGATCGTGAAGGCCATCGCGCCGAACGCGCCTATCGGGGCCAGCCGCATGATGATGCCCACAACGTTGAAGAGCGCGTCGGAAGCCGACGCGATCACGCCGACGAGGTTGTTCACGCGGGGGCCGAGTCGGAGGAGCGCCAGTCCGAAGAGCACAGCGAACAGCAGGACCTGCAGCACTTCGCCCCTTGCAAACGCGCCGACGACCGTGTCGGGGATGATGTTCAGCAGGAACTCCACCGTACTGAGCTGCACCGACGCCGAGGTGTACTGCGCGACGGCGCTCACATCAGCCGTCGCCGGGTCGAAGCCCACGCCGCTTCCGGGCTCGAGAATCGTGGCGACGACGAGGCCGATGACGAGGGCGGCGGTGGAGACGACCTCGAAGTAGACGAACGCCCGCAGTCCGATGCGGCCAACGTCCTTCATGGCGCCCATGTGCGCGATGCCGACGACCACCGTCGTGAACACGATGGGCGCGATCAGCATCTTCACGAGCTTGATGAAGCCGTCGCCGAGCGGCTTCATCGCCGCCGCGCGTTCCGGATCGACGATGCCGAAGAGCACCCCGAGCGCGATGGCGGCGAGGATCTGAACGAGGAGGTTCGAATAGAATTTCGGAGTCGGCATGAGCGACTCCATCTTAAACGACACCTTCGTTCCGCGTCCCTCGCTCCGGAGCGGACACAGGATGACCCTGTACGGGTGGGGCAACCCCCGGTACTTTCCCCGGCTGCCGGCGCCGATCGTCCGCTATTTCGACGTCGATCGCGACGCGCGCGTCCTCGCCCATTGCCACTGGCAGAGCAGGCCCTGGGAGCATCCGGCGCTCCTCTTGCTGCACGGCTTGAACGCGTCGAGCGACGCGCACTATATGAAGGGCGTCGCCACCAAGGCCTTCGCGCGCGGCCTGAACGTCGTCCGCCTGAACCAGCGGAACTGCGGCAATACCGAACACCTGTCGGCGGGCCTCTTTCACTCCGGACTCACCCACGACGCGAAGTTCGTGGTCGACGAGCTGACGAACGTGGACGGCATCACGGCAGTCGGCGTGGCGGGTTACTCCCTTGGCGGCAATCTCGCGCTGAAGCTCGCGGGGGAGTACGGCGACGCTCCGCCTCCGGCGCTTCGCGCCGTTGCGGCCGTCTCGCCCATTCTCGAGATCAGCCAGTGCGTGCATGCGCTCGAGCGCCCTGGAAACATCGTGTACCAATGGAACTTCGTGCGGGACCTCAAGCGGCGGATGCGGCGCAAAGACCAGTTCTGGCCGGGCCGGTACGATCTCGCCAGACTGCGATTGGTTCGCACCGTCCGGCAATTCGACGACGCATACACGGCGCCGCACTTCGGGTTCAAGGACGCCGAAGACTACTATCACCGCGCGAGCGCGATGCGCGTGGTCGACCGTATTCGTGTGCCTGCGCTCGTCATCAGCGCGGAAGACGACCCGTTCGTGCCCCCCGATCCGTTCCGCGACGTGAAGGTCACGGGACACTCGCACATCACGCTTAAACTCTCTACCTACGGCGGGCATTGCTCGTTCGTGGGGCCCAGCAACGGCGAGGACGACGGCTACTGGGCGGAGCGGCAGATTGTGGAGTTCGCCGCCGCTCACTTCTGATCGCCCTTTCGTGGAGCGTACTCGACGAATGCGGTCCAAGGTGTTTCGAGCGCTCACGCACTGTACGGGACCAGTTCAGTGCTTTGAGGAGCTGGCTCCGGGATGCGCGAAGCCGCAGTCGCAACTACACAGCGAGCCGATCCATCAGCAGGCGGGCAAACGCCGGTCCCTTCCCTTCTTCTTCGTGCTTGAAGTAGACGAAGACGTCCCTGCATCGAGCGGTCTCGCGCGCGATGGTGTCGGCCCACCGCGCGATGTGGTCGGGCGTGTAGCCCTCGTCTCGGAGACGGAAATACGCGTAGTCGGCCGTGACCCGCACCGGCGTCGACAGCTTCTCGCTGTCGGCGATGCAGAGCGCGAGGTTCCGCTTCGACAACCGCTCGGCCACCTCGTCGTCCAGCCACGAGACGTGCCGGAACTCGAACGCGGCGCATACCCTCGGCGGAAGCTCGGCGAGAAACGCGTCGAAGAGCGCGAGGTCCTTCTTCAGGTTCGGCGGGAGCTGGAACAGAAGCGCGCCGAGCTTGTCACCGAGCGTCCGGGCGACACGGCAGAATGCGCCCACGAGCTCTCCGCAGTGCTTCAGCCGGCTGTCGTGCGTGATGCGCCGCGGCGCTTTGAGCGTCAGCTTGTAGGGCGACGGCGTCTGCGCCGCCCAGCCGCTCGTGATCTTCTCGTTCGGCATCCGGTAGAAGGTGTAGTTGATCTCGACGGTCGGAAATCGTGCGGCGTAGTACGGCAGCATTTTCGCCGCGGGCAGATCGGACGGGTAGAAGCTGCCCTTCCACTCGGGGTAGTTGTAGCCGGAGGTGCCGATCCAGATCATGGCAGTCGTTAGTCGTTAGTCGTTAGTCGCAGGTCGAGTCGCAAGTCGCCAGTCACCGGCGGCGATAACGGCGACGGTCAGATGGTTCAACTGTCAACTGTGGACTATTAACTGTCGACTGCTATCCGTCGACAGTTACTGTAAACTGAAACCCAACGTATGCGCGCTCGAATCCTATCCGCCATCACGCTGGCTGGTGCGCTGGCGACCGCCGCGTGCTTCGGTCCTGGCCCTCGACACGAGTACACCCTGCAGGGCCAGATTCTGTCGGTCGCCGCCGATCGCAAGGAAGCCAACGTGAAGCATGAGGAGATCACGGGCTTCATGCCGGCGATGACCATGCCCTACAAGGTGAGGGACGCGGCCGAGTTTGCCGACCTGAAGCCTGGCGACCTCATCACGTCCACGCTCGTCGTCGTGAGCAACGACGCGTACTTGAAGGATGTGAAGAAAGTCGGCGAAGCGCCGCTCGAGAGCGCGCCGGCGGCGGCGTCTTCGGGATTCGAGCTGCTCAATCCAGGCGAGCAGGTGCCCAATACGGTCTTCATCGATCAGGACGGCAAGATCCGCGACTTCGCGTCGTTCGGGAACTCTGTCGTCCTGCTGACCTTCATCTACACGAAGTGCCCGATGCCGACGTTCTGCCCGCTGATGGACCGCCATTTCAAGGCGATCCAGGAGAAGGTCAAGGCGGACGCGGCGCTCGCGACCGTGCACCTGGTCAGCGTGAGCTTCGATCCCGCCACGGACACGCCGCAGGTCCTGAAGATGCACGCGGGTGGGCTGGGCGCCGACCCGGCGCGTTGGACGTTTCTGACGGGCGATCGCGACGAGATCGACAAGTTCGCCATGCGGTTCGGCGTCTCGATTGCGCGCGACATGACCGACCCGGTGAACATCACCCACAACCTTCGGACGGCCATCGTGGACGCCAAGGGTGTGTTCGTGAAGTCGTACACAGGCAACGAATGGCTTCCCGAACAGGTGCTCGCCGACCTCCAGCGCGTTGTCACAGGGAGCTGACATCCAACTCACGTGGGGCTCCGCCCCACACTCCGCAATTCGTGGGTTCACACCGCCTGAACGGCGCCTGATCGCCCGGCTGCGGACGCCGCTCGACGTCCAGCGCTTTCTGAATCGCCTCCCCTACAACATGGAGCCACCGCCCGGCCGCGCCACGCTGCGCAGCTTTCGCCGGGTGGTCCGCGCGGGCTGCGTACACTGCCTGGAGGCAGCCGTGTTTGCCGCAACCGTGCTGGAGCAGCACGGATGGCCGCCGCTCGTGCTCAGCTTCGAATCGATCGATCAGCTGGATCACGTGATCTTCGTCTACAAGCGACGCGGGCGCTGGGGATCGGTGGCGCGATCGCGCGATCCGGGACTGCACGGCCGGAAACCGGTGTTCGCGACGCCGCGAGCGCTGGCGAGGAGCTATGTCGATCCGTACGTCGACAACACCGGACGGGTGAAGGGCTACGCGGTGGTCGATCTGCGCGTGCTCGGTGCTTACGACTGGCGGCTGGCCGAGACCAACGTCTGGAAAGTCGAGCGCCTGCTGCTCGAGACACCGCATCGGCGCCTCCGAACCTCGGACGCGCGCTTCGAGCGTCTTCGTGCGCGCTACCGCGCCTACCGCGCCGCGCACGACGGCAGGAAACCGATCTACTACAAGCGTCGAGATCGTTGGACCGAGCTGCCATCAGAGTTCATCGGGTAATTGTCTTCAGTCGAGATCAAAGTCTCTAGTGGGCTTGGTAATTGGTTCCTGTTTCGCCTGCTTGAGGGCTTCTTCGAAGCGACGCGACAGCGCGTCGCCGCGCGTCTTCTCGTTAGTGACCGACTGCTGGAAGATCGCCTCACGGCGGGCGGCCTCCTCGGCGAGCAGGCGGTGCGCGTCGGACAGCTCCGGCTTGTTGCCCCGCTCCGGCTCGCTGTGCGACACGACGCGCCCGAGGTTGACATCGATGATGAGCGCCGACTGGCAGCACGGGCAGACGACTTCGAGCTCCGATTTCAACCGCGCCATCAGCGTTGTCCTCCCACGCCCTTTAGGACCTCCGACAGGGCGTCTCCCTGGAACTGCTTGCGGATCTCGACCACCGCGCCGGCGGGCCCCTTGGCCATCAGCCGCACATCCCGAATCTGCATACGGCTGAAGTTGAATCGCTGGCCGTAGCCGGTCACGAAGTGATCGAGCGGCGCGCGGAACGCCTGGTTGGCGGCGATTTTCGGCGCCGTGACGCGAAACTGCCGGTTGATCCAGATCTCCACGTCCGTCCAGTCGCTCCCGCTCTGGTTCATCGCCGTCAGCAGGTTGCCATCGAGCTGCAACGGATCAGCCCGCCGCTCCCCGCAGCCCGGGGCGACAAGGGCGGCCAGCGCCATGATCGCCAACGCTCGCCACCACCGAGGAACTCGCCACGGTCTACAGACCTGCGCTACACATGTCAACACAAGTGCCTTCCGGGATTAACGTCCTCGGCGTTGAAGATTTTCTTCTCGCACGACGGTCTATCATATCGCAGTGACTTCTCACGCCGGCCCGGCCACTCTCAGGGTCGTCACCTACAACATCCACCGCTGCCGCGGCATGGACCGGCGCACGCAGCCGCAGCGCATCGCCGCGGTGCTGGCCACGATCGACGCCGATGTCGTCGCGCTGCAGGAAGTGGTCGGCGCGGGCCCCGGCGGCACGAGCCACATCGAGGAAATCGGGGCGGCGCTCGGCATGGGCTGGGTGATGACGCCGGCGCGCGAGCTTCGCGGCCGTCAGTTCGGCAACGCCGTGCTGAGCCGGCATCCCATTCGACATCACGCCGGCTACGACCTCACGTGGAAGACGTGCGAGGCGCGCCGCCTGCAGCGCGTGGACGTCGACGTCAACGGCCACGCGCTTCACATCTACAACGTGCACCTCGGCACGGCCATCCTCGAGCGGCGCCATCAGGCCCAGCGCCTGGCAACGATTGCCGCCAGCCGGCATGTCCGCGGACCAAAGCTCGTCCTCGGCGACTTCAACGAGTGGATGCGGGGGCTGACGACCAAGCTTCTGAGCCAGCACCTGAAGAGCATCGATATCGGGAACTACCTCAAACGCCGGTGGACCTATCCTGGCCTGTTCCCGATCCTGCACCTCGATCATATCTACTACGCGGGACGCGTCGAGATCCTTGGCGTCCAGCTCGCGCGCACGAGGCTCTCGCTCGTGGCGTCGGACCATCTGCCGCTCGTGGCGGACGTCCGCTTGGGGCTGTGATGAAGAAAGGGCCTTGTGCGGGCGCGGGCCCGGGTGTCACACTTCACGGATGAAATCTATGAAGTCTAGGCTGCTTGTCGTGCTCGCGGTGCTGGCTCTGAGTGCAGCTGGAGTGGCCGGTCAGGTCGGCGCGAAAAACGGCGAGTGGCCCACCTACGGCGGCGACCTCGGACACACTCGTTACTCGCCGCTCGAGCAGATCAACGCCGGCAACTTCGAGAAGCTCGAGGTCGCCTGGCGTTTCAAGACCGACAGCCTCGGTCCTCGACCCGAATTCAACCTCGAGTCGACGCCGCTCATGGTCAACGGCCGCGTGTTCTCCACCGGTGGGACGCGCCGCGCCGTCGTGGCGCTCGACGCTTCGACGGGCGAGATGCTCTGGATGCACAGCGAGCACGAGGGCCCGCGAGGGGCCGCCGCGCCGCGCCAGCTCTCCGGACGCGGCCTCTCCTACTGGACCGACGGCAAGGAGGAACGCGTCCTCTACGTCACCCCCGGGTACCGGCTCATCGCGCTCGACGCGAAGACGGGGCAGCCGATCGCGGGCTTCGGCCAGAGCGGCGCCGTCGATCTGAAACAGAATTTCGATCAGCAGATCGATCTGGTGAACGCCGCCGTGGGACTCCATTCCACGCCCATGATCGCGCGCGACGTGGTCATCGTCGGCGCGGCCTTCGAAACAGGAGCGAACCCAAAGAGCAAGACGAACGTGAAGGGGTACGTCCGAGGCTTCGACGTGCGCACGGGCAAACGCCTGTGGATCTTCCGCACGATCCCTCGGCCGGGCGAGTTCGGCAACGAGACGTGGCTGAACGACTCGTGGGCGTACACGGGCAACACGGGCTCATGGGCGCAGATCTCGATCGACGAAGAGCTCGGCCTGGCGTATCTCCCCATCGAAATGCCGACGCACGACTACTTCGGTGGCGAGCGGCCTGGCGCGAACCTCTTCAGCGAGAGCATCGTGGCCGTCGATCTTCCAACCGGCCAGCGCAAGTGGCACTACCAACTGGTGCATCACGGCTTGTGGGACATGGACATCCCGTGTGCGCCGATCCTGGCCGACATCACCATCAACGGACGCACGATCAAGGCGCTGGCGCAGCCCACGAAGCAGGCATTCCTCTACGTCTTCAATCGCGAGACCGGCGAACCCATCTGGCCCATCGAAGAGCGGCCGGTGCCCAAGGGCAACACGCCCGGCGAGTGGTACTCACCGACGCAACCCTTCCCCACCAAGCCGCCGAGGTACGACGGCCTCGGACTGTCGATCGATGATCTGATCGACTACACGCCGGAGCTTCGCGCGGAAGCCGTGAAGGCGGTCGAACGCTATCGGCTGGGGCCGATGTTCACGCCGCCATCGGTGAGCCGGGCCGAGGGACCCATCGCCACGTTGACGATGGGCGCGCAGGCGGCGGCATCGAACTGGCCGGGCGGCTCGTACGATCCCGAAACGCACACGGTCTTCATCGCCTCGCAAACTTCGATTGCGACGCTCGGATTGATGCCAGCGCCGCCGGGCACGTCGGACATGCCGTATTTCCAGGGCACGGTCCTGACGGGCGCGCGGTTGACCGGCGGCTCGGGCGCCGGC
>MEKT01000180.1:0-9374 GCA_001767435.1 Acidobacteria bacterium RIFCSPLOWO2_02_FULL_65_29 | reverse complement strand
CCAGCCGCCGGGCGCGGAGCGCCGCCAGCCGGGCGTGGGACTCCCGCCGCCGGGCGTGGCGGCGAAGGGGGCGGTGGAGGCGGCGGCTTGAACGTTCGCGGCCTGCCGCTCGTGAAGCCGCCGTACAGCCGCATCACGGCGATCGATCTCGACAGAGGCGAATTCCGCTGGGTGGTGCCATTTGGCGCGACGCCCGACAACATTCGCAATCACGCGGCTCTCAAAGGCCTGAACCTCGGACCGCTTGGTCGCCCGGGCAACAACGTCGGGACGCTCGTCACCAAGGCTCTGCTGATCGCGGGTGAAGGCAACTTCGGCCCGACGCCGTCTGGCCAGCGCGGCGCGATGCTGCGTGCGTTCGACAAGACGACGGGCAAAGAGGTGGGAGCGCTGCACATGCCCGCGCCGCAGAGCGGGTCGCCGATGACCTACATGCTCAACAGCCGGCAATATTTGGTCATCGCCATCAGCGGCGCCGGCTACAGCGGCGAGCTCGTCGCGTTCCGGCTGCCGTCCTAGGAGCGTGTCCGACAAAAATGTGAACACGCTCCTAGTAGGCCGGCTCCGCCGGCAAAAAATGGCCGGAATTCGCTTGGGCGTCCAGCGCGAAGCGCGCTACTAGGAGCCCTCGCAGCATTACTCGGACGGGCTCCTAGTGTCGGACGGGTCGCAGGCGGGGACGCATCTCATGATCGACATGGATCGGCGAACGTTCCTGACGGCAGCACTGGCATCGCTGGCGTTTGGCCCGTCCGGCGGCCAACGCGTGACGGCCCTGGGAGCCGTGTCGCAAGGCGCTCCGCCTCGGGCCAGGCGCATCGACGTGCACCATCATTTCGCGCCGCCGGCGTGGGTCACCGAGGTCAAAGGCCGGCCGATGCTCCAACCGGCGAATACTCGGTGGACGCCGGCGCAGTCGATCGAGGACATGGACCGCGGAGATGTCGCCGCCGCGGTCGTCTCCATCACCAATCCGGGTTTGTGGTTCGGCGACGCCGCAGTGACCCGCCGCCTCGCGCGCGTGTGCAACGACTACGGCGCCAAGCTTGTGCAGGACTTTCCTGCCAGGTTCGGGCTGTTCGCCGCCATGCCGCTGCCTGACGTGGACGCGACGCTGAGCGAAATCGCGTACGCGTACGACGTGCTCAAGGTCGACGGCGTCGGCCTGCTCACGAGCTACGGCGATACGTGGCTGGGCAACGCCGCCTATCGACCGGTGATGCAGGAACTGAACCGGCGGAAGGCCGTGGTGCATGTTCACCCGACCGCGGCCAATTGCTGCAGGAACCTCGACTACGCGCCGGGTGTCGGGCCCGGAAGCCTCGAGTACGGTACCGACACGACCCGCGCCATCGTGGGCGTGACCTTCAGCGGCGACGCCGCGCGCTATCCCGATATTCGGTTCATCTGGTCGCATGCCGGAGGAACGGCGCCGTTTCTGGCAGGACGGATCAACGGTGCGTCGGGCGGCCCCAAGGACCGGCTGCCGAACGGGTTCATGTACGAGCTGAAGAAGTTCTACTACGATCTCGCCGGCGCGGCCAACGTCGGAGCGATTGCGTCGCTGCTGAAGCTCGTCACCACCGAGCAGGTACTGTTTGGGACCGATTTCCCTCCAGGCGGCACCAGCCTCAACGTCGCAAAGACGCTCGCCGAGCTTGGGATGTTCAGCCAGAGCGATCTGCAGAAGATCGACCGCGACAACGCGGTCAAACTCTTGCCACGGCTCGGCGTGCGCGCGTAACGCACGCACCTCCAGCCGAGCGCGCACTTCCAGACGCAGGCCGGGTCCTGTCGGACCCGGCTGTGGCGGATTGAAAGACCTGCCCTACGCAATTTCGCGATGCCATTAGAACCGATCTCTCCGGAAAAGAAAAAATGCCGGCTTGCGCCACGGCCCCAGCGGGTGCACACTTCCCCTGAAGCAGACAACCCTCGGCGGCTGTAGACTGTGAACCGCTCATTTCCCGGAGAGACACTATGAGACCAGGTGTTGTCGCCATCGTCGCTGCGCTCTTGACCGGTACCCTGGTGGCGGCCGACAGGTTTCCGGCCGCCGGCGGCGATATCGAAATCACGCCGATTATTCACTCGAGCCTCCAGATCGAGCACGCGGGCAAGGTCATTCAGGTGGATCCGTGGAGCGTAGGCGACCTGTCGAACGCGAAGCCGGCCGATCTGATTCTGATCAGCGACGATGTGGGACATCACCTGGACGTGAAGGCGATTGCGAAGCTTCGCAAGCCCGGCGCGCCGGTGATCATCACGGCCAACGGCAAAAAGGGCGTTCCCGACGGCATCGTGCTCGCCAACGGCGAGTCGATGGACGCGGCTGGCGTGCGCGTCGAGTCGATTGCCGCCTACGACATCAAACCGGGCGCGCCGGAGCACCCGAAGGGGGAAGCCAACGGCTACGTCGTGACGATTGGCGGCAAGCGCCTCTATCTCGCAGGTGTGACCGAGTGCGTGCCCGAGGTGAAGGCTGTGAAGAACATCGACGTCGCGTTCATGCCGATGAACATTCCGGTCGAGCGCATGATGCCGGCCGACGCCGCCGCCTGCACGAAGCTGCTCAAGCCAAAAGTCGTCTATCTGTATCATTACGACCAGGATTACGCGTCGCGGGCGACCAACCCAAAGGCGAGGCAGCAGGGCGTTCCAGGCGGCATCACGATCGCGCAGAGCCTGCAGCAATTCAGGGACGCGCTCAAGGGTGAACCGATCGAGGTGCGCGACGGTCGGTGGTATCCTAACTAACGTGGGGCTCCGCCCCACACCCCGGCTCGGTCGCTTGCGGGGACCCCTACGCCCCGCGCCGCTCCCTCGCAGGCGCGCCGTGCGCGCCTAGAAGTTCTGGTCACAGGGGCCACCCGGGCGTAAAACCTGGGGCAGGTTGTGACACCCCTGTACTTCATCGCGCGTCAGCAGATCTGACGAGCGCCACGCGTTCAATCCAGAGCTGTCCGGACGAACCGATTTTCGCGTGGGTCGCGTCGATCACGAACAGCAGCGTGGGCGACCGATCGAGCGGCGGATGGGCCGTGCGCGTGACGCCGACCGGCGTCATGTCGTCGAACGCCACGATCACCTGTCGCGCGCTGGAGTCGACGTACACTGATCGCTGCCAACGCTCCTCGCCTGCGCCATCGACGCTCGAGCGCAGCTGCACCGACAGCCGCATCGGCTGCTCGGATCTGACGGTCAATGCCAGTCGGTCCGTCGGCCCAATCGTATGGACCGGCGCGGCAATCGCGACAAACGGCCGCGGCAGTGGATCTGCAGCCAGCGAGTAACGCAGGTGCATCCTGGCTCCGGTCCGGTCGGGCAAGAGCTCCAGATCGGCGGTTGAGCCTGGATCGTGCTCGACGCTCCAGCCGAGCGGCTCCGACGGAAACAGGACGGCGCTGTCGATCCACTGACGCTCAGGCTCAGGGTCTCGTGTTTCCGGCGCCCGCACGTAGATCGGGTTGCTGACGATCCAGAGCGGACTGCCCGGGCGATCGGCGGCACGAATCTCGACGCGATAGACTCCGGCGCCGGTGGGCGCGGCCACGGTGAACTCCTGCTCCCGGCGCTCGGCGAGGACCGCGCCTCTCCCCTGGCGGATCGTCGTCGTGTAGGAGGGAGGCGCGTTGCTCTTCACGCGAAGCGAGATCGTCGGCTCGGTTGCCGGAAGCTCCCCGCCCTGCCACACCGAGCGCCCTCCGCTTTCGGCGCTGAACTCGAACGCGGCCGGTGAGGCGAACGCGTCCACGGCCGTGTAGAGATGCCCGGCGCGAATTCCCCCGAGAAGCGCGTCGGCGTCGGCGGCCGCGTCACCGGTGAAGGGACGAGTCGGATGCACGCGCACCGACAGCGTGCGAAAGGCCGCTTCGTACCCGGGAAACGGCAGTGCGTAGCGGTTGTCGCCGGGCTCGGCGTCAAACGGCGCGAGCTTCGCGTGCGCGTCGACGCCGGCAATCCCCACGATGGCGCGTCGCGGGGTCAGTGAATCCCAACGCTCGAGCACATCGGTCGGCTCGCCGAGGAGGCTGGCGATGGTCTCCTCCGGCTTGAAAGGATACGTCACCAGCGAGGCCACCAGTCCAAGCCTCGGACCAATCGCAGGCTCGACGACCCTCGCACGCCAGCTCGTGTCGGGATTGATAATCTCCACTGCGTCGATCGGCGCGTTCCAGTCGCCCCAGCGGAGCCCATCTTTGGGTGAGTCAGGATGGGCGGCAATCCCGAACCCGCCCAGCCGCCGCACGTCCTCGACGACGTCGCGCGGCTCGCCGGCCAGTGGATAGGGCGCGACTGGAAGACCGAGCGCCACATAGTGGCCGGCGGTCGTGCTGATCTCGACCGCGTCGATGCACAACACGCCCGCGCGATAGGCCGGCGGGTCGGGCGCACGCGTGGCGTCGCCGTGATCGGTGAAGACCACGAACGTCAGGCCGGCGCGCGCGGCAGCCGCTGCGATGTCGTCGGGAGCCCCTCCGCCGTCGGACCGGTTCGTGTGGATGTGCAAGATGCCGGCGACCCCACCGGCGTCTGCGGCGCTCGGCAGCGCGAGACGAGCCGGCGGCATCGACACGACGAGGGTCAGGCCCGCGGCGCCTCCAAGCACAGCCGCAAACCACAGGAGGCGTTTCACGGAATCGGGTGATCGGGTAATCGGGTAATTGGGTAATTGGGCAATTAAGTAATCGGGTAATTGGATAATTGGGTAATCGGGTAATTGGATTGGAAGACTGCGAATGACTCGTGGCGCAATCTGGCAATCCGATGACTCGATTACCAGATTACCCGATTACCAAATGCCAGCGGACACTGATCTTGGAGGATCCGTTCCCTGGCGGTGTTTTCGCGATCGGACTTCGCCCATTACCATGTCGAGGGGCTGGGCGGCTGTCCTGCTAGAATCGGCGACGATCCTGCGGTCTACGATTGGACCTTATCGGGTAGTGTCAGCGGCTGCACGATCTCGTAGGGAGGCTGATGGATGCGCGCTGCCTTCCCGAGCCACTAACAAGTTAGGCACACGAAGAGGGGAACAACTTGCCGTTGCCGCCGTTCACGGAATCCGGCGACCTCCCGTTAGGCGTTCACCGCGCCGCTTTCCATGAGGTCGGCGAACGTTTCGGCTCCGCGACTCCTCAGCGCAGGCGGGTGTTCCTCCGGTTGGAACGCCTCTACGCCATTGCGCGCGGCACAGGACAGCTCGCGCGGATGATCGTATTCGGGTCCTTCGTGACGACGAAGGCCGAGCCAAACGACGTGGACGTCTTCCTGCTGATGGCCGACGGCTTTGATGTTTCCGTGGCGACAGGCGAAACACGTCTACTGTTCGATCACCTCGCTGCCGATGCGCATTTCGGGGCCAGCGTCTTTTGGCTTCGGCGGCTGGCTGCCTCGGAGGGCGAGCAGTCGGCGGTAGAATATTGGCAAGTCAAGCGGGACGGGCAACGCAGGGGCGTAGTCGAGATCGACCTGGGGGCATGATGATCGTAAACGACCGAGAGCTACACGCAATGCTCGAGCGAATCCGCCACTTCCAGGAGCAGGTTGCGCAGCTACGAATCGCCGAGGCAAATCCAGCGAACTTTCGCCTGTCAGTGTCAGGGTTTCTGACTGAAATCGATCGGATGCAGCTCGAGGTTCGTGAGTACCTCAGCCTCCACCCGGCGGACGCGACTGCGAACCGCTGACGGGCTCAAAGGGATTGACCCGCATCCCAACGGAGGCGCCATGATCTCCCGCCGCCGTTTTCTTGCCGAGTGGATACGCGCCAACGTCCGCGCGTAACGGTGAAGTAACGTCGCTCCGCAGTGAACACCGGACAGTTTCGGTGTTTGGCGGACAGGTTCACAAGCGCCGGGTAGTGGTCGAGTTTCGGTGCTTCCTGGGTTCGTACGCCTTCCCGCGACGCTCCCTGAACGAGACGACAGATCGAAAACCACTAGGCCGGCGACCTCGATTGTGTCGCGAGCCTGCCAGCCGAATCTTGTCAACTGCGAATTCTAATGCCTCAAGCTGTGTGTCGGCAGCGCCAACCTGCCCTTTCCAGGCACCCCAACCATCAGCCTCCACCGTTATCTTCGCCCGGAACTTACCGGTGATTGATTCAGCGATCTGAATCGTGACGCTTCCAACAGGTTTTTGATTCATATGCGGTGGCGTCTTTCAATTGCAACGTGGTACCTGCGTCAGTTTGAGTCCTCGATCACCCAGGCGTAGATGGAGTCATCCTTGGTATAGATCCCAACCCTCAGCCGCCTGTTCTTAGCGATCGTCTGGAGCGTGGACTTCAGTCGGTTTCTTGTTCGTCTGTCTGGCTCCGTCACCCGGATGGCGATCCCGTTGCGGCTCGACATGGTTTTCAGTGCTGCATCCCATTGCGATCCAGTCGGCTCCGTGACAGGTTTAGCCACTGCTGGCTTCGCCTCTTCAGCACAGACATCAGGCGATGAGTCCTTCCGAAGGGCTTTCACCACGTCGGTGGTTCATTGGCCTTGCCACAGTAGCCGCGTCCAAAATTGCCAGACCATTACGACCAGGGCCGTCCAAAACATGCAAGCTGCAAGACTGAGAAACAATCCAACTATGAGCGCTGGAACACCAGCCGATCCCTTCATGGCAGCGACCGAAAAGTGTTTGAACGGTCGACTCATGTTGAACTCGCTGAGGACCTCGCCTATCGTCAACAGCATTTTCCGCAATTTGTTTTCCTCATCGGCGCCGTGTTTAGTCGAGTAATCGCACGAGATCCTCAATATCCAGAGCCGATCTGTCAAGCCAGCCGCCATCGCCGGATAACGCGCAACGTCTGATGAATCTTCACGAAGTTGTAATAGGCGTAGTGTAGCGCGATGTGCAGGGCATGCATTTCGACTTTCTTCGAGAAGGCATTTGTCAGGCGCGTGACGCGGGCTGACGCGCCACTAGACCACTAACCAAGGGCCCTTGCGCGTAGCCAACATCCGGAGGCCAGAGGTATTACTGCTAAGATCGCTCTCGATTCCGTGGACACGGTGACCGGATGACGCGTCGGGAGCCCGTGGGACACGCGCCCGTTCCCGGGCTACTAACAAGTTAGGCCCACACTGCCCGGACGATCGGATGGGTTCGATGAACGAAATACTGGACAACGCTCTCGATTCTCTCAGAATGGGCCTCAGACACCATCTGGACGATCGACTCGAACACCGCGACAAGTGGGCGATTCTTGAGCTGTTTCACTCGATCGAATTGCTACTCAAGGAACGCTTGTTCCAGGAGGCTCCGAAGCTGATATACCAACATCCAGATAAGCCCATCGGCGACGATTGTCTAACAGTCGGCCTGGACGAGGCGCTAGGCCGGCTCGAGGAGATTGGCCTGGACGTGCCAGATGAGTACGTCGCGATTCTCGGGGACCTCCGTCGCCGCCGTAATCGAATTGAACACCATCGATTTGTTCCCGATGCCTCCCACCGACGCGTGCTTGGCCAGGCGATCAAGTTCATCGGCTATTTTCTGGAAGACGAACTCGGCGAGGAATTGAAGGACCACTTGCCGCACGATCTCTTTCACCGGGCGAAGGAACTACTGATCGACTACGACGTGCTGGTGCGGCGAGCTGAATCGGAGATGGAATCTGTTCGACGGTGCTTCGATCCGAAGGAGCAATCTCTGCTCGACACTGGTACGTGCCCAGACTGTGGGCATCGCACGGTCCTCGTCGGTGCTGGCGATGAGCCGCGCTGCTATTTCTGTGACGAAAGTGTCTCCGTTCGACAGTGTCAGTACTGTGGTGAGTACCTCCCAGAAGGTGATGTCGTTGGTGCCGGGATCTGCTCGAATTGTTTTTCTGAGCGAGTACGTCGCGAGTGACGTACGGAAGCCAACACGCGGAATGCGGCGGACGGCGCTTCGACTCTTGAGCACCGCCGCTGCATGCCGAGGCGTTGTCGAGAGGAAAGTATGAAAAGAATGCGACGAGTCGGACGCATATGCCTTGCCTTCGCCACGCTGGCGCTGTCTTTTGCAGCTCAGGTTGCCGCCTCGGGTGCCCCCGAGCGGTCATCGGCCCAACAGCCAATCCAAGATTCACCGGAACAGTACCGACAGGCACGCAAAGTTCTTGATGAAGCGCGCAGCCTTCGATGTGAGTTTCCATCAGGATCGTTCGTTGATGTTGGGGATCCTCGCCTCGCGCGTCACGAAGGACCTGGCGCAGAAGTCACCTTTGACGCCATCGATCGACGCCGAGGACGTGCGCGCATCGTCGCAAAGGCGGGGGCTGGGGACGTCTCGGTGTTTACTGGAGCGACGGCGCTCACCTTCCTAGAACTGAGCCAAACCGGCAATCCCCTCGTGACCGTTGTATTCCCACAGTTTCGCGCCGGCACTCGCAAATTGCTTGCGGTGGACTCGGAGCACATTTACGCGATGGGCGGTACGACGGTCGGCCAGTACTACGGCACTTGCACGATTCTTGAATGAAGGCGAGTGCTTGACTGCCTATATTCGGGGCAGTTGGGGCAGTTGTACGAATCAAGAAAGCATGAAGATCACGCCGCTCTTCAGAACGTCTGGATACCAAACGCACCTGCACATGGCTTTGAAAGACGCCGTGGCGGAATACGCTAAGGCTTGGGAGGCGGCGTCAAGGCATCCGCCGTTGACCGAGGACACTGCCACGCCGGAACTCACAATCCTGCACTACACACTGGAGCAAAGGCGGGCCGCCGCCTTACTTCTCGCAGCGTTCTCCGTGGAGGCTGTTGCGAATCTCTATCTCCGGTTCAAGGCCAAAACGGAACAACTCTCCCTCTTGGAACGAGCGAGCTTCATCGAAAAGTGGACGATTGTGCCGTCATTGTTTATCCCCGATTACACCTTCCCGAAAGACGGCGAGTTGTATCAGGATCTCAAGCGTCTGCACGCTCGCCGGAACGCGCTCGCGCATTTGAAAGAAGATGTCAGTGTGGGCGGTGAAGCCTCACACCCAGGATCCACACCTGAGTACGCCGGCGATGAGCACGTCTTTGTGGCTCGTTGCGGAACGCTTCCGACTCGGTTGGTGTCGCACCTTGGGTCGTTCGACAAGTCCGGGGATCTGACGTCGATCTGGGCCTTCATCAATCTCGCAGACGTTTTCTCGGACGCGAGTCACAGTCCAACAAGCGCTACACCCGACGAGCCGCGCAAATGAGTTTCACCAGCTGCGGGACCTGGCTGCGCGGCTCGCGGGTGAGCGCCAGCCGTTGGACCGGCGACGAATCATTCTGGGATCGAGCAATCACCACGACGTCTGTGGCCAAGCCAGCTGCCTCGTCGGCGATTTCTTCTAAGACCCTACTTCCTCGCGGCTTTGCCGGCGTACTGCTGATCGTTCACCGGCTCCATCC
>MEKT01000179.1:1739-29544 GCA_001767435.1 Acidobacteria bacterium RIFCSPLOWO2_02_FULL_65_29 | reverse complement strand
TGTTGACGCGGCGACTGGTCCGGACGAGGCGGCGTCATGCGCGTCCTTTCAGCGGCCATTTCAGGCCGAGCCACAAGTTGTCGACCGCCGCGCGCGAATCGTTGAGCGCCCGCAACCCTGCCGGCTGGAACCGGTAAAACCGGCGCGCCCGGCCACTGCGAATCGGCGTGCCAGGCCCGAGACGTGACGAGATCAAGCCCTTGTGTTCGAGCCGTGCGAGCGTGGTGTGCACGGCACCGGCCGCCACATCGCGCTCGAGCCGCGTCTGCACGTCCTTCAGAATCGCCCGTCCGTACGCGTCCTGCCGCAGGCGACCGATCGCGAGGAGCACGGCCTGCTCGAACGTACCCAGCACATCAGCCATTGTGATGACTACATTGTAGTCTATTCGCGGATCGTGTCAACGAATGGCCTGGAAACGCCTCGATCAGGCCGGTGAAGTGCGCTTCATCACACACCCCTGGGGCAAGCCGGCCTACCAATATGCGCTGCCGCGTCGCATCGTCGCAGGCCAGCGACTGGCCGACGCGCTGGCCGAGCGCGACGACCTGCGCACGCGGGCGCCGGGGAAGCGGAAGGCGAGAAAGAACAGGAGCCCGAGCGGTGATTGAGGACCCGGCCCACACAAGCGGGCTGCTGGCGAGCCTCCGAGACATGTCGATTCTGCTCGAGTGCCAGGTGTTTCGGGAGACAATGGCGCGCGATGCCGCACCTCTTCGAACCGCTCACCCTTCGCCGGCTCAGGCTCGCCAACCGCATCCTCGTGTCGCCCATGTGCCAGTACTCGAGCGTCGACGGCTTCGCCAACGACTGGCACCTCGTGCATCTCGGCAGCCGGGCGGTTGGCGGTGCCGCGCTCGTCTTCACCGAAGCCGCCGCCGTCACCGCTGACGGCCGCATCAGCCCCGACGATCTCGGGATTTGGAAGGACGCTCACGTCCACTTCCTCCGGCGCATCGTCCGATTCGTGCGCGCGGTGGGCGCGGCTGCCGGCGCACAGCTCGCCCACTCTGGGCGCAAGGGCAGCACGAAGCGCCCGTGGTTCGGACAAGGCCGTGTCGACCTGGCGGACGGCGGCTGGCAGCCCGTGGGACCGACCGATGAACCCTTCGCGGACGGCTATCCCGTGCCGCACGCGCTTTCGACGGCCGAGATCGCGGACATCGTCGCCGCCTACAAACGGGCCGCGCGGCGCGCCCTCGAGGCGGGCTTCGATGTGATCGAGGTGCATGCCGCGCACGGCTACCTCATTCACGAATTCCTGTCGCCCCTCAGCAACCGGCGGACCGACGCGTACGGCGGATCGTTCGACAACCGCATGCGGCTGTGTCTCGAAGTCGTCGACGCGGTACGCGGCGTCTGGCCCGACTACCAGCCGGTGTTCGTGCGGATCTCGTGCACGGACTGGACGCCCGGTGGATGGGACATCGATGAAGCGGTTGAGCTCTGCCGGCGGCTGAAGGATCGCGGCGTCGATCTGGTGGATTGCTCCTCGGGTGGAAACGTGGCCGCCGCAACGGTCCCCATCGGGCCTGGGTATCAGGTGCCGTTTGCCGAACGCATCCGGCGTGAAGCGGGCGTGCTCACGGGCGCCGTGGGCATGATTACGACAGCCGCGCAGGCCGATGCGATCGTGACGAGCGGGCGAGCCGATTGCGTGCTGCTGGCGCGCGAGCTGCTTCGCGATCCCTACTGGCCGCTCCGCGCCGCCCGCGAGCTGGGGCGCCTCGCGCCGTGGCCCGCGCAGTACCTTCGCGCGGCGCCGCCGGGCTCGCCGTCGCGGTAGAGCACGTTAGGCTACGAAGGCACGAAGACACGAAGAAACCCACTCCGGACAACCCGCCACAAAACACGAAAAAGAGCGGAAACGACCACACCCGAGCCCCGAACCCCGAGTCCCGAAACGCCAAGCGCAGAGGTTGCCTCCGCGAAGCGTGCCGGTCGCAGTCAACTCTGCGGATCTCTGCGGTCTCTGCCCGCCTTCGCTTCGCTCCGGCGCGGCCACGCCGTAGCGCGCCCGATGCTTTCGCGCGGAGGCGGGCGTTGATCGTCGTCTCGCGCCTGCGCGATTCGCTATGATGCGAATGATGCGGGCGCTCATCATCGAAGACGACCAGACGATCGCCGACTTCGTCGCCCGCGGGCTGCGAGAGGGCGGCTTCGCGGTCGATCACGCCCGGGACGGGGACGAAGGTCTGGCGCGGGCGCTCGATGCGTCCTACGACGTGGCTATCGTCGATCTGATGCTGCCGAAGCGCGACGGCCTTTCGGTGATCGACGAGCTGCGCCGCCGCGGACGCCCGACGCCGGTGCTCATCCTGAGCGCCCGCCGGTCAGTCGACGACCGCGTCCGCGGGCTCCAGGCCGGCGGCGACGACTACCTCACCAAGCCGTTCGCGTTTGCCGAGCTGCTCGCGCGCGTCCAGGCGCTCGTCCGCCGCGCCACGCGGACGCCTGAGCCGACGACACTGACGTCTGGCGATCTGGCGATGGACCTGCTGACGCGCAAGGTGACGCGCGCCGGCGTGCCCATCGATCTGCGGCCACGCGAGTTCGCGCTACTCGAATACTTGCTGCGCAACGCGGGCACCGTGATCTCCAAGACGATGATCCTGTCGCGCGTCTGGGAGTACAACTTCGATCCGCAAACCAACATCGTCGACGTCCTGGTGAGCCGGCTGCGCGACAAGATCGACAAGCCCTTCGAGACCAAGCGCCTGCACACTGTTCGCGGGGTGGGCTATGTCCTCAGGTGAGGCCCGCCACTTCGGGCTTCGGCTGGCGCTCTGGTACGCCACGCTCTTTGTCTCCGGCGCCATCGTCGTTGCCGCGTTGACCTATTACGTGACGGCGACGTCGCTGGCGCAGCGCGACCAGCAGATCATTCGGTCGAAGCTCGGTGAGTACGCGACGGTCTACACGCGAGGCGGGCTCCGGGCGCTGGCCGACACCGTGCACGCCGAGCAGTTGACGACCCCCGAACGTTTGTACGTCCGGGTTGTGGATCGAGGGACCGAAGCGCTCGTCCTCAGCAGCCGCGAAGGCTGGGATCCCTCTACGCTCGAAACCGCGTCGCTCCTCCTGCTCGACGGAACGCTCGTCGAAGTGGGCAAGAGCATCGAGACACGGCTCGATCTGCTGCGCCGCGTACGCGCGGCGCTCGGCCTCGGTACGCTCGCGATCGTCCTCATCGCCCTGACCGGCGGGTGGCTCGCGACCGACGCGGCTGTCGAGCCGATTCGCCGGCTCACCGCGGCGGCCGGCCGGATTGTGCGCACGGGCCGCACCGACGAGCGCGTGCCGGTCGAAGCGTCGGCCGACCCAGACGATGCGATCAGTGAGCTGACGCGGCTGTTCAACGCGATGCTCGACAGGGTCGAGGGACTCGTCACCGGTATGCGCGGCGCGCTCGACAACGTCGCGCACGATCTGAAAACGCCGTTGACACGGCTGCGCGGCACCGCCGAGATGGCGCTGGCGGCGCCGGCCGATCCCGAGCGCTACCGCGAGGCGCTGGCCGACTGTGTCGAGGAAGCCGATCGCGTGCTCGTGATGCTCGACACGCTGATGGACATCTCGGAGGCTGAGAGCGGCGCGATGCCGCTCCAGCGCAAGCCGGTCCGCCTGGCGGACGTCGCCGCGCGGGCCATCGATCTGTACCGGGACGTGGCCGACGCGAAAGACGTGACGCTCGCCTCCGCGGCCACCTCCGACGTCGAAGTCTCGGGGGACCGCGTCAGGCTCGAGCAGGTGGCAGCCAACCTGATCGACAACGCGGTGAAGTACACGCCGGCGGGTGGCACGGTGACGGTGGACGTTGCACGCGACAACGGGCGCGCGCTCTTGCGCGTGCGCGACACGGGCGTCGGCATTCCCACCGACGAGCAGGCGCGCATCTGGGAGCGCCTCTTCCGCGGCGATCGGAGCCGAGCCGAGCGCGGGCTGGGACTCGGGTTGAGCCTCGTCAAGGCGATCGTCGAGGCGCACGGTGGGACGGTGTCGGTCGACAGCGCGACGGGGCAGGGAAGCACGTTCACGGTGTCGCTGCCAGGGGCCGAGTCTCGGACGGTCGCTCGCGAATAGGCCGGGCCTGAAGGTTCGAGGCGGGCTGCAGCCGAGTGTATCTCAACGGTCACACTCGTCAATTTCCCGCTGCGAACGAGCAATGCGGCTATCACCGAGGATCCGCTCGAGACCAAGCCCTTGCAGCCTCATCCACATGCCATAATCGGCCCGTTGTGAGCAACACCTGACATGGCGCTCGCACCAGGCACGCGCCTCGGCCCGTATGAAGTGACCGCCCAGATTGGCGTCGGCGGCATGGGTGAGGTGTATCACGCGACGGACACGAAGCTGAAGCGCCAGGTCGCCGTCAAGATTCTCCTGCCCTCGCTGGCTGCTGACACAGACCGGCTGGCTCGCTTTCAACGCGAAGCCGAAGTCCTCGCCTCCCTGAATCATCCCAACATCGCCGCCATCTATGGCCTCGAAGAGGCGGATGGCGTGAAGGCGCTCGTGATGGAGTTGGTCGAGGGGCCGACGCTCGCGGACCGCATCGCGCAGGGCGCGATTCCCATTGACGAGGTGCTGCCCATTGCGAAGCAGATCGCCGAGGCGCTCGAAGCGGCCCACGAGCGTGGCATCATCCATCGCGACCTCAAGCCGGCCAACATCAAGGTGCGCCAGGACGGCGTGGTGAAGGTGCTCGATTTTGGGTTGGCCAAGGCGTTCAGCGGCGGTGCCTCTCCTGATCTCTCGCAGTTGGCGACGCTCACCACGGCTGGGACACGCGAGGGCGTCATCCTGGGGACGGCGCCGTACCTGAGTCCCGAGCAGGCGCGTGGGAAGATCGTTGACAAGCGGACTGACATCTGGGCATTCGGCTGTGTGGTGTACCAGATGCTGACGGGCCGCGCGGCGTTCGCGGGCGAAACGGTGTCGGATACGATTACCGCCATTCTCGGCCGCGAACCCGACTGGCGCCTGCTGCCCTCCGGGACGCCGGCGAGCCTGACGCGCCTGCTGCAGCGATGTCTCGAGAAAGATCCGAAACGCCGCCTGCACGATATGGCGGACGCGCGGATCGAGATCGATGACGCTCTCGAGGCTCCGGCGGCGTCGGTGGTCACAGAAGCGCGCCCGCCGGTGCGGCGTCTGCGCATCGCACTCTGGACGCTGTCTGGGCTACTCGCGGTTGCCCTCATGGCCGATTTCGCCTTCCGGATCGTGACGGCCCCAGCGTCGAGCGGTGTCACGCGGTTCACGATCACCCTGCCGCAGAACGTGGAGCTCCGCGATCCGATGGCGCTCTCACCCGACGGCAGGACACTCGTCTACAGCGGTGCCGATGAGGCCGGGAGCCGTCTGTACAAACGCGTGTTTGACGCCCTCGAATCGGTGCCGATTCGAGGCACTGAGGGAGGCGGCCATCCCTTCTTCTCACCGGACGGGGCATCGGTTGGATTTTTGGAAGGCCAAGCGCTCAAGAGAGTTCCGCTGCAGGGGGGTGCAGCGGTGACGGTGGTCGAAGCGAACGCGTTCAATGGGGCGGCCTGGCTGTCCGACGACACCATCGTGTTTCAGTCTCGGTCCGGTCTAATGCGCGTTTCAGCCACGGGAGGTAACGCACATCAGCTTACAGTCGTGGACCCCGGACGCAGCGAGCTCGAACACCATTCGCCAATCGCTCTGCCCGGCGGTCGCGTGGTGCTGTTTACCGTCCATTCCGGCGCTCGAGACGATCAGCGCATCGACACGCTGTCTCTCCAGTCTGGTGAACGTGCTCCGCTGGGGCAGGGCAGCGGTGCCCAGTTCCTGCCGACGGGGCACGTCGCGTTCGCGTTCCAGCGCAGTGGTGCCCTTTGGGTTGCGCCATTCGACGAGAGGGAGCTGCGGCTGACGGGACCACCAACCGCGGTCGTCGAGGGGATCACGGTCTCAAATGGCTGGGTTCCAACGATCGCCATCGGAGCGAACGGCACGCTGGCGTACGCGACGGGGACCGTGTCCTCTTCATATTCGCCGCGGACGTTGGTCTGGGTGGACACAACCGCGCGCGAGGAACCAGTCGATGCGCCGGTACGGGCGTGGTGGTGGCCTCAAATTTCCCCCGACGGCAGACGCCTCGGCCTCCACATCATGGACCCGGTGAACATGGATGCCTGGATCTACGAATTGGATCACGGTCCTCTCGTACGAGTAACGTGGAATCCTGCTCAAGACGGATACCCGCTGTGGACCCCGGATGGGAAGCGCATCGCCTTCTGGTCCGCGCAAGGCGGTGGCGTAAGAGGTCTGTACCTGCGTTCGGCGGACCTGACCGGGAGCGACGAACGACTGACGACGAGCCCCAACGATCAACTGCCATTCTCCTGGGCGCGCGACGGAAAACTGCTCGTGTTCCAGGAATATTCACCCGATACCAGAATGGACATCGGCGTGGTGCCCATCGAGGGAGATCACACACCAACGTTGGTCATACGGGGACCCGCCGACGAGGGACATCCCTCGGTGTCGCCAGACGGACGCTGGATCGCGTATCAGTCGAATCTCTCGGGAAGCTGGCAGGTGTACGTCCAACCGTTCCCGGACCTCAGTAGCCGCTGGCAGGTCTCAACCGAAGGAGGTGTCTCGCCGATGTGGCACCCCAACGGCCGCCAGCTGTTCTACCGCAATGATCGTGCGGTGATGAGCGTCCCTGTGACGCCGACGGGAAACACGTTTACGTACGGCAATCCCCGGGTGCTGTTCGAGGGTTCGTATGTGCCCGAGTCTTCCAGTCCGGGTGACGCCCGCAGCTACGCCCTGACGCCAGACGGTCAGCGGTTCTTGATGATGAAAGAAGAGAGACCGCCCGACGCCGGCTCAAGAGCCACGCAGATCGTCGTGATTCTCAACTGGGTCGAAGAGCTGAAGCGGCTCGTGCCGACGAAATGACACCGCGCGAGAGGGAATTCGTCGAACGAGACGCCGCAGCCGTCGGTACGCCTTCGTCAAACAGCCGGATTCGACCGAAACGCCGCGTATCGGACGCTCGGTGCTACGGCGGGTCCGCCGAAGCTCGTATGTTTCAGGGCGAGCGGAGGCTGGAGGGCCCCGCCGGCATTGCAAGAATATTGGCCCTGAGCCCATGCCGCTAACCGCAGGTGCGCGTCTCGGTCTGTATGAAATCGTCAGCGCGCTCGGCGCGGGCGGCATGAGCGCCCGCGGCCATGCCGAGCCGAGGCGAGGCATCAGCGTCAGAACGCGCTGGGGGTGGGGCCCCAGCGCCAGTGGAAACATGTTGGCCCTGAGCCCATGCCGCTAACCGCAGGTGCGCGTCTCGGTCCGTATGAAATTGTCAGCGCGCTCGGCGCGGGCGGCATGGGCGAAGTCTATCGCGCGCGCGACACGAGGCTCGGGCGCAGCGTCGCGATCAAAGTGCTCCCGGACGAGGTGGCGACCGACCCCGACCGTATCGCTCGGTTCGAGCGCGAAGCGAAAGTGCTCGCGTCCCTCAACCACCCGAATATTGCGGCGCTCTTCGGGATGGAAGAGTCGGGTGGCCGGCACTTCCTCGTGATGGAGCTCGTCGAGGGCGAGACGCTGGCCGAGCGGATCGCGAAGGGCTCAGGGCCAAAGGCTCAGGGCATTCAGCCCTCGGCCCTCGGCGCTCAGCCCTATACGGGCCTCCCGGTGGCCGAGGCCCTCGCCATCGCGCTCCAGATCGCGGAGGCGCTCGAGGCCGCACACGAGAGCGGCATCATCCATCGGGACCTCAAGCCCGCGAACGTCAAGATCACTCCGGACGACAGAGTGAAGGTGCTCGACTTCGGGTTGGCGAAGGCGATGGATCCGCGATCCGACGTTGCCGCCAGGTCCAAGGACCCGGCCTTCTCGAATTCGCCAACGCTGAGCGTGATGGCGACCAACGCGGGGATGATTCTCGGCACGGCGGCCTACATGTCGCCCGAACAGGCGAAGGGTTTTCAGGCCGACGCGCGGAGCGATGTGTTCTCGTTCGGGGTGGTCCTGTACGAGATGTTGACGGGGCGCCAGCCGTTTCCGGGCGAGACGGCGCCCGAGGTGCTGGCCTCGGTGCTCATCCGCGAAGCGGATCTCACGGCGCTGCCGCCGAACCTGAATGCACGCCTCACCGAGCTGCTGAAACGATGTCTCGAGAAGAATCCGAAAAAGCGCTGGCAGGCGGTCGGCGATCTGCGCATGGACATCGAGGCGATTGTCGCAGCGCCGGGTCCACAGGACTCGGCCTACGTGGTGCGGCTGGACGCGACACAGATTGTGGTACCGAGACTGCCGCTGTGGAGGCGCGCGATTGCAGTGGCGCTCACCGCGCTGGTTACTGCAGCGATCACGGCCGCCATCGGTTGGGCGCTCTGGCCGGCCCCGCCGCCGGCGCCGATCGTGGCGCGGTCCGTGTTCACGCTGCCGGAGGGCCAGAACTTCACGAACCCCGGACGCCAGTTGGTCGCCATCTCGCCGGACGGCGCGCGGATGGTCTACGTGGCCAATACGCGGCTGTATCTTCGGTCCCTATCAGAACTGGAGGCCAGGCCGGTTCCGGGAACCGAGGCCCCGCAGGGTGATTTTGTCTCGAGTCCCGCGTTCTCGCCCGACGGTCAGTCAATCGCGTTCTGGTCAGGGTTGGCAACAGGAACGGCACGAGCCGCCCCAGGGACACTCAAACGAATAGCCGTCACAGGCGGAGCGCCCGTGACCATCAGTCAGGTCACGACACCTTTCGGCATCAGCTGGGTCGGGGACGTCATCGTCCTTGGCCAAGGCAGCGGCGGCATCGTGCGGGTGCCGGCAAGTGGCGGCAAGGCAGAGGTCCTGGTTACCGTCAAGGACGGAGAACGGGCGCACGGCCCCCAGCTGCTGCCGGGCGGCGAGGGCGTGCTCTTCACGCTTGCGACGGGAACCGCTGAGGATAACTGGGACAAAGCCCGGATTCTGGTGCACCAGCTCCGGTCGGGTGACCAAAAGACCATCCTCGAGGGCGGAAGCGATGCCCGCTATCTGCCTACAGGTCACATTGTGTACGCGTTGAGTGGAGTCGTTTTCGCCGTTCCATTCGACCTGCGGCGGCTGGAGGTGACGGGCGGTCCGGTGCCCGTCCTTGAAGGCGTCAGCCGATCTGCCACCGCCGTGTTTTCCGGCACTGCGCATTTCAGCGTCTCCGACACAGGGTCGCTTGTTTACATTCCCGGACCCGTTTCAACCACCTCGTCGGTGGCTCAGCGGAATCTCGCCCTGTTCGACCGGAGAGGCGGCGTCGAGCCGTTGAAGCTGGCACCCGGGCCGTACCAGGTTCCTCGCGTCTCTCCCGATGGCAAGCGAGTCGCGTTTGGAACCGATGACGGCAAGGAGGCGATTGTCTGGATTTACGATCTGTCCGGCACGAGCGCGGCGCGCCGGCTCACGGTTGGAGGGAACAATCGGCTGCCGATCTGGTCAGCGGACGGCGAACGAGTCGCCTTTCAGTCGGATCGCGACGGCGACCTCGGCATCTTCTGGCAGCCCGCCGACGGAACCGGTGCAGCCGAGCGTTTGACCAAGCCCGACCAGGGGACCGAGCACGCGCCGGAGTCGTGGTCACCGGGCGGCGACAGGTTCCTCTTCCGCGTCACGAAGGACCAGGCAGGCGCCGACGCTGCAGCCGGCCGCGTGACGTTGTGGACGTTTTCATGGAAGGACAAGAAAGCCGAGCCGTTTGGCGGCGTGCAGTCCGCGGCGGAGCCGACAAATGCGGTGTTCTCGCCTGATGGCCGCTGGGTGGCCTATTTCTCACAGGAAACGGGACGGCGGGCGCTTTGGGCGCAACCCTTCCCGGCCACCGGCGCCAAGTATGAGATCTCTACAGGCGGTGGCACTCATCCGCTCTGGTCGCCTGACGGCAAGGAGCTGTTCTACCAGACTGCCGCCCAGTTCCTCAGCCGGACCATCACGACACTGCCGAGTTTTGAGAGGGGCAATCCCGTGCGGATGCCGATAGGGCCACTCCTGCTCACAAACCCAGCCAACCCGAGGACGTTCGACGTCACGCCCGACGGGCAAATCCTTGGCATCATCACGACTACCGGTTCCGGCCAAACGCAGGCGGGCACACCGGCCGCTCCGCAGATCGACATCGTCCTCAACTGGTTTGAAGAGCTGAAGGCCCGCGTGCCGACGAAATGACATGCTTGCCCTCTTGCGTGGTGCCCCGCCGAAGTTCGTTTGGATTCGGCTCGGCAAACTGCGCCACCGACGACATCGCGCACGTCCTCGAGCTGGACTGAAAACACGCTGTGGTTCAAGTCGCCCCGCGCCCCGCGCCTCCCGCCGCGCGCCTGGCCGCGACCGCGGCGGCCACGAACAGCCCGCCGATGACCGCGCACGCGACAATTCCGAAAAGCTGAAGCCACTCCGTCATGTCGACGGGATGCGCGACGCGCCAGACCGCCGCGCCGAGATCGAAACCCCGATCGGGCGTCTCGCGCAGGGTGCTCAGCGCCTCGAGAAACGAAACGAGTCCCAGCGTTCCGACGCCCGACACGAGTCCGCCCGCCACGCCTCGAGCCGCGAGCGCGGCCGTGGACAGCAGCGGCCCTTGACGCCCCACGGCCTCGACCGGGAACTCGGGCTCGCGTACGCCGATCGGCACGAATCGCGCCAGCATCACCAGCCCCGGGATCCCCAGCACCATCGTCGCCAGGAAGAAGGTGGACCAGCCGAGCGCGTCGACGGCGAAGCCGCTGATCGGTCCGGCCAGCACGCGCGGCAGTGCGAACAGGCTGGAGAAGAGGGCGTATTGGGTAGCCGAGAACCGCTTTTGAGTCATGCGCAACAGCAGGACCGAAAACGCCCCTGTGCCCAGGCCCGAGGTGAAGAGCTCGAAGCCCGCGGCCGCGTACATGAACGGCGGGTTCGGCTCTCCAAGGCGGGAGACGAGAAAGTAACCGGCGTTCGAGAAGATCTGCACGAGGCCGGAGATCCACAGCGCGTGCCCGAGGCCGAGCAGGGTCGTCATCCAGCCGCCCATGAACGCCCCGCCGATTGTCGCCGCCGCCGAGATGGTCGCCAGCGCGATGCCGCGTTGATCCGCGTTGTATCCCATGTCGATCAAGAACGGCCGGGTGAGCGACTGCGCGAGCTGGTCCGCGAGCTTGTAGAGCAACACGAACGCCAGGATTTCCAGCGCTCGATGTCGCGCCAGAAAGCCGAGAAACGGCTGCCACACCGCTTCGCGCAGGGTCCGCGGCGCGGGCGCCTCGGCCTCCGGCTCCGGGGCCTTCCATGTGATGACCAGCATGGGGACGTAACAAAGCGCCAGCAGCACGTTCACGGCCGGCCAGCCCACTCGGGCAGCGGCGCTGATCGCGGCTCCGCCCGCCACGACCATGGCCGCTCGGTAGAGAGCCACTCTCGCACCGACAGCCGCCCCCTGCTCCTCCGTGCGGAGCACCTCGACCGCGTACGCGTCGATCGCGATGTCCTGCGAAGCCGAGGCGAGGGCGATGGCGAGCGCCAGCGCGCCGACGACCCAAATCGCGTCAGGCTGATCGCCGACCCCTGCCAGCAGGAGCCCGAGCACGGCGAGCGCGACCTGCGTCACCGCCATCCACCCTCGGCGCCGCCCCCAGAACGGCGGCACGTATCGGTCCATGAGGGGCGACCAGACCACCTTGAACGCCCACGGCGCTTGCGCCAGCGTGAAGAGCCCCACGACCCGAATGTCCACGCCGATGTCTCGCATCCAGTCGGGAATCGAGTACCAGACGAGACCAAGCGGGAGCCCCGATGAGAAGGACAGCAGCGCCACGGCGCCCGTGTTCCACGAGCGCGTCGCCCGAACCAGGCTGGCGAGGGCGCCTTGGTTTGAAGGGGATGTGGAAGCGTTCATCGACGTCAGCCGATCGTCCGAACACTATATCCTTCACGACGGTCGCGGCCTGCAGGGCCCGCGCTTTGGCCTGAGAGCGACACAACGATCACCGCAGAGCTCGCAGAGCTCGAAGAGGCTTCAAAATGAGCGGTAGGGCCTTGGGCCATTCAACCGTCGAGGCTCGGCCCGTTCATGGGCCGCCGATCCTACCGACCCAGGCCGATCGAGACGACGAAGGAATGCGCAGCCGACCCTGAAACTGGCTCAAACGCCCAGCCTGGCGCGGCCCAATCCGCCTACAATAGCTGGCGACATGACGGGCTAGGCGCGCACGGCGCGCCTGCGAGGGCGCGGCGCGGGGCGCCGGGGTCCCCGCAAGCGCCCGAGCCGGGGTGTGGGGCAGAGCCCCACGTGAGTAGGAGATGCGAGCATGGCCAACATCACTTTGCGGGTGAACGGCAGCGTCCAGACCGTGGACGTCGACCCTTCCACTCCGCTGCTCTATATCTTGCGCAATGATCTCGGCCTGCAGGGCCCGCACTTTGGGTGCGGTCTCGGCCAGTGCGGAGCATGCACCGTGATCATCAACGGAGCGGCGGTCCGGTCGTGCGTGACGCCGTGTTCGGCCGTGAAGGGCGAGATCACCACGCTCGAAGGGCTGGCCCAAGGCGGCACGCTCCATCCCGTGCAGCGCGCCTGGATCGAGGAGCAGGTGCCGCAGTGCGGCTTCTGCCAGAACGGGCAGATCCTGAATGCCAAAGTGCTGCTGGACCGCAATCGGAACCCGACCGACGCGGAGATTCGCCAGTCGATGGTTGGCGTCCTGTGCCGCTGCATGACGTACTACCGCGTTCAAGCGGCCATCAAGCGGGCGGCGACGTCGATGGCGGCTGCCGGAACGGCTTCGGCAAAGGGAGGTGTCGCATGACCACCTTCACGAGCATTCCGAAACAGATCGAAGACCTGCTGGAGCAGGGGAGCAGCGCCATCTCCCGAAGGAACTTCCTCAAGGGTTCGGGCCTGTTCGTCGTGAGCGTTGGCGCCGCGGCGATGGCCGACGCAAGTCCGCTCAACGCGGCGGGGACCGACCAGGCCGCGGCGACGGCCCAGGCCGGTGGTCCGTATCCCGATCCAAACTTCAGACAGCTCGATTCGTGGATCGTCATTCGCGAGGACGGCACGGCCACCTTCTATGTCGGGAAAACAGACTGCGGTCAGGGGACGGGCACGGCCTTCCGGCAAATGATGTCTGATGAACTGGACATCGCGTACGACAAGACCACCTGCGTCATGGGCAGCACCGACACGACCGTCGATCAAGGCGGATCGGGCGGCTCGGATGCGATTCAGACCGACGGCTGGCCCATGCGGCGCGTCGCAGCCGAGGCGCGGCGGGTGCTGCTGGAACTGGCGTCTGCTCGGCTTGCGGTGCCGGTCGATCAGCTCACCGTCAGCGAGGGCGTGATCAGCGTAAAGGCCGATCCGTCTAGAAAGACCACGTACGGAGAACTGATCGGCGGCAGACGGTTCAACGTCACGCTCACGGGCAACGACATCAATGCGACCACCGGTATCGCCAAGGTGAAGGCGGTTCAGGATCTCAAGATCGTCGGCCAGTCGCTCGAGCGCTACGACATTCCCGCGAAGGTCGACGGCTCCTTGAAATGGGCCGTGGACGTCAAGCTTCCCGGCATGCTGCACGCCCGCAACGTGAAGCCGCCGGTGGCTGGCGCGAAGCTCGTCAGCATCGACGAGTCGTCTGTTCGTGGCACGCCTGGATTCGTCAAAGTAGTGAGCAAGGGCAACTACGTTGCCGTTGTCTGCGAGCGGGAAGAGCAAGCCATCAGCGCGTCCAGGCGGCTCAAGGTCAACTGGGAGAAGCCCGCGACGTCGCCGTTCCCGTCCTCGGAAGACCTGTACGGCTACATGCGTCGCGCGACGCCCACTTCCAACAGCCGGCCGAACGTCGTTGGGGATCCCGACGCGGCCCTGGCAGGCGCGGCGAAGACGATCGAAGCCGAATACGATTTCCCGTTCCAGGGGCACACGGCCCTCGCGCCGGCCCATGCCACGGCCGATCCGTCGAACGGGCAGATGACGATCTATTCCAACGACATGAAATCCTATGGTCTGCGGAACGGCGTCGCTCAGTTTCTTCAGATCCCCCGCGATCAGGTGCGCGTCGTCTGGATGGAAGGGCCGCAGGGGTATGGCCGCACGGCCGCCGACGATGCGGGCTTCGAGGCGGCATTTCTGGCGAAGGAGGTTGGCCGGCCGGTTCGCATGCAGTGGATGAGGAACGAGGAGACGGCCTGGGATACGAAGGGCCCGGCGTACACGTTCAAGTTGCGAGGAGGGCTCGATGCGCAAGGCAACCTCGTCGCCTGTGAATACAACGCGCAGGCCGCCGACTTCCATCACCTTGGATACAACGAGCCCGATACCGTCCTGATCGCTCAGCTTGCGGGAATGGGCCGGACCAAACCGTCCAGCGGCGGCGCTTCCACGCCCTCGGACATGTACGCCATCCCGAATCGGCGCATGGCGACCGCGGTCGTGAGCCTGCCTCTCGTGTTTCAAACGCCGCTGCGCACGGGCAACCTGCGCGATCCCAACGGCCCACAGGTGACCTTCGCTTCCGAATCGTTCATCGACGAACTGGCGGCCGCGGCGAAAGCCGACCCGGTCGAGTTCCGGCAGCGGCTCCTCTCCGCGGGCGCCGGCGACGACAGCGGGTTCAAGCGGGCGCGCTCGATCGCCGTGGTCAAGGCGGCGGCGGAGACGTTTGGCTGGGACACGCGTTCTTCACCCAAACCACTTGGTACCGGAAACATCCTCACCGGGCGCGGGATCGCGTACGCCTTCCGCGGGCAGACTGTCGTCGCGCAGATCGTGGAGGTCGAAGTCAATCGCAGAACCGGGCACGTGTGGGTGAAGCGGATTGTGTGCGCGCACGAATGCGGGCTGGTCATCAACCCAGAGGGGCTGCGACGCACCGTCGAAGGCGCCATGCTCCACTCGTTGAGCCGTGCGCTCCACGAGGAAGTCCGGTTCGACACCGAGAAGGTCACCAGCGTGGATTGGAGCTCGTATCCCACGCTCACCCATGCCGACACGCCGTCCAGGATCGACGTCGTGCTGGTGAATGGCGATCCCAATCCAAACCGGCCCGACCTTCCGCACTACGGAGCCGGCGAGGCGGCCTGCAAACCCCTGATCGCGGCGGTCGCCAACGCCATCTACGACGCAACCGGCGTCCGCCTGCGTCGAGTGCCGTTCCGCGACGCGCGCGTGCTGGCCGCTCTGAAGGGGTCAGGGTAGGCGGAGGAATCACATGTCACTGTCTCGAGTACTGCCGGGTTCTTTGATCGTCGTATTCGCCTCCGCTCTGGTGGCAGGCTTCCAGGGTGGAACGAGCGGTCCGGTCTGGTTCGAAGGTGCGCGGCTGATTGTCGGAGATGGGAGCGCGCCCATCGAGAATTCCGCGTTCGTCGTGGAGGGCGACAGCTTCACCTTTGTCGGCAAGAAGGGTGAGCGTCAGCCGCCGGAAGGCGCCGCTCGCGTCGATCTGTCGGGCAAGACCGTGATACCGGCGCTGATCGATGGTCACAACCATATCGGGCTGATCAATGAGCGCGATGGGAGCAACAGCAAGGCGAACTATACGCGCGACAACCTGACCGACCAGTTGGAGCGGTATGCCTACTACGGAACAGCCGCCGCGATGAGCATGGGTCTCGAGGCCGATCAGGAATTGGCGTACCTCCTGCGTGATGCGGTGATCCCGAATGCGGCGCGCTTCCTCACGGCGGCGAGGGGGATTGCGGGGACGTCGATTGGTGGTCCGACCGGCGAGGCTCGGCTGGGGATTCCGTACGGCGCGAGAACGGAACAGGAGGGCCGGAGGAACGTGAAGGAACTGCACGCGCGCGGCGTGCAGTTCGTCAAGATCTGGGTCGACGACCGGAATGGCGAGGCCCTGAAGATCCAACCCAACGTGTATCGCGCCATCATCGCCGAGGCGCACGCCAACGGCATGGAAGTGCTCGCGCATTTGAGTCGCACGTCAGCCCTCGAGGACTCCAAGGAGTTGTTCAAGGCCGGCGTCGACGGCTTCGTGCACCTGGTTCGCGACAAGGACGTCGATGCCGAGTACCTGGCTCTGGTGAAGGCGCACCCGAGGGTGTGGTCCGGCCCAAATATGCCGTTTCCCGCGACGCGGGACACGGTCGACGCGTTGGCCGAGACGCTGCCGGCCAACCAAATCGAGCGGATGCGCGGCCAGCTCAAGCAGCGAGAGGCGAAGGGGAACCCGCCGAACGAGCTCTTCGAGCTCCACTGCCGGAATCTGCGAAAGATCCACGAGGCGGGCATGGTGATCGGCCTCGGCACCGACGGCACCGGCGACGGCATCGGCGCTCACGAGCAGATGGCCGCGTACGCGCAATGCGGGATGACCACCATGCAGGCCATCGTCGCCGGGACGAGCGTTAACGCGAGGCTTCTCAAACTGGATCGGATGGGGAGCATCGCGGTCAAGAAAGAGGCCAGCTTCAACGTGCTCGACGCGAATCCCCTGGACGCGATTGGCAACTCGAAACGCATTGCCGCTGTCTATCTGAGAGGTAAGGAAGTCGATCGGACAGCCCTGAGGGCGAAGTTCATGACCCCGATCGTGAAGAAGTAAAGGGACGGCCGGGAAAGAGTCAGATGAATCGCCGGACGCTTCTTCTTTCGGTCCCGATGCTCGGGGCGGCGTCCCGCCTCCTGGCGCAGGCGAGCAGGCCCATGCTCGCGGTGCGCGCGCTGAATCACATGACGTTGACGGTTTCGGACCGGAAGCGGTCGCTCGAGTTCTATCAGGGACTCTTCGGCTGGCCCGTGCAACACACCCAGGGCACGAGCACCGGCCTCCGTATTGGCGCCGGCCCCCAATATGTCAGCCTGAGCCAGGGCGGGCCGAACGCCAGGCCGGGCATCAACCACTACTGCCTGACCGTCGACGGCTTCAATGTCGATCGGATCATGGGCGCCCTCGCTCGACACGGCGTGGCGAAATCGGAGAACGCCAGCGCCGCTCCGATGAGGGCGTGGGTCCGAATGCGCGGCGCGGACGCCGGCGGCGCCGTGGAGGGGACGCCGGAGGTGTACGTCAACGATCCCGATGGGATTCGCTTCCAGCTGCAAGACCCGCGCTACTGTGGCGGCCCCGGAATCTTCGGAGAAGGGTGTCCGAGCCTGCCGCCTCGAAGCGGCGTGCTCGTCGCGCGCGACTACCACAACTTCACGCTCAGCGTTTCGAATCAGGAGCGTTCCCGGGACTTCTACCAAGCGCTCTTCGCGATGCCCCTGAACGCACGTCGAGGTCCGGACCGTCCGGCCAACGTGCTTGCGCTCGGCGTCGGCTCCGGATCTCAGCGGCTTCTCATCGAGGGCAGCGTGGCAGCCGGCGCGGCGCCTCGCACCTCCAGCGCGTGCCTCGTGATGGACGCGTTCGATCCGGGCAAAGTGCAGAAAGCCCTGTCGGAGCTCGGCGTGCAGCCAGCAGGTGCGGCCGCAGGCGCCACCGGTCCGCTCGTCTCGTACGTCCAGGCACGCAGTGTCTTCTTCAGCGACCCCGACGGCATCCTGATCCAGCTTCAGGCGGCGAGCTGAGCCCTTCATATAGGCGATCGGCCACGAAAACACGAAAACACGAAACAAAACCCCAACTATTCTTTTTCGTGATTTCGTGCCTTCGTGGCGCCCCGCGTTTGTGAGATAGCTTCTAGTTCGTCGGCGTCGGCGAGTAACGGAGCTCCGGACCCACGATTTTCGCTGGATCCGCACCCGGCTTCGGCCGGAACCTGTGCACGCGTCCGCCGAACACATCCGCGACGTATAGGTTGTTCTCCTGATCGACCGACATCTGGTGCGGGCCGTCCAGGTTGCCGAGCCGGTTACCGGCCGTGCCCCAGCCGTACAGGAACTTCCCGTTCAAGTCGTACTTCAGCATCTTCTGCGTCACGCCATCCGATACCCAGAGGTGCTGATCGGCCGACATGAGGAGGCTGTACGGCGACCGGATGTTCGGCCACATGTCGAGGAACTTGCCGTTTTCATCGAAGATCTGAATGCGGCTATGGCTGCGGTCCGACACGTACAGCCGGCGGTCCTTGCCGATGGCGATGCTGTGAACCGTGTTGAACTCGTTCGGACCCGGGTTGGCCGGATCCTTCGGCGCGGTGCCCCAGTCCATGATGAACTTGCCGTCCTTGTCGAACTTCGCCACCCGCGTGCCGACGTAGCCGTCGCTGATGAAGAACGTCCCGTCGGGCAGCCAGTCGATGTCGGTGGGCCGGCTGAAGTGGTTCCCGTCGCGTCCCGCCATGCCTCTCATGCCGAGCGTCATCACCAGCTTGCCGTCGTAGGTGAACTTGTGGATCTGATGCAGGTTGTCGTCAAAGATCCACACGTGCTTCTCAGGATCGTACGGGCTCATCTTGATCTTGTGCGGCCCGCGGGCGCCTTTGTGATTGAAGAGCGCCTCGGCCTGCGGCCAGTGATCGACGAGCTTGCCGTTGCGATCCACGACGATGATGGAGTGGTGATAGCGGCGCTCCCAGCCCCGAGTGCCGTCCGTATCGTCCCCGCCATTGGCCGTTCGCGGAGGCTGGAGCATGCCGTACGGCGTCCACGGCTTCGCCTTCGAGTCTTTCGGCATCGGCAGCTCGCCGCGCTGCGCGATCCAGATTCTGTCGGGCGTCTCGGCGTACACGGCGCCGACCGACCCCCACGTCCATCCGTCGTGCTTGATGCCGTCGGGGCCGTCCGGCAGCGGCTGCGGCCAGTTCGCGGTGGGCTCGTAGGGGCCCCACTCTTCCTCTCCGCCTTTTTCCGCCGGACCTGTCGAGGGCGCCGCGCCTTGAGCCGCGGCAGTGGTTTCGGGAGCGCTTGCCGTGGTGCAGCCCACAAGCGACACCGCCACCAGCAGTCCAAACGCCAATCGCATCATCCGTGACCGACCGAGTGCGCGCATACAGGACTCCTTTCGTGCCTTCCAACCTGCCGACGTTAACAGATTTGGCCGGCCTCGGCCACTACCGAAGCTTCGCCTCAAACCGCCGAGTGACGGGCCCATGGGCTTGAACGGCGAATCTTCGCTACTAGGCGGCCGCTTCGCGGCCGCGCTAAGACAGCTTCTGACCCTTGATCGGAAGGTCACGCACCCGCACGCCGGTCGCCGCGAAGATGGCATTGGTCACGGCGGCCGCAATCGGGGGCACACAGGGTTCACCCAGGCCGCCCAGGTGCGCATCGGAGCGGATGAACTCAACGCTGATGCGAGGCGCATCCGACAGATGGATCATTCGATGATCCTGAAAGTTACGTTCGGCGACGCGTCCGTCGGTGATGGTGATCTCGCCAACCATGGCGGCCGACAGGCCGAAGACGATGCCGCCTTCAACCTGCGCCGTAGCGCTGTCGATGTTGACGACGTCTCCGCAGTCCACCGCCGCGAAGACATCGCGGACGCGCAGCGTTCCGTCCGACGATACCGCCACGTGCGCAACCTCGCCGACGATGGTGCCGAAGCTTTCGGTGATCGCGATTCCGCGCCCCTCGCCGTCGGGCAGCGGGTTGCCCCAGCCTGCCATTGCAGCAACCCGCTCGAGCACGGCGCGAAAGCGCGGCTGATCGCTCAAGAGCTCGCGCCGGAACAGATAGGGATCCTTGCGCGCGGCATGCGCCATCTCGTCGATGAAGGACTCCTTGAAGAAGCCGTGCTGGGAATTCAAAACGGACCGCCACGGGCCTTCCCGGATAGGGTGGGGCGCCTCCCGGCCTTCGGCGCGTTTGCTGCCGATCGCGTAGGGCATGTACACCGACTCGCGATCGCCGCCGCCGGCGTAGTGGGACGCGACGGCGAGGGGCGTGCCGTTCGTGTCCAGCGCACCGGAAAATCGCGCCATGGCGGCCGGGCGATAGTAGTCGTGCTGGATGTCGTTTTCCCGGCTCCAGACGAGCTTCACCGGCGTCGGAGACATCGCCTTCGCGATGCGCGCGCCCATGTCGATGAAGTCGAGATTGAACGGAAGGCGCCGCCCGAAGCCGCCGCCAAGCATGAGGTTGTTGAACGACACCTGTTCAACGTCCAGGTCGAGTGCCTTCGCCGCCGTGGCGCGAGCATTGAGCGGATCCTGCGAGCCAGCCCACACGTCGGCGCGGTCGCCGACCACACGCGCCGTGCACGCCAAAGGCTCCATCGCCGCGTGCGCGAGAAACGGCACGCGATAATCGGCGGTCACGACGGTGGCTCCGGTGCTGGGCATGTCCGGCGCGGCGCCGAGCGCCGCGTCGAAGGCGGAAAATATGGACGCGCTCGACACGTGGCCATGGCCGGCGTCGTCGAACCTCGGGGTGAGGGCCGCCAGGGCCTGACGAGCCCGCCAATAGCTGTCGGCGACGACGGCGACGGCCTCTTCCAGCTGCACCACGCGCTTCACACCGGGCATGGCCTCGGCGGGACCAGCGTCCACGGACAGCAACGTGCCGCCAAAGACAGGCGCGATGTCGACCGCCGCGTAGAGCATTCCCGGCACCGTGAAATCGATCCCATAGATCACGGTCCCGTTCACCTTCGAAGGAATGTCAAAGCGTGGGCGAGCCGTTCGTCGGATGGTGTAGGTATCGGGATGTTTCAAGACGGGATGGGCCGGCACGGGACCTCCCGCGGCCGTCGTCGCGAGCTCGCCAAAGCTGGCGCTCCGACCGGACGGTTCGTGCACGACGCGCGAGCTCTTCGCCGTGCACTCTGAAGCGCTCACGCCAAAGCGATCGGCCGCGGCCGCGATCAGCATCTCTTTGGCCGCGGCGCCGGCCACGCACATGCCGTAGCGCCCCGTGGCGCGCACGGCCGTGGAGCCGCCGGTCACCTGGAGTCCATACCAACGCGCCAGACGATACGTGCCGTAGTCGACCGCGCGCTCGAGCGGCGCCGGGATCGAGTCGCCTGTGAACGCGCGCAGGATATAGGCGCTCGCGTAGGCGTCGAGAGCCGGCGCTTCCTTGACGCGAACGAGATCCCACGCGGCCTCCATTTCCTCGGCCGCCATCATGGCGAGTGCCGTCTGCGCGCCCTGGCCCATCTCGCAGTGGGGCACCAGGACCGTCACGAGGTTGTCCGGGGTCACGGTAATCCAGGTATTGAGCTCACCCGCGTCACCGGAGACGACGCTGTGGCGGCTGGGGGCAAGCACGACACCTGCAACCCCCAGGACGAAACCGCCTCCGACCAGGGTGCCGGTGCCGATGAATGCCCGCCTTGTCCATCTACGCATGGTGGCCTCCATGACCCGGATTAGTGTCATGAATGCCATGGCGGCACGACCCCGTCGCGGAGGAAACCCTTCGGAGCCGGCCGTCACATCCCACGAAAACCGCAGCGCAGGCCAGGCGACGGCGTGGGGATGGGGGTCCCCACGCCTCGTATAGAGACGTTGAGCCGAAGCTGCGGTTTTCCGGCCGGCGGAGAGGGTTTCTGGAGCGATGGGGTCGCGCCGACGCAGAATTCATAATCCGGGTCAACTCTCGGCGATCGCGTGGATGGCGCGGCGCATCCGCGCAAACGTGCCGCAGCGGCAGATATTGGTGATGGTTTCGTCGATCTGCGCATCGCTCGGACTGGAGTGCTGCTCGAGGAGCGCCGCGACGGCCATGATCATCCCCGATTGGCAGTAACCACATTGAGGTACCTGATGGGCGATCCATGCCTCCTGCACTCTGTGAAGCGTTCCGGTCTTCGCCAGGCCCTCGATCGTGGTGACCTCCGTGCCCTCGGCAGCCGACACCGGAAAGGTGCACGACCGCACGGCGCGGCCGTTGACGTGCACCGTACACGCGCCGCAGGCGGAGATGCCGCAGCCAAACTTGGTGCCGGTCAGGCCGAGCGTGTCGCGGATTGCCCACAGCAGCGGCGTATCCGGTTCGATCTCCACCGTGCGGGCCTGACCGTTGACGGCGATCGTGATTGCCATGGCATTGCCTCCGTCCATGACGATGACGGCGCGGAAACGATTTCCTCCGAGGGTCCTGATCCTCCGAGGGTCCTGCATTGCGCCAAGCGTCGAGGCGATGTTCTATACTAGCGGCCTTTTCAGGCTATGCTCATGGGTGATTTTCGGTCCGCGCGGGACCCGCTCGCGCGTCACCCCGCGCATTTTCACAAGGAGCCGTGTCCCATGACTTTGACGTCTTCCAGACACCCGCGCCCGCCACGATCGCTCGTCCACGCCGTGCTCCTCACGAGTCTGACCGTCGTTTCGCTGCCGTCGGCGGCTCGGGCCGGCCAGGACGTCATCACGAAGGAATCGGCCGCCGCCGTGAAGGCCGCGTTTGTCGCCGACATCGAGGCGATGCGGGTCAAGTTCATTGGCTTGGCCCAGGCTTTTCCTCAGGACAAGTACACCTGGCGGCCGATGGAGGGTGTGCGCTCGGTCTCGGAAGTCCTGATGCTCATCGTGTCCGAGGGCTACGGGTTCGCGCCGACCTCGCTCGGCGGCAAGCCGGCGATGGCCCGGGAGGAAATGGCCAAGCTGAATGCGATTAGCGACAAGACACAAGTGATCGACCATCTGAACAAGGGCTTTGCCCATGCCAAGCAGGCGCTGGACGCCATCGACCCCGCCACGCTGGTCGGCAAGCGGCGGGCCATGGGGCAGGACCGGTCGACACCCGAGATCACGTCGTTCGTCGCCGGCGACATGCACGAGCATCTCGGCCAGCTCATTGCCTACGCGCGCATGAATCGCATCGTGCCGCCGTGGAGCAAGTAACGAGGGGCGGCCAACTACAGCACGTCGGCGTGCTGCGGCGCCCGCTTCCAGGAAGCCGAGGCGCTGAAAGGGAAACAGCCGTGACCCGGCCGCGGCGCAACGCGTCGTGAGCGGCGGCGCCGCGCCGCATGGCAGGTGCCGGTGCGGACGTCCGAGTGGATCGTTGTTGTTTATTTCCTTTATGTGACGCTGGCGGCGGCGCTAGCCTCGGCGGCAGTTCCGCGGAGACGAGGGGTCGTGATGCGCGCGCTGCTGGCAGCGGCGGCGCCTGCCGCGATCGCCGCCTGGCCGTACACGCGAACGTCCGAGGCCCTGCGCGATTGGCTGCCCCTCGTCTATCTGCTGATTGGATACTGGCTCCCGGCGCGCATCAGCGGCCCACCCAACCCACGAGTCGAGCGGTGGCTGCAGGCGTTCGACGATCGATGGGTCGGCGTCACGCCCCAGCGGTTTGCACATCTTGGGCCCCGGGTGGCGATCGAGCTCCTGGAGCTCGCCTACCTGTTCTGTTACCCGCTCATGCCGATCGGATTCTCCTGGCTCACGCTTCACGGATGGCGCGGCGACGCGGATCGGTTCTGGACGTCGGTGCTCCTGGCCGCATTCTGCTGCTACGGCGCGCTGCCGTGGCTGCCCACGCGCCCGCCGCGGGCGCTCGAACGCCAGGCTGACCCGCCGCGTTCGACGATCAGGCGAATGAATATGGCGGTGTTGAAGCACGGAAGCGTGACGCTCAACACGTTCCCGAGCGGCCACGCGGCGACGGCGCTCGCCACCGCGCTCGCGGTGCTCAGCCGGCTGCCGGTGGATGGCGCCGTCTTTCTCCTCATCGCGCTGATGATCGCCGTGGGCAGCGTCGTCGGCCGGTATCACTATGCCGCCGATGCGGTCGCCGGCCTGCTGGTGGGGATCGCGGCGTTCGCGGTGTCGAAGCTCGTCTAGACATCTTCTAAGCCGATGTCCAGGCGAATGAGGCAAGTTTTCGGCTTTAGAAGCTGTCTGAGTGCGGCCGCAAAGCGGCCGCCTAGTAGCGAAGATTCTCAGGTGTACCCACGGGCCTGTTACTCGGCAGTTTGAGGCGAAGCTTCGCTACTGGCCCGTCGGAGAATTGGCCTGATGGCTTGGGAATCGTCTCCGAGGTGTGCGATGCTGGGGCATGGCTCCGCATCGCACGGTGCTGTGGATTGCGGGCGTCTTGGCCGTCGCGGTTCCGCTCGTCGCGGCCGCTCAACGCGGGCGCTTCTTGGGCGGCTCTCCGCTGTGGGGCCAGTCTCGAAACGTCCCGTACGACGGCCGCTTCACCGTCGTGCGGGTGCAGTACGCGATGTACGGCGGGTGGGCGGCCGACTACCCGACGATGGAAGAGAATCTGACCACGATCCTCCGGGAAATCACGGAGCTCCGGCCTCACGTCGCTGGAAGCAACGTCCACACCTTCGACGATCCCGAGCTGCTCAAGTACCCCGTCGCCTACCTCTCCGAGCCTGGCTACTGGCATCCCGACGAAGCGGAGGTGCTGGGCCTTCGGCAATACCTGCAAAAGGGCGGATTCCTCATCGTCGACGATTTTCATTTCTCGAACGAATGGACGGTGTTCGAGCGCGCGATGCGCCGAGTCCTTCCGGCGGCGCGCATCGACCGACTGGAGCTGTCGCATCCGATCTTCAACAGCTTCTTCAGAATCAAGTCACTTCAGGTGCCATATCCGGGCCGGCTTGGCGAGCAGGGGTTGATGGGGGAGTTCTATGGGATCCACGAGAACAACGACGCCAGCAAGCCTTTGACGGTGGTGATCAACTACAACATCGATATCGGCGACTACGTGGAGTGGTCCGCCAGCACCCTGTATAACGTCCAATCGACCAACGAAGCGTACAAGTTCGCGATCAACTACATCCTGTACGGGCTGACGCATTAGAAGCTCATAGGCGCGGTCGGCGGGTATCACTACGCCGCCGATGCGGTCGCCGGCCTGCTGGTTGGGATCGTGGTGTTCGAGGTGTCGAGGATCGAGTAGGTCTGGGACAACCCTTCGGAGCCGGCCGTCGCGAAGGCACGACAACGCGGGGTAGGCCAGTCTTCTGGCCGACAACACGAAGGACCAGGCGATTGCGTCGCTCCCTCTGCTAAGATCGCGCGCCAGATGGCGAAATCCAGGGAGAAGAAGCCAGGCGGCGCCGGCAAAGACGCCAAGGGCTACACGCATCCGGACCAGACGCTGCTCATGCGGCCCGAAGTGGGCACGCAGGCGCAGTTCCGAAAGAAGAAGCCGCCACAGACCTACCGCTACGATTCGTCGCTCTCGCCCGCGCTCGATTGGGACGGCCAGAACGGGGCGCGCGAGCTGGGTGAAGCAGCGATTCGTCGCGTTCAAGACGGCGCAAGAGAGCTTGGGCAAGCCGTCGAGTCGCTGAGGACCTCGCTGGGAAGTGCCCTTTCTGACGAGCTGGAGACTCCGCTCAAGAACGCTCTCACCCACCTACACGACGGTGCGGAAACCCTTCGCAGGTTGAGCCGGCCGTTTCTGACCTGGACGGGCAAGGCGGAGCGCTTGTCCTTCGACGTCCCGACGCTGCCGCTCTTCGTGCACGAGCGCCTCTCTACCAAAGCCATCGTCGAAACTCTCGTTGGCCACAAGACAGACAAGCAGACCGACTTCTGGGAGCTGCTGGGGGATCCCCGCCACTCGATCACCGACCAGGTGCTCAAGGCCTACGAGTATCCGGACAGGTGGGTGAACCGCCTCATTCTTGGCGACTCGCTGGTCGTGATGAACTCGCTGCTGCACTACGAGCGGCTCGGCGGCCAGGTGCAGATGATCTACATCGACCCGCCGTACGGTGTGAAGTTCGGGAGCAACTTCCAGCCGTTCGTGCGTAAGCGTGATGTGTCGCACGGAGACGATGAGGACCTCACGCGCGAGCCGGAGATGGTGAAGGCGTATCGCGACACGTGGGAGCTGGGGTTGCACTCGTATTTGACATACATGCGCGACCGGCTGCTCCTTGCGCGCGAGCTGCTTGCGGCGAGCGGCAGCGTGTTCGTGCAGATTAGCGATGAGAACCTGCATCATGTTCGTGAGCTGATGGATGAAGTCTTTGGTGCCGCCAATTTTGTGGCGGTCGTCCCTTTCGCGAAGAGTGTGTGGGATCACCTCGCCGGCGCGCGCAGCGCGCCATTCGAGGCGGGCGAGCAGAAACAGGTGGCCGTGAAGGTCATCGATGACCGCGGGAACGAGCTGCTAGTGGTGAAGGCGCTACCATAAGCGAGGAGCGCTGATGCCGACTTTTTTGGAGAACGGGGTGCAGGTCGTCGATCAGGAGTTGATCGACGACGTCGTCCATCGCATCGTCGAACGGTTCCATCCGCAACGCATCGTGCTGTTCGGCAGCCGTGCGCGTGGCGATGCCGGCCCCGAGAGCGACATCGATCTGTTCATCGAAATGGAGTCGGACCTACGGCCGATCGATCGCGCGGTCGAGGTCGCGTCCTTGTTCGATCATCGGCGGTGGGGGCTCGACGTCTTCGTGTACACGCCTGATGAGGTTGTCGCACATCGTGGCCGAATTGGCAACCTGCTGTCATATGTCGACGCCGAGGGGAAGGTGTTGTATGAATGCCCCTGAGACCGCGCACCTCGCCTGGTTTCGAAAGGCAGAGCACAACCTGCTTTCGATTTCGAACAACATCGCGGCGGCGAATGTTCCATGGGACAACGTGACCTTCGACGCGCAGCAGGCCGCCGAGAAATACCTCAAAGGCTTTCTCGTGTTTCACGGTCGCAGTTTTCCAAAAGTGCACGATCTGGGCGAGCTGCTGGAGTTCTGCTCTGACTACGCTTCGGAACTGACTGTCCTGACGGCAGATTGCCGAGTGTTGACTCGGCTGGGCGCCGAGTCCCGGTATCCAGATGCGCCGGGAGAACCGAGCGAGGCCGACGCTCGACAGGCGGTCGAAATCTCACGGCGACACGGTTGGACGAACCGACTGGCCACGTGATCAGCAGGGGCGGACCATCTATCCGGAGGGATTCGAGGAGCTGGCGACGAAGCGAGGACGGCCGCTCATTCCGCCCGGCCGCGACATCCGCTGCATCGTCTCGGTGGGGATGCTCACGGAAGGCAGGGATTGCAGCACGGTTACGCACATCGTCGGCTTGCGGCCGTTCATGTCGCAGCTGCTCTGCGAGCAGGTTGTCGGCCGAGGACTTCGGCGGCGGACGTACGAGCTCGGCGACAACGGATTGATGACCGAAGAACGAGTTTCGCGCGACGAAGACCCTCACGACAGCCTTCGAGAACGCCGAACAGCCGTACAACGAGCAACAGATTGCGGACATCGAAGACAGCGCGCGCCGGCTCTATCAGCAGCTCTACGGTAAGCCACCAAAGCAACGGCTATGAGCGATGTATTGCGCACCGAGGAAGGCAGTCGAAACCGCTCCGTTATCTTCCAGTGACTGGTCACACCTTTTGCCAAAGCTTGGGCGCATTGCGGGTGCGGCAAGCGGCGACTATACTCGCAGATCTCATCTCAGATCACGGAGGGCATATGCCAAGACCGACGCTCGTCGCCCTCACGCTTGCGCTCGTCTGCTTCAGCACGGCGCTAGCAGCCCGCGGTGAACGTCTGGCTGCATTCGACGGGCGATGCATCCTCGCTGGCTGCGTTGCTCCTCCCTCAAATATTCCCGATATTCTCGGTCGTCGCGCCTTGCCAGCGAGGCGCCTCGCCCGTCTCGGTGCGACGCCAGACGTTCACCACGGGCTGCTAGCCCAGGACGGCGCGAAAGTCGTGACGAAGCAAGACGTTATCTACGGCCGCGTTGAGGGCTCGGCGCTGCTGGCCGACCTGGCGTACCCGGTCGCCGCGGCCAACGCGAAGCGACCCGCTCTGATGTACGTCCACGGAGGACGCTGGCGGAGCGGCACGCGGAACGACCCCAGTGCGGTCAACGTGGCGAAGTGGGCCGAGTCGGGCTACTTCACGATGACGATCGAGTACCGTCTCGTGGGCGGCTCGCCGGCGCCCGCGTCCTACGAGGACACGCTCTGCGCCATCCGTTGGCTGCATGCGCACGCCGGGGAGTACAACGTCGATCCGGACCGCATCTATCTCATCGGCT
>MEKT01000179.1:0-1695 GCA_001767435.1 Acidobacteria bacterium RIFCSPLOWO2_02_FULL_65_29 | reverse complement strand
CGACCTGAACCCGTTGTCGTGGGGCAATCTGTGGGCGCCCATCACGGGCGATCAGGTCGAGGCGCGCAGGCTCGCGTCGCCGCTGCATCAGGTCACGCCGAAATCGCGGCCGATGCTCATCGTCCATTCCGACGATGACAAGTCGGTGCCGATCCAGCAGGCGCTCGACATGGTGAAGGCGCTGGAGGCGGCCAGGGTCCCGCATCGATTCCTCCACTATACGGACCGCGGGCACATGGGCGCGACCGAGGAAGTGTTGAAGGAAGTGCGCGCGTTCATCGCGGAGATCGAGAAGCGCTGATCGGGCCGTTTCATGACTACCAAGCCACGAAGGACGCGAAGGAATCCTTTCGAAAAGAAGCGGGGGTGATCGTGCAGCCGACTCGAAGAGAGTTCTTGAAGGCCACCACACTCGGGGGCGTCGCCGCCTCCGTGCTCGGCTTCGACCTCACGCCTGCCTACGCGGCGGTGCGCGAGCTGAAGATCGCGCGCACCACCGAGACGCGGTCCACCTGCCCGTATTGCTCGGTGAGTTGCGGCGTCATCATTCACACACTGGGCGACCGTTCGCGCAACGTGAAGCCGACGGTCGTGCACGTGGAAGGGGACGCCGATCACCCCATCAACCAAGGCACGCTCTGCCCGAAGGGCATCACGCTCAAGCAGAACATCGTCAACGACCGTCGGCTCACCAAGGTCATGTACCGGGCGCCCAAAAGCGCGGTGTGGGAAGAGAGGTCGTGGGACTTCGCGATCGACCGAATCGCGCGCCTCGTGAAGGACGCTCGCGACGCCCAACTGGTCGAGAAGGACGCCGCGGGCCGAACGATCAACGCGCTCACGTCGCTTGGCGTGATCGGCGGCTGCACGGATACCAATGAGGTGAACTACCTGCTCGTGAAGGCATTCCGCGCCGGCCTCGGCGTGGTGCCGATCGAGCAGCAGTCGCGGATATGACACGGCCCCACGGTGGCCAGTTTGGCCGCCACGTTCGGGCGCGGAGCGATGACCAACGGGTGGACCGACATCCGCAACGCGGATGTCGTGTTGGCCATGGGCGGCAACCCGGCCGAGAACCACCCGGTCGGATTCCGGTTCGTGATGGAGGCGAAGCGGAATCGTAACGCGAAGCTGGTGTGCGTCGATCCACGCTTCAACCGGACCGCGGCGGTCGCCGACCGGTTCGTGCAGATCCGCGCCGGCACCGACATCGCGTTCCTCGCGGGCCTCATCAATTACGTCCTCACCCGGAATCGGTATCACGACGAGTATGTCCGGCTGTTCACGAACGCGCCGTTCCTCGTCTCCGACCGGTACGCGTTCGACGAGGCGGCGGGACTCTTCTCGGGCTGGGACGCCGAGCGGAAGGCGTATGGCGACAAGTCGAGCTGGGGCTACGAGCTCGACGCGCGTGGCTTTGCGAAGGTCGATCCGACGCTCGAGCACCCGCGATCGGTCTTCCAGGTGATGAAGCAGTTCTACGCGCGCTACACGCCCGAGATGGTGTCGTCGATCTGCGGCTGCAAACCGGAGGACTTTCTGGCGGCGGCCGAGCTCATCACGTCCACCTATACGCCGGATCGCGCCGGGACGATCATGTACGCGCTCGGGTGGACCCATCACAGCCACTCGGTGCAGTTGATTCACGCGGCGGCCATGCTGCAACTGCTGCTCGGGAACATCGGCCGGCCGGGC
>MEKT01000178.1 GCA_001767435.1 Acidobacteria bacterium RIFCSPLOWO2_02_FULL_65_29 | reverse complement strand
CGCTCCCGCAGGTAGTCGAGGGTGTGCAGTGCGGCCACTTTTTCAACCACGGCGGCGTTGATGATCTGGTTGATGGACACGCCCTCCCGCTCGGCCAACTCGCGGAGATTGCGATGCAACGACGTCGGTAGTCTGAGACTCAAGGTGCTCACGACAGAAGCCCTACCTTTCTCAAGAGGTCGACTGGCGTCCAGACCTCGATGCCGAAGCGCTCGGTTCCTCGGAAGTCGCGGACATTGTAGGTGACGACCGCCACACAGCCGGCCGCCACCGCGAGCTCCAGCACCATGTCGTCGTCTGGATCGCGCAACGTTGGTCGCCACAAGAAGAACACCTCCTGCTCGCTCCCAACCTCACAGAGGTGGTCCAGCGCAGTCCGGACGTCACGCTCCGTGATTCCCGGCACTCGCTGTGCCAAGAGTGCCGCTTCGTACTCGAGCACGATCGGCACTGAAATCGCGATGTCGAACGATTCGCCTCCAACCGCGGCCAAGACTTGAAACGCGGCGCCCCGCTGGCTCCGGAGGGCGGAAACCACGACCAGGAGGATTTTTCAGAGTCGCCTGTCTTACGACGTGCTGGCCGCCGCGGAATACGCCACTGGGACCACGACCTGGCCGTAGAAACGCCGAAGAAGTTCGGCGTGATTGAGCAGAATCAGGTAGTGCAGCGGACCACTATCGGCGACAACGATCATCGACTGGGCAGGATGCCAAGCTCGCGATGCGTGAAAAGGTCGTCGTCGACATCCGCCTCTGTGTAGCGCAGCGGCGCGCGATGCTCCTTCAGCAACGCGTGCACCTGAAAGCGCGTATCGAGCTCGAGCAGGCGGCGAACCTGGCCCTCGGTCAAGGCACCGGTGCGATAGCCCTCGACAGCGATAGCCTCCACTGAGCGCCGCGGTACGTTGTCCCACTGCTCCTCGAGGGCGGCCGAAATATCCTCCGGCAACTGGATGGTGACCTTCATGGCTGTCTTCTTCATTCTACCGCCGGCGCTTGGTCTGGCGACGCATCCTTTCGACTCGTCGACTTGTCCAGCTGCGATTGTCCCTGCGGCGCACCCCGGCAAGACAGCGCGGGGATAGGCGCTATACGCCGAATTCGACCTTCGCCGCGCGAGGGCGGGAATGGAGCCGTGCGCCCATGAGCGACGGCGCCTTCATTCCGCTCGCGGCGTCATCGTCGTGTCCGGGGCGAATCGGATCGTCAAAGCCCTCAGCCTCATGGTGCTGCTGGGTGGTAATACCGGCAGCGCCGTCAGAACGACGTCGCCCTCGTTCACCGGTTCCTCACTGGTGCGGTAGGCTCCGGTCATTGGCTCGCGGAGGTCCAATCCCAGAGGCGAAGCCGCCAGTCCTTCCCTTCCGCCACAACGGCTCCGGCGTACCCGTCACAGGGCTGGAAGGAACGTCACATCCATCGGCTGCAATCTGCGCTCTGCAATGTTTCCGGCATTCCAGGCGTGAGGGAAACATCGAAGGTGCCGGTCGGAATCGTGAGGCCGGCGCCGCATCAGGGCGAAAGTCGACTGACTTATAGATGATTGAGCGCTAGACTCAACTAGCAAGGTCCGCTGTTCGTGATTTAACCGTATATACGATATAATTATGCCGCTCGAGTTCGACGAAGCGAAGAGCGCCAAGAACCTCAAAGAGCGAGGCATCGGTTTCGAGCGCTTCGCCGACATGGATCTCGAGACGGCGGTCAGCATCGAGGACACGCGCGCGGATTGCGGGGAGCGTCGGATCAGAATGTTCGGCCACATCGAGGGCCGGCTCCACGTCGCGATCATCACGCTGCGCGGAGAGCAGCTTCGTGTGATCAGCTTGCGGCGAGCCAACCAGCGAGAGGAGCGAGGGTATGCGAAAGAACGCCAGTCGTCCTGACGCGGAGAATCCGGAATGGACCGAGGAGGACTTTCGCCGAGCCCGCCCGGCGTTGGACATGCTGCCCAAGGAAGCGATTGAAGCGATTCGTCGGTACCGCGGCCAGCGCGGACCGCAGAAGAGTCCCACGAAGGAGCAGATCAGCCTGCGCGTTGACCGCGACGTTGCCGCCGCCTACCGAGCGACCGGTCCGGGCTGGCAGACGCGAGCGAATGAGGCGCTGCGAGCCTACGCCAAGAAGGCCAGCCTGGGCGTTCGCGCGGTCCGTCGAGGTGGCGCAAAGCGACGGACTGTCGGTAACAAAGTAGTGGTGCGATAGGCTCCGGTCATTGGCTCGCAGAGGTCCAATCCCAGAGGCGAAGCCCCCAGTCTCTGCCTTCCGCGACGACGGCGCCGGCGTACCCGTCACCGGGCCGGAAGGAACGTAACGTCCATCGGCTGCCATCAGCGCTCTGCAACGTTTCCGGCATTCCAGGCGTGAGCGAAACATCGAAAGCGCCGGTGGGAACCGTGAGACCGGTACCGAGCGCCTTGAGGTAGGCTTCCTTCCTGGTCCAGCAGAGAAAAAATCCTTCGACCCGCAGCTCCGGCGGCAGGCAACGAAATTCGGCAAGCTCTCTCGACGAGAAAAACTGTTCCGCCACTCCCTCGCCGGGGACATCGGAGCGGAGCGCCTCGACGTCGGTCCCAATCTCGCGGCCACGTGAGAATGCGTAGACGGCGAGGCCTTGAGAATGCGCAAGGTTGAAGCGGATGGGCGGGTCGGACTCACCCAAGCGGAGCCTCGGCTTACCCTGGGGGTCGTATACGAACTGGACGGCGGCCGCTGGTCGTTGTGTGTACTGGCCGAGGATGGCACGCAGGATTCCACGGCCTCTGATGAAGCGATCGCGGTCGCGGGGAAAAACGAAGCGCGACGCGCGCTCCCGCTCGTCATCCGCCAGCACCGCCTCGAATTCGCGCAATGAAATCTGCTCGGAATCCAGGAAAGCGCGCCAGAGGTGGACCTCGCCATCCTCGAGCTCGGGTGCGCGCGGTGGCTCGGACCAGTTCTCCGAAGGAGACATATTTCGCGAGCCGCTGTGCACGCGCCACGTGCGCCGGGCTATTCCGTGGATGGCTGTGAAGACTTCCCCGGCTGGTCCTGTCGCTGACCGCCCGAAAGGTGTTCGCAGAGCCTGTCCAACAAGCGCCGGTGGCGCTCCGGGGCGAGCGTACCAATGGCGCCCAGCAGGCGGCTTTCCGGGAGCACCGCGAGAAAACCAAGTCGGATGAGCGACGGCGCCTTCAATCCGCTCGCGGCGTAATCGTCGTGTCCGGGGCGAATCGGATCGTCAAAGCCCTCAGCCTCATGGTGCTGCTGGGTTGTAATACCGCATACGAGCCAGTCGTCAAACGGAGGCATCTTGCGGAGAGCGGCGGCGGGCCTGTTCTTCAGCCTGCCATCGACCTGTGGCAGCGCCGTCAGAACGACGTCGCCCTCGTTCACCGGCTCCTCACATTTGTTACAGAGTACTCCGGCTCGTCGTCCCCGTACGCGCGCGCCAGATTCGCCACCGACAGATTCGACCAGTCCTCGCGGTCGGCGTCCGTCATGCGCGGCAGAACGGTCACCATCAAGCGCGTGTTTGGAGCCAAATCGAACGGCTCATCAAGCTGGATCGTCTTGCCGTCGTAGTGGGCCTTGAGGCTGACGGTAGGCATGACGCTAGTGTAGCGCAGTCGCGGCGGCGCGAAGAAAGACCGCGTCGCCAGGCGCCGGATGCGCATCTGCGGTCGGCTGCACGCGCGTGACGACGCCGCGCTTCATCATCTCGGCTTGAAGCCGCGATCCCACCTTCAGGTCCGGTCATCGACTCGTAGAGGTCCAATCCCAGAGGCGAAGTCCCCAGTCGCTGCCTTCCGCCACGACGGCTCCGGCGTACCCGTCACAAGGCCGGAAGGAACGTAACATCCAAGCAGAGAAAGAATCCTTCGACCCGCAGCTCCGGCGGCAGGGAACGAAATTCGGCGAGCTCTCTCGACGAGAAAAACTGTTCGGCCACTCCCTCGTCTGGCACATCGGAACGGATGGCCTCGACGTCGGTCCCGATCTCGCGGCCACGGGAGCATGCGTAGACGGCGAGGCCTTGCGAATGCGCAAGGTTGAAGCGGATCGGGCGGGTCGGAATCACCCAAGCGGAGCCTCGGCTTCCCCTGTGGTTCGTACTCGAGCTGGACGGCGGCCGCTGGTCGTTGTGTGTACTGGCCGAGGATGGCACGTAGGATGCCACGGCCTCTGATGAAGCGATCGCGATCGCGGGGAAAAACGAAACGCGACGCGCGCTCCCGCTCGTCGTCCGCCAGCGCCGCCTCGGATTCCCGCAGTGAAATGTGATCGGAATCGAGGAAAGCGCGCCAGAGGTGGACCTCGTTGTCCGCAAGGTCTGGTGCGCACGGTGGCTCGGACCAGTCCGCCGAAAGGGGCATGTTATTCGGCGATTTCGAGGGTCCAGTTGCAGGCGGCACGCACGTCGCCGAAGTGGCCCGTGACAAGAAGACGCAGCGCCGTTCGGGTTGGAAGATAGACGCGCGTCGGGTAGTGTCCAGGAATCGAAGGCATGCCACTCGCTGACCGGCGTGTCCGACCCCTGCGGACGTCAGCCGGCGCACGATAACCGGCAACCTTCACCGTGGCGGCATGGTCCCCGCGAGCAAAGTGGACGGTCGCGCCGCGCCCGCGGACATAGATGACGGGCTCGGTGTGGTCGATCGGATGGTGCAGCGGGTGGATCAGGTGGTCCTGATCGGCCTTCAAGAGATCGGCTGCGCGGCCGGTGGAGTAAGACCCCCGAGGAAGAGAACTATCTTGCGGAAGCGGCCGCGGCCCCACCCCGACGCGGCGAGGAGGCGGTGGTGGCAATCATTGCCTGCGGCCTGGCGCGGCGGCGTGCGTCGCGTTCGCGCCGGGCAGAGCGCCCGCTGACCCAAGCCACGACACTGGCCGCGACAAACACCGGCCCGAGCGTAATCAGAAGGACTTCGAACATAGCCTACGTCTCTTCGTCGAGGGGAATCCCCCGGCGCTTCTCCAGCCAGACACCCCATCCAAAGAGCGCGAGGCCGGCAGCCAATCCGATCACTATTATCGCTCCGACTTGCCGATCGGTGAGTGAGAATTCCCTCCTGGCGAGGATGGCGTCGAGGGGCACGAACACCAAGACCAACGCCGCGATTTCCCGAAGGAATTCGCTTCCCATCTCCGCGGTGCTCTTCGGTCTGATGAGCTCCTTGTCGGCCGCCACGGCGTTACCGGCAGAGCTTACCACGCCGTGGTCCGGCGCTGTCGAGATCCGCGACCCCTGAACCGGCCCAGGAGCGGCCTAGGAGTACGTAAGTTCGGTGGCAGGCGTCAGGCTGCCGAGCAGGTCGGATAGCACAGCGTTCTGCTTGTCTCGATTCGACAGAATAGGCGAATCGGTCGGCCACGGAATCGCCAGCGCGGGATCGTTGTAGGCAATCCCAACCTCGTCGCTAGCGTCGTACAGGGCCGTGCACTTGTACTCGACTTGAGCTCTCTCGCTCGTGACACAGAAGCCGTGAGCGCATCCGGGCGCCACGTACAGCTGCCGGAAATTCTCGGCTGACAGCCACTCCGCCACCCACCTGCCGAACGTCGGCGACCCCACCCGGACGTCGACCGCGACGTCCCAGATCTCCCCCTCCACAACCCGAACCAGCTTCCCTTGAGGCTGGCGGAGCTGCATGTGCAGGCCGCGGAGCGTGTGCCGAGGCGGTCGGTCGCGACGGTGTCGTGTTCGATCTCGCGATTGCTCCAGCTCCGTGGACACCTCCTGCACAAGGCCGACGGAGGTCTCCGGACGTCCAGCGGCAAGAGGCCCGCACGTCTGCCGGACGTGACGCGTATCCGATCGAGATTACGGGCGATGCGCGCGCCGTCCTACCCGCCTTCCTTCCCATGCGGATGCGGATGATCGACCGCGTCTCTGATCGCACGGCACGACAGAAACATCGGCGTGGGAGCGGGGCGGGCGTCCGACCGGCCCTCGACCGCCTCGACCGCGACAAACCCATACGTCGCATAGAAGGCCTCGGCATCCGGCTTCGCATCCACGACGACCCCTACGCACCCATAGACGTCCGCCATCTGCAGGGCGAGACGGAGCACGAACCGGAGAAGCTGAAGGCCGAGCCCTTGTCCCTGGGCCGATTGGTCGACGGCAAGCCGAGCGAGCCGGAGTACGGGCAATGGGTAACGCGGGAGCTTGCGGCGCACCACATCTGGCAAGTCGTCGACCTCGAGTTGGGCCGCCGCGACCGTGGCAAACGCGAGGACGCTGGGGCCGTCGACCGCGACATACGTGACGCCAATGTGGTGGCGAAACTGATTCTGCCCGGCAAAGTGGTGAAAGAACCGGTCGAGGTCGGCGTCGCCCGAGCGAAACAACGACCGATCGTCGCTCGCGCGAAGCGCTCGGATCTCAATCACCGAGCAGGCTGCGCAGGGCGGGAACGGCCTGGCCTCTCCGGATCTCTCTCAGGATCGTCTGACCAGACCGCCTGCTCACCACGAGCGTCGGATGAACGACGATGTCGGCCGGCAACTCCTGGAGGGCCTGCAGGTGGTGCCGAAGCGCCTGTTCGACGAGATGGCCCTTCTTCACGCCGGTCGCGCGCACGTGTCGCTCGAGCAGCGCGCGTGTCGTTCGTGACACGAGGGCGGAGATCTGAGTGTCTCGTTCCATGATTTATGTACTAGATTCTATATTTTCGTAGAATTGACGTCAACCAGACCGTCCCCCCCGACCGGACACCGGCCATCCGACTCTTGCCCTGGCCAAGAAGATGGTCTTCCTCGCCGGCCCCCAAAGCGATCAGGTGACGCGGGACTCGCGATACTCGCGGATCCCGAGCGCCAGCAGTTCCTTCGGGTACGAGCCGCGCGCGGGGAATCTCGCCAATCCTTCGATTTTCAAGTCAGGAGATATTCCATTCCGTGAGCAGGGCGCCCGTCTCGATCACCGTCAGTGCCAGCCAGGAACTGCGCTCGCGTGGAAACGTGGCGAGTCTCAGAATGCAGGTGTCGAGAACAGAGAGAACGGAGACAGACTCACGCCGCGCGCAACGTGAATTCGACGCGGATGACGTCGAACGGGAATACGACCTGGTTCCTCTCTGTCTTGTCCAGCAGGCCGGCGTCGATGAGCGCGTGCACATCGCCATGCACCGCCTTGACGTCGCGGCCGATCCGGCGGGCAACCTCGCGGATCGTCACTGGCCCTTGGCCGGCCATGGCCTTGAGCAACTCCCAGCGCTTGGCGGTGAGCACCTTCCACAGCAGTTCCGGTGTCGCGAAGCTGATCCGGGCGCGCTGCTTCTTGCCCCTCAACGCCTCGAGCGCTCGACGGGTCACCTCTTCTCTGGAGGCCACCTCCAACGTCACAGTTTTCATTGTCGCTGTCTCCATGCCTCGACATCGGTCCAGAAGTCGTCCAGGAGTTTCTCGTAGCCGCTGAACGCATAGAACGTCTCGACCTCGCCGACGTGCCGGTGATCGCCCTTGCCCGTTTCGTTGTCGTAGCGCATCAGGCATTGTCCGCCGACTATCAGAGTCAGGCGATACTTGAACCGGTGTGTGGAGCCCCTGACGGGGCGCGGAACGCGCCAGACAACGATCTCGGCGAACGCATCCTCGGCGAGAACGTGGCGTTCGTGGGCCAGCGCCTCGGCCTTCATGTTGGAGAGTGTACCAACATGTGGAGTGTTGTCAAATGCTCCAACACATGATCCTCAACCGTTCAATATCTACCATCACTCAGATTCCCGAGCCAGGGTCGAAAAATAGGCTCAACGGTCGCCGCCGCGATGGAACGGCACGACAAGAGCGTGACGCGGACTGACAATTTCGACCTATGCTGAAAACGTCGGCAGATGATTCACAATGGACCTGAAAACGTCTGTCAGCGCCCGTGCCCCTTCCCGGACGCGCCCGCATCTCGCGGCCGAGCCTCAGGGCGAAAGTCGACTGACTTGGTGGCAGGCAGGCGGCAGTCCAAGCTCCTCCATGAGCCAGATCGGGTCATTCGCTCGCGAAGGTCCAATCCCACAGGCGAAGCCCCCAGTCTCTGCCTTCCGCGACGACGGCTCCGGCGTACCCGTCACAGGGCTGGAAGGAACGTAACATCCATCGGCTGCAATCAGCGCTCTGCAATGTTTCCGGCATGCCAGGCATGAGGGACACATCGAAGGTGCCGGTGGGAACGCTGAAGACCAAGACCAACGCCGCGATTTCCCGAAGGAATTCGCCTCCCGGCAGTTTGGTCAGCAATTGGATTCACGTGTAATGGCTCCTCAAGGCGGTAGAATAGGGCACATAGGCTTCGGTCATTGGCTCGCGGAGGTCCAGGGCTGGAAGGAACGTTGAGACTTGACGCGTGACGCTGTTCAAGCCGGAGAAGAACTACGCGTTCCTGTCGGATCCACAGATGGGGCGGGGGGCGTGGCGCTCCGCCGGCAATCAGCGACCGATCCGCATGCCTCCCGTACGGGAGGTAGAGATGTCGCAGATCCCCCGACACGCGATTCCCAGCCGCGTACGGTGTACTCCCTGGTATCCTGGGGACGATGAAACAGGGCAACACGGTCGTCCATGTCGATCCCGAGATCATGAGCGGGACGCCGGTCTTCGTCGGCACACGTGTGCCCGTGCAGGCACTGATCGAGTACCTCGAAGCTGGACGGCCCCTGTCTGGTTTTCTCGAGGATTTCCCGACGGTCACCAGGGAGCAGGCGATCGCCGCCTTGCAAGAAGCCAAGGAAGCGCTCATTTCCCGCGCGCGGCGTCCAACGGAAACGGCCATCCAGCTATTACAGGCGTGGATCGAAGAGGACTCCAAGGTTGACGGTGGCCTTGAGGCTTGGGAGACCCTGAAAAAAGAACTCGACAGCCATCGGACGTCTCATCGTCGCCTCTTTCCTTGAGCAGACTGATCGTTCTCGACACCGGAGTGCTGGGGATGATTGTTCATCCGTCAGCGACCGGTGAGCCACGGGAATGCAAGAAGTGGCTCGAGACAATTCTCTTGCAGGGCATGCCGGTATACATCCCCGAGGTCGCTGATTACGAACTGCGCCGAGAACTCGTCCGAATCAAGAGTGCGAAGTCGATCGCACGCCTCGACGAACTCAAGACGACGCTTGGCTACGTCGCAATAACGACCCCGGCTATGCTGGTGGCGGCCGAACTCTGGGCCGGCGCGCGGAATGCCGGAACGCCGACTGCTGACGACAGGGAGTTGGACGTTGACGTCATTCTCGCGGCGCAAAGCACGATTCTGGCGCGCCTTGGCGACCAGGTGATTGTGGCAACCACCAACGTCGGCCACCTTTCGTTGTTCATGGATGCGCGAGCATGGCGAGACATCCCTTAACGGCCCGTGGAGCTTCGGCCCCTCGAAGGGTGCGGCAGTTCCAAGCTCCTTCATGAGCCAGATCGGGTCATTCGCTCGCGGAGGTCCAATTCCACAGGCGAAGCTCCCAGTCTCTGCCTTCCGCGACGACGGCGCCGGCGTACCCGGCACAGGGCTGGAAGGAACGTAACATCCAAGCAGAGAAAGAATCCTTCGACCCGCAGCTCCGGCGGCAGGGAACGAAATTCGGCGAGCTCTCTCGACGAGAAGAACTGTTCGGCCACTCCCTCGTTTGGGACATCGGAACGGATGGCCTCGACGTCGGTCCCGATCTCGCGACCACGGGAGAATGCGTACACGGCGAGGCCTTGCGAATGCGCAAGGTTGAA
>MEKT01000177.1:34463-35603 GCA_001767435.1 Acidobacteria bacterium RIFCSPLOWO2_02_FULL_65_29 | reverse complement strand
CGGAGCCGACGTCCAGCGGAGTTACGGCCTGGTCAGCGGCAGCGAGTGGACCGGCGTCCCCTTGTCGCTGCTGCTCGCCGAGGCTGGCGTGCAGCCGCGCGCGTCATGGGTGATCGCCGAAGGCGCCGATGCCTGCCGGATGATGCGCAGTATTCCGCTGGCGAAGGCGATGGAGAGCTCGCTGCTCGCCTACGGCCAGAACGGCGAGGCCGTGCGCCCCTCCCAAGGGTACCCACTCCGGCTGATCAATCCCGGGTGGGAGGGCAACACGAACGTGAAGTGGCTCCACAGCCTGAAGCTCACCGACCAGCCCTATATGGCGCGCGATGAAACGTCCAAGTACTCGGACCTGATGCCCGACGGCAAGGCACGAATCTTCACCTACGCGATGGAGGCGAAGTCGGTCATCACGTTTCCCTCCGGCGGGCAGAGGCTGCCGGCGCGTGGTCTGTACGAACTGACCGGCCTGGCCTGGTCTGGACGCGGGTCTATCGTCCAAGTCGAAGTGACGACCGACGGTGGACGGACGTGGGTTGCGGCAACGTTGCAGGAGCCGCGGCTGCCGCTTGCGCTGACGCGGTTCCGATTGGCGTGGCGGTTCGATGGCCAGGACACGAGCATCGCATCACGCGCCATCGATGAAACCGGCTACGTCCAGCCGACGCGCGCGGCGTTAATCGCTGCCCGCGGGACCAATTCCACCTACCACTACAACGGCATCAAGGTCTGGCACGTTCGCGCCGACGGGACCGTGACGAATGTGGAAGCTTAGCGCGATTGTCCTGGCGACGGCTGGCACCCTGTCGGCGCAGTCGCCTCGATACGGCGTGGGACGCCCGCCGACGCCGGAAGAGATCCGCGAACTGGGGTCGGCCATTGCGCCCGATGGCACTGGCCTGCCGGCAGGGGCGGGGACGGTCGCGCAGGGACGGGAGCTCTTCGCGGCGCAGTGTGCGCGGTGTCACGGACCCAAGGGGGAAGGAGACGTCGGGGCGAGACTGGTGGGCGGACAAGGGACGCTCCGCACGCCGCGGCCTCTCAAGACCGTCGGCAGCTTCTGGCCGTACGCGACGACGCTGTGGGATTACATCAATCGGGCGATGCCATTCGACCGCCCGGGCTTGCTCGAGCCGCCGGAGG
>MEKT01000177.1:0-34436 GCA_001767435.1 Acidobacteria bacterium RIFCSPLOWO2_02_FULL_65_29 | reverse complement strand
CGCCGGAGGTGTACGCGGCGGTTGCCTACGTGCTGAACCTGAACGGCATCATCGAGGAGGACCGGGTGATGGATGCGACAAGCCTCCCGAAAGTGAAGATGCCGAACCGCGATGGGTTCGTCGCCGATCCACGGCCAGATGTCCGCCCGGAACCCCGCCGGTAATAGCACCACATGCCAGATTCAGGTTGGGGAACAGTGACGAGTGTGCAAGACTTGGTCACGACTCGTGTATCACGAGCAGTGAGGAAACGCGCTTCACGCGTCAACAGTCAGCGGGAAATCGCTACGTCGGTCGAGCACGAGACAAGGAGCGGACAATGAAAACACTCGCACTCATGAAAACACTCGCATTGTTGTTATTGGGTGTCGCCGCGATCGCGGCTCTTCCCACGATGGCTTGGGCACAGGGATCGGAATATCCCATCATCGTCATCCCAACGGCCAAGGGCCCGTTCACGTTTCCTCAGGGCTACCAGACACCGTGGGAGAAGATCGAGATCAAGGTGACGGAAAAAATGTCGCCGAATCTCTTTGTCCTGCACGGTTCGCAAGGCCTTGATGCGGCGCACCCCGACGCGTCCGGCGGCAGGGCCATGGCGCTCTTCGGACCGGACGGCGTCCTGCTGGTGGATACCGAGAACAGACAGGTGGCCGAAAAGACACTGGCGGCGATCCGGTCATTCACCAACGGGCCCATCAGGATCCTGGTCAACACGCATATTCATGGCGATCACACCGGCGCCAACGCCTTCTTCGCCCAGCAGGGGGCGTTGATCTACGCGCAGGAAAATCTGCGCAACGAGATGCTGCGTCCGCCTCAGCGCGGCGGCCCCCCGCCGGCCGCGGCCGGCCAGGTGGCCCGAGGCGTCCAGCAGGCCCCGGCCCAGTCGGGCCGAGGCGGCCAGCCGGCCCCGGCGCTCGATATGGCCCGCGTTCCGGTGGCGACCTATAACTACAACCCCGCCACGCGGGGCCAGCCCGCGGTGACCTTCCATATGAACGGCGAAATCGTGGACTTCATCCCGATGATGCCGTCCCACACCGCCGGCGACACCATCGTGCGCTTCCGCAACGCCAATGTGATCTACATCGAGGATTTCTACCGCAACTTCGGCTATCCCTTCGCCGATCAAAACAACGGCGGCTCGCTCAGGGGCATGGTCGAGGCGGTTGACCTCTTCCAGGAGTTGGCCGGTCCCGACACGACGCTCATCCCCGGCCATGGCACATTGATCAAGAAGCAGGATCTCCTGCCCTATCGCGCCATGGTCCTGGACATCATGGCCAAGGTGAAAACGCTGCGCGATCAAGGCAAGTCGTTGAAGGAAGTGCTCGCCGCGAACCTGACCGCGCCGTATGACAAGACGACCATGGGCGACACGCAGCAGAGCAAGGATCGCTTCATCACCGAAGCGTATGCAGAGGCGAAGGACTTTCCGCCTGTCGTGGACGGAAAGCGGACAATGCCGCAATATCAATAGGTGTGTGGCCAGCCCGGCGCGGGCGACCTCGCCTACATTCCCTTCACCGATTCGTGTGGAGAACGCGCAGCTGGCAAGACTGCCGCGATCAGCCATGGCCCAATCCGGCAGGGAACGACATCGAGACCGTGACCCGGGACGACGGCTGGACGGCGGGGAATTGCCGTCGGGCCATCGAGTGTTTCGAATGACGGACGCTCAGCGCCAGCAGGTGGCGACGAGCCTCCGGTACATCGACGAGGCGAGACGCGCGCTCGCGCGCCAGGAGAATCCCGACAATCGCGAGATCATCCGCGAGCTCAGGGCTTCAGCGGACAAAATCTTCGACTTGTTGAGCGACCTGGAAGAGGCCGACAGCTGATCTGGCGCAAAGCGCCTCGTGCGTGGACAGGCCGCTAGGAGCCTGCGCGGCAGAATGCAGTGCGGGTCTTTAGACCCGCCTAGCGGGTTCTTGCCCTCCTGATGCCATCGATCACCACGCCGTCCGCCAGCGGAATGGTGAGCGCAATACGATCCTCCGGGCCGAAGTTTCTGGTGACGTGTCCCTTGCCGGTCGTATCTTCAATCAAGTTGATGTGTCCGGGTCCGGCCAGGACATGGACGCCTCCTGACACTTCGACTTCCGAGCTCCCCGTCAGCGTGATCACAAACTGTCGCGCCGGCCCCGTGTGCCATCCCGGGTCGTTCGGGGCAGTGGCGGCCGTGTTACGGGAATTCGCCCCGGCCGTGGGCGGCCTGACGCTGAACTGAGCGCCAGTGGCCTTCAGCATGTCGCTCACGCCGCGGTCGGTCAGCTTCAGTTCAATGTCTTCGGCGTGGGCCAGGCCGTCCGGCCCCGTGAAGATGCGCGTGATCACCACGGTTTTCCGCCCCTGCGCAACGGCAACATCCTGATCGGTGTTTGCTCGCCAGATCACGATCAAACAGCCAACGAGGACGATTGAGACCAACTTGTTCGCCTTGAATCTCATGAACAGCCTCCATGCGGGGAATTGTAACTGCAATCGAAACATCGCCGGGGACGAAACGGGCCGGGCGTTTCCGACCCGACGTACAATCGGCGCGGATGAACACGGAGACCGGAGGCCCAACTCTTCTTCGTCCCGAAGACGCACACCGCGCGTCGGCGTCACCCCCGGGCTCGCCAGGGCTGCCGCGCGATCTGCTGGCGAGGCCGGCGGCGATCGAGCTCATTCGTCCGCAGGCCGCGCGTCGATCGTCGGATCGGAAGCCGCGAGCCGGTTCGAGCGCGAGGCGCAAGTGATCGCGAGTCTGCGCTCACCGCCGATTCCAAAAGAGCTCGATGCGATCGTGCTGGCGTGCCTGGCCAAGGATCCGTCGGACCGGCCGCAGACGGCGCGCGAACTGGCGCGCCGGCTCGAGGCCGTGCCTGTCAGCGGCGAGTGGACCCTAGAGCTCGCGCGGGCATGGTGGGAAACGCATCGGCCTGAGCCTGGCAAGGCGGGCTCACTCGGCTCTTTCGCCTCCGCCTCACCGTGACCCTGCGCACGCGCCTGATCGTCGCCTTCTTGCTCTTGTCGGTGGTCCCGCTGGGCGCTGTCACGTTCTACTCGTACACGAGCAATGTCGAGGCGACGCGCGACGTGGCTGCGCGCGAGGCCGATCGGCTCTCGACCGAGCTCGGGCAGCGCATGCAGCTCATCACCACGCAACTCAGTGAGCGAATCGAACGCCTGATGGACGTGTCTGCTCCCGCTCCCGCAGCCGCGAAGACCATCGTCGTTGCGACCGTTCCCGCGATGCCTGCACCGCCTGTCGTTCTCGAGGCGAGTCAGTTCGACCAGCGAGTGGCCGACGCCCTGGGCGCCGCCGCAATCTTGCTCGACAACGTGCAGCTGCAGGGGGGCCGCGGAGATCGCGGGGCCCGCCAGCGCGGCAACGGGCGCAGAGGCCGCGGTGCCGATCGCGGCGCGACAGCCGCGCCCGGCCCGCCGCCGGTTCCAAGTGCCGCCGATCAGCCGCCCACCGATCTTCAGATCGATCTGACCGAGATCCGGCGCGCCTTGTACCGTGAGATCGTGCCTAGAGGACGTGCCGAATCGCTCACGCCTGACGAGCGCCAGCGCATCGCACGCGAGGTCAATCAGCGCATGCTCGGCATCGTCCAGGGCATCGAGCTTAGCGCGGCCGAGCTGCAGAAGAAGGTGCATCGAGGCCGAGAACGAGACGGACGAGATGTTTGGCGCCGATCGCCTCGAGGCCTTGCTCGAGTCGGTCGGTGCGGCCAGTCCTGACGATGTGCTGCTGCATGTGGAAAAGGCCGTCGAGCAGTTCCGCGGCTCGCGCGAACTGTTCGACGACCTCACGCTGATGGCGGTCAAAGTCGGCTGACTCCTCGGTGCTGCTGCTCGATTTGCTGTGATACCTTAGCGCTCCGACGCTCGCGGCGCCTCATGGCTGTGGGGTGTGTTGGAGGAATGCTCGAGAAGGCGCCGCACGACGTCGATCCAGACGCCATCATGAATATCAAGGTGGTCCGGACCGTCGTCGGGGGCAGGACGGTGTACTCGGTATGACGGCCTCGCGGACGGGATGACTCTCCATCACGGGAAGCGGCGAGTTGCGAGGTTGAAGACGTTCAGCGCTCAGCTGTTCACGCATTCGACGGCGCCGCCGACAACTGGAATCGTGTCGACAAACGATCGCCACGCCCGCTCGGCTGGGATCCGGTTCTGTGCCAGCGCGCCGCCGTACCACCTCGCCGATGCGCGGCTCGGCGAGGTCCGCGTCCACACGCGCTGCGCGGTGACGGAGACGCCCACCACAGGAATTCGGATGTTGAAGTACGGTGGCAGCGGCGACCGCTGATCGGGCGGCACTTCCAGCCGAAACCCCTCGTTGCTGACGTCGAGGAGACGGGCGGGCAGGCCGTTGACGAAGGCATCGAACTGGCTCGCGGGTTTTCGCGCCGAGCGCCGCGTCGGCCGGCTGTCCATGAACGCCATCGAGACGAAACAGACGAGCATCGCGTGCTCGATCGGCCGCGTCAGGTACATGATCTGCGGCGTGACGGCTTCGCCGCGCGACGCCCGAGTCGTGCCGCCGATGACGATGGTGGGCGTCAGCGGGTTGCGCGCGCGGCCCCGGCCGCGCGTGTGCAGTCCATCGCGGAACGCAAAGGCCGCGTCCGCTATCAGCAGATCGAACGGCAGGGCGTGCATTTCGTCGAACGCGGCTCGCGAGCTCGATCGCGCCAGCGGCTCGAAGCCTTCGGCCGAGAGCCAGTCGGCCACGGCGGCGCACTCGCTGAGGTTCGGCAACGCGACGATGACGCGAGGACGGTCAGCCATTCCGGCGCATCGCTCATTGCACCGGGCGTGCCAGGCGGAAACATTGGCCGATTCGATTGGTGACCCGCGCGCGTCACACGAGAATGGCGGGTAGTCGGAAAGAACTGTAATCAGATTAGAAGCTCGCGCGCAGCTTCGCGCGATCGACCTGCCGGCCTCGCAGATAGACCCGCGAGATTCTCCTCGTGTTCGTGATGTCGTCGAGCGGATTCGCGTCGAGCACCACGAAGTCCGCGCTCTTGCCGGCTGCCACCGTCCCGAGATCGTCCTGTCCGAGAATCTCGGCCGAGGTCCGCGTGGCGGCCACAAGCACCCTGGCCGGCGGCATGCCCGCCATCACCATGTTCTCCAGCTCCGCGTGCATCGTCCAGCCGATGAACTGGTCGCCCTGCTGGCCGCCGCCGTCGGTGCCGATGCCGATCTTCACGCCGGCGGCGCTCAGCCTCGCGATGCCGCGCGCGAGACGATCCCATGCGTCGGTCGACCGCTTCAGCTGGGCGGGATTTCTTTGTGGAAACCGGCCCTGCAGCCGCTTGATCTGGTCGGGCTGCACGGTCTCGAGGATGAGCGGGTGCACCGGATTCAGCCACGGCGCGTAGACCGCGCGATGCGGTCCGCCGAGCGCGGACAGCACGGCCGTGTTCGGATGCTCCTTGAACAGCGATACGAGCTCAGCGTCGACGTCACCGATCATGTGAGCGAAGACGTCGATGCCGGCGCGGAGCAGCTGCTTGGCGTCCTCGAGCCCGGTGGCGTGAACGGCCACGCGGAGCGCGTTTCTGTGCGCTTCATCGATAATCGCGCCGTACAGCTCGGGAGTGAGCTTCTTGACGGCGCCGCCCCGGTCGTCCACCCATGTCTTGATCAGCTTCACCCTGCGCGGCACGAGCTCCTGGACGGACGCGCGCGCGCCTTCGGGCGTCGTGACCGGAAACGCCGCCTGCCGCATGTTGTCGGGGGTAATTTCGGCGATCGGCGCGAGCCCGCGGCCCGCGGTGAGGAACCGTGCGGCGTCGGGATATTTCCCGGCCAGGATGTCGTCGCGGAGCTGGAACGGCATCTCGCCGAAGTCGCTCCCCATCGCCTGGCTGGCGGCGACGCCGAAGTACGCGAAGCGGTGCATGTGGTCGAGGATGTTCTCGCGCGTGTAGTTGTGCGCTCCGCTCGTCAGGTGCTTCATGTACCCGATGTGGGAGTGGGCGTCGATGAGCGCGGGAATGACGGTCTTGCCAGTCAGGTCGACCCGGATCGCGCCGGCCGGCGCCTGCACGTCGCCTCGTCGTCCGACACGGGTGAACCGGGCGTTCTCGACGAGGAACGCGGAGTCGTCGATTGGCGGGCCGCCGTCGCCGGCGATGAGGCGGGCGCCTTCAAAGAGCGCGACGCCGGCAGCGGGACGAGGCGCCTGGGCCGACGCACCGGTCAGCCACAGCGCCGCGAGGCTCAGGCATCCGGCAGTCGCGAACGTGAATGGGCGCATGCGGTCACCTCCCTGCTCGGGACTCGTCCTGGAATATATTCCCGGACGAACCCTAAAAGTCAAACAAGTTCGTGAGCTTGACGATCAGTCCGCGATCCACGAGCGCACCAGAAATCGTGTCGCGCCGTTCGTTGTAGACCACGAACAGATCGCTCAGGGGCCGATGGATGATGTTGAAGCGCGTGTTGGCGCTGAACTGGTTCGTCGTCGCGTTGTACTGCAGGAACGAGTGCAGGAAGACCTTGCTCGTGAACCCGTACAGGAGACGCGCCCCGACGAGCGTGGTCACGAAGTCGCCCGCCGGCAGCCGGACGTCGCTGCGGCTGTAGCTGACCGCCAGGGCCAAGTGATAATTCGGTTTCAGGCTCAGTGAGCCGGACACCGATCGGCTGCGGCCGTTCCAGAACTCGCCGGTCGACACGCTCGTGCTGCCCGCGATCGGCCGGCTCTGATCGCTGCTGTAGGTGAGCGCGAGGCTGTCGTACTCGTAGTCGCCGATCGGGATGACGACGCCGGGGCGGATCGCGAAGGGCGCGTCGAGCCGATCGAACGTACGGAGGGCCGTGGCCGCCAGGCTTGCGCCGCTCTGAAGCGACAATCCGGTGGTCACGCCTTGCTGCCGGGTTTCGAGCGCGCCGGTGCCGCTCGCCGCATAGTAGTCTGCGTTCGCGCCCAGCGTGTAGTTTCTGATCCACCCGCCGCTTGCGGGTCTCGGACGCCATACCAGGTCGGTCGAATAATGCCCCGTGTCCGTTCGGCGGACAAAGCCGGCCTCGGGGTTGAAGTTCGCCTGGACTTCTTCGTACTCGCCCCCCGCCGTCCAGTCGTTGTCACGCCAGACCACGCCCAGGCGCTGTGCGCGATCCTGCCCGTGGCGCGCCGGCGTGTCGGTCCGCATGAGATACGACGACACCTCGAGCTTCTCGACGAACCGGAGAAACGCGTCGACGCCGTACAGCCGGTTGTCTCTCCCCGAATCCGACCCGCGTGACGTCACGTACGCGCCCACCGAGGACTGGCCCCTGAACGTACGGCGGATGCGCCCAACAAGGAAGGTGTCTGCCGGGGTGTCGCCGTCGCGACCCGTCCTCATGCCGAGCAGGCCGACGTCGTAGGCGCCGGTCCGGCCCGACAACCGGGCCCCTCCTTCGATCGGAAGGGGCGATCCGTCCGCACTCAGCCCGATTCGCCGGCTGAAGAACGGGATGACGTTGTCGCTCGCGCTCCCGGAGGATCCGGCGGCGCTCGCGATTCCGAAAATGCCCGAGTTCTCGAGGAAGAACTCGCGTTTCTCCGGGAAGAACAGATTGAACCGGGTCAGGTTGATCTGCTGCTGGTCCGCCTCGACCTGCGAGAAGTCCGTGCGGTAGCCGAGGTCGACCGTCATCGACTCGGTCAGCCCGTACTTGACGTCGAGTCCGGCGTCCACAGCCTGCGAACGCTTCGAGGAGGCCGTATCGAACGACTTCGAGATCCCGTACGGCTTGATCTTGAGATTGCGCCCCTGGTGAATGCCCTCCAGCCCGGTCAGCGTGCCCGCCATCGAGGCGCGGGCCACGCGATAGCGCCGCGGCAACGGCGCCCAGTGGCTGTCCTCGTTGAAGCGCCGGATCCGCCGCATCAGGTTGAGTCCCCATTCCTGGCGCGGCGCGCTCGAGAAGCGCAGGGTCTTGAACGGCACGATGAATTCGGCCGACCATCCCGACTCGTCAATCGTCACCTTGACGTCCCAGACGCCTTCCCAGTCGTTGTTGCGGTATCCGTCGTCGGCCGACGACTGGAAATCGTGGTGGGCGCCGACCGGGTTGGTGGCGAAGTAGAAGCCCGATTGGCCGTCGTGCAGGGTGTCGAAGAACAGCCCGACGCCGTCCTGGTTGCCGCTGGCGAACTCGCGCTCGAGCCCGCTGACGGTCATGCGGCTCGGCTCGGGGTCCCAACACCGTATGCCGACGTACAGGTTCTGGTCGTCGTACAGGAACCGCGCGTCGGTGTCGTACGACGCGGGCATGCCGGGATGAGGATTCCACTGCGTGAAATCGGTTGCCGGCTCGGCATGCTGCCACGCCGGCTCGTTGAGCTTGCCGTCGATGGCGATCGGCTCGCTGACTCGCACGGCGCGGACGACCCGCTCGAAGCGGACGGTGGCGTAATCGATGGGATTGGGCGCCGCGGCGGCCGCTGGTTCGCCGCGGCCGCCCTGCGGCTCGCCGCCGGATACGCCCGTCACGGTGTCGCCCAGGCAGGCGACCGCGATCAGGGCGGCTGCACCTCGTCTCACGCCGCGCCGTCTATCGCGACCTGTCACACTTGAACGCACGTTCCGGAATTACGAACACGACGATCACCGCAGAGCTCGCAGAGCTCGCGGGGACTCTAGAATGGGCTGATATGCGATCTCTGCGTGCTCCGCGGTTTTCGTCGTCGGTCAATTTCCCCAACGCTCTCTTAGCCCGTTATGCTAGTCGAAACGAGAATTTTGTTCTCGCATAACGGGCAAGGCGCGCACGGCGCGCCTGCGAGGGAGCGGCGCGGGGCGAAGGGGTCCCCGCAAGCGACCGAGCCGGGGTGTGGGGCGGAGCCCCACGTTATTTTGGATCTACTGTACGGCGAGCAGGGTGATGTCGAAGACCAGCGTGGCGTTCGGCGGAATCACCCCTCCAGCGCCCGACGTGCCGTAGGCGAGCTCGGGCGGAATGACGAGTCGGCGCTGTCCGCCCACCCGCATGCCCTGGACGCCTTGGTCCCAACCCCGGATGACGGCGCCGGCGCCCAACACGAAGGCAAAGCTCGGCTGCGCATCGAACTGCGTGCCCTTGCCGTTGGGCCCGCTGGCGTTGTAGAGCCAGCCGGCATAGCTGACCGTGACTCGATTGCCGGCGGCCGCAAAAGTGCCGGTACCGACCACGAGGTCGGTTTGCGAATACGGGGCGCTCGACATGGATGGTGCCGAGGGGCTCTTGTTGGTCGTGCACCCAGCGGCCATCAGGACGGACAGCGACAGCAAGGACGCGATCCGAACGAGAGAGTGGTTGCGATCGATCAGGGTCACACGATCATTTTACATGGACTCGGGACTCGGCCCGCCCGCCGCAGCTCGCCTGGCGATCAGGCGAGCGGAGGTGGGGACTCGGGGCTCGGGATTCGGGGTTCGGAAATCGGGGTTTGGGAGGCGGGCTCGGGGCTGGGATGCCCGTGGCTATAATGCCCCGACACATGCCGGACGATCGCCTCGCCAGCCAGATCGCGTTTCTCGTCGAAGCCGACAAGCTCAAACAGATCCTGCGCCGCACGCCGCTCGTCGATGGAACGCGCCAGGAGAACTCCGCCGAGCACTCGTGGCACCTGATCCTGGCCGCCATGATCGCGCGCGAGTACATGCCGGCGTCGGTCGACCATGCGCGGGTGTTCGAGATGATGGCCGTCCACGATCTGGTGGAGATCGACGCGGGCGACACGTTCGCGTACGACGCGGCGGCGCACGAAACGAAAGACGCACGGGAACGCGCGGCTGCCGATCGCATCTTCGGCCTGCTGCCGTTCGATCAAGCGTCGCACCTTCGCGCGCTCTGGGAGGAATTCGAGGCGCACGCCACCGCCGAGGCGCGCTTCGCCAACGCGATCGACCGGCTGCAGCCGCTCCTCCAGAACGCGTACTCGGGCGGCGGCAGCTGGAGCGCGCACCAGGTGACACGCGAGCAGGTGCTCCACCGGATGGCGCCCATCGCGTCCACGATGCCGGCGCTGTGGCCGTTCGTGCTTTCGCTCGTCGACGAGTTTTGTGCCTCGGGAGTGATCAGAGGAGGCTAGAGGCTAGGGGCTAGAACCCCGCTCAAGCGTCGAAAGGAAGCAGTCGGAACGGCCTGCCGCCTGTGCCCCGGAGCGCCCTGAAGTGGCGCTGGTCCGTGCAGAGGAGGTCCAACGTTCTGTGACGGTTGGCGAGAACGACGACCGACGCGTCCGCCAATCCGATCCGAAGGTCGGCGTAACGCTCCATGATTCGCTTGGCGTGACCGACATCCTCGGACGAGAAGAGATCGAGCTGGTAGGCGCCGCGCGCGACCTCGTCGACGAGGGCCATCTGCGCCTGGTGGCCCACTCGGCTGCCAACCAAGTAGTCCAGTTCCGCGAGAACACACGGTGAGATGACGCGCGGAGGCGTCGAGGCGACGAGTGCCGCGACCGTGCGGCCGTGCAGCGCCTCGTTGGCGTCGAGCGCGGCGTAAAGCCCGCCCGTGTCCAGCACGATCACCGGAGGCCGAAGCCTTCCAGAGCGCCGTCGACGTCCTCGGCGATCGACGGCCCCGTCGATCGGAACAGCGGGAGTTTGGGGGCTGGCGCCTCAGCTTCGCCGGCGAGCCGCGACACCGCTTCGCGCAGCAACTCCGCTTCGCTGCACCGGCGCTGCCTGGCGACTCTCGTCAACGCTCGCTTGAGCTCGGGCGGAAGATAGACGGTCGTTTTTGTCATACCCTATATTTACCATACATATTGACACCAATGGGAGGCATAAACGACGAGGGCAGGTCCGCGCGAGTCGGGCCGTCGATGCGCATGGCGATCGACATGCCGTCGAGTGGCGCGATAGTGCAGCAGCCATTCACCGTCGCCGGTGGCGATCCCACCTTTCTCGGCGTGGCAGATTCCGGCGACTCGCGGCCAGACGTGGCGGAGACCTATGGCGGACAGTTTGAGCGTTCGTCATTCAGCCTGATCGCCAACGCGTTGCAGCGTGGTACCTACAACGTCGTGGTCTACCCTCACCGTGCGTCAACCGGTACGTTCGAAGGAGCGCAAAGCGTTCGTGTAGTTGTCCCCTAATCAGGCTTAGAGAGGCGGGAAGCGTTACTCGCGTGCAACGGCGCAGTATTTCGGGGTGACGGCGTAAGATTCGGGGCGCCAGTTTCGGGACTGACGACTAACGACTAACGACTATCGACTAGACCTACTCCGACCCGTCCGCGCGCATGAGATGGACCGCCCGTCGCTCACCGCGTCCGGTGACGCGCACGCGCCACGGGTTGCAGCACACCTCGCAGTCCTGGACGAAGCTGCCCTTGACGTCCGGCTCGACGTAGATCTCCATCTGCTCGCCGCAGTAGGGACACACCACGGAGAAGCGGTCTTCAATGTCCAATGGGGCGCGATTCTACCTGGGAACGGCCTCGAAAGGGTCGTTCCCTGCGACTGCGGTGCATGTAGAATTGCGCAGGGGGATCGAGGCTATGGCGTCTGCGCGATCGGTGATTGCCCTGAGTCTCGTTGCATCGGCCGCGCTCACGGCGAGCGCGCTGGCGCCGCGTGTCGTTGCTCAGAGGGCTCAGAGGGCTCAGGGGGCCCAGGGGGCAGCTCGTCCGGGTGCGGCGGCCACCGTCAACTGGCCCCTGCACAACCTCGACCTGGCCGGCAGCCGGTATTCCACGCTGGACCAGATCACGCCATCCAACGTGACCACGCTCACGCCGCGCTGGCTGTTTCAATACGGCATCATCGACGGCGTCAGCAACCAGACCACGCCGGTGATCGTGGATGGAGTGATGTACGTGACCGATCCACGCGGCGGCGTCTATGCCGTGAACGCGGCCGACGGCCACCTCCTCTGGTCGTTCGACGTGACGAACCTCATCGGCGGAGGACGGCGCGAAGGCTACGTCTTCCGCAATCGCGGCGTCTGCTACGCCGACGGCGTCGTCTACACCTCGGCTGGATCCTTTCTGTTCGCGCTCGATGCGAAGACCGGCAAACCCATCCCGACGTTCGGCAAGGATGGCCAGGCGAGCGTGATCCTGGACGTGGTCCAGCAGCGATTCCCCGAAGTGAAAACGGCCATCAGCCTCGGCTACTGGTTCACGACCGCGCCGCAGATTCACAACGGCGTCCTCTACGTCGTCAGCACGCGCAGCGAGAGCCACATTCCCGGCGGTCACGTGCTCGCGGTCGACGCGAAAACGGGCAAGGTCCTCTGGCACTTCAACACGATTCCGCAGGACGAAAAAGATCAGGGCTGGGACATTGCCGGACCGACGTGGGTGGGCGGCGAGCGCAACGGCGGCGGCATCTGGGAGACGCCGTCGATCGATCCGGAGCTCGGGCTCATCTACGTGGCCGTGGGGAATCCCTTCGGCGACAGCACGAAGCGCGCCGGGATCAACCTCTTCACCGATTCCCTCATCGCGCTCACGCTCGATACCGGCAGGCTGAAGTGGTACTTCCAGCAGACGCACCACGACGTCTGGGACTACGACTCCGGCAACCAGCCGATTCTCTTCGACATGACGGTGCGAGGGCAGCGCGTGAAGGCGCTGGCCGAGGCGAGCAAGAACGGTTTTCTGTACATCCTGAACCGCGAAACGGGGCAGCCGGTGCATCCCATCAAGGAAGTCCCCGTGCCAACCGAGACGAGCCGTCCCGGCGAGCAGCCCTGGCCCACGCAGCCGATTCCGTTCACCGCGGCTGGGAAGATGATGGTGCCCGTCAGCCCGGTGTTTCCGGTCGACATCCCGGCCGACGAGATGGCGAAAAGCAAACTCGTGCCGATGTACACGCCGCCGGGTCCGAACCAGATCGCCGCGCCGGGCACGGGCGGGGGCGCGAACTACGGGCCCCTGTCCTACAGTCCGCGCACGGGCTATCTCTACGTCAACGCGATCGACGATCCGGCGGGTTCGGATCGGCCGCCAAAGGGGTACTTCTCCGCCTACGACCCGACGACGGGGGAGCTCATCTGGCAAAAGATCTACGACGGCTTCGGCCAGGCCGGTTCCGTCGCCACCTCGAGCGATCTGGTGTTCGTGGGCAGCGGCAGCAACACGGCCGGCTACTTCATGGCGTTTCACGCGAAGACGGGCGAGCTGCTCTGGAAATTCAACACGGGCTCCGGCGTCTTCTCGTCACCCGCGATGTACATGGTGAACGGCGAACAATTCGTCACCGTCGGATCGGGCGGAGGCGAGCGCGGCCGGCGGGGTGGAGATTTGATTCTGAGCTTCGCGCTGCCGAAGCGGTAGGGACTCGGGGCTCGGGACTCGGGACTCGAGACGCAGAGACCGCAGAGACTTGAGATCAACAAAGGTTTCTCTTTCATGCTTTCGTGATTTCGTGGCGGACGCGCCACAGGGCGTTGGCAGGCGGACAGTGCTGAAGGGCGCGGTTGGCATTGGCGCGGGCCTCGCGCTTGCGCCGGTTGTCGCGATCGCCCAGGGCGATCAAGCATCGGCTCGGCCCAGGGAAGGCGACCTGCTGGTCACCGTCGACGATTCGACGCTGAAGCCGCTCACGCCCGACGATATTCCGCTGGCTTCGGCGCCGACGATGGCCTGGGCGATGGAGCCCAAGGAGAGGATCGTCCGAAGCGGCTCGCGATTGAACCGCGTGCTGCTCGTCCGGCTCGACGCGGACGCGCTCGGCGCGGGCACGCGCGCGCGGGCCGCCGGCGGTGTCGTCGCGTACTCCGCCACCTGCACCCACGAAGGGTGCGACGTTGGCGGCTGGATGCCCGTCGAACAGATGCTGTTTTGCGAGTGCCACCAGTCGACGTTCGATCCGCGCGACGCCGCGAGCGTGGTCGACGGTCCCGCGCCACGCAGCCTGCCGGCGCTGCCGCTCACGCTGGTCGACGGCCGGCTGGTGGTCGCGCGGCCGTTCACGGCGCGCGTCGGGGTGGAGACAGTCTGAAATTGTTGTGAAGACCGCCACGACGATCAACGCAGGGCGTGAACCCTTCGTGTCCTCCGTGGTTGACGTCTGCTCTGCGGGCTCCGCGGTCTCTGCCCTTCGACCCTTCGACTGGCTCAGGGTCGTCCCGAGCACCGTCGAGGGGCGACAAGCTCAGGGCATCCCGAGCCTGTCGAGGGATGCGTTGATCGTCGTTGATTCTGTTTCTTTTCGAGGTGTGTGATGTTCGATGTGCGACGTATCGGCGGCGTGGCTGCGAGCGTGCTCGGTTCTTGCCTGACGCTCGTGGTTGTTGCGGCGCAGCAGCCCGCGATACCGGCGCTGCCGACCCCGCCTCCGATCCCGATGCCGGCCATTCTGCAGGCGTACAAGCCCGTCGGCGCCGATCGCCTGCTGAAGCCGGACGAGCGCGACTGGCTGATGATCCGGCGCACCTACGACGGCTGGGGCTACAGCCCGCTCGACCAGATCACGACGCGCAACGTCGCCCGGCTGCGGCCGGTGTGGTCGTTCTCGACCGGCTCGACCAGCGGCCACGAAGCACCGCCCATCGTGAACGACGGCGTCATGTTCGTCGCCACGCCGGGTAACCAGGTGATTGCCATCGACGCGAAGACTGGGCATCAGCTCTGGCGGTACCGACGGACGTCACCGGAAGACCTGATTGCGCTTCATCGCACGAATCGGGGCGTGGCGCTGTACGGCGACAAGGTATTGCTCGCCACGAGCGAGGCCGTGCTCGTGGCGCTCGACGCAAGGACGGGACGGGAAGTCTGGACGAGCGAGGTCGCCGACAACCGGAGCGGCTACTACATGTCGCTCGCGCCGCTCGTGGCCGACGGCAAGGTGATGGTCGGCGCGTCGGGCGGCGAAACAGGCATTCGGGGGTTCGTCGCCGCATTCGACATCGAGACCGGCAAGGAAATGTGGAGGGTCTATACGATCCCGGCGCCCGGCGAGCCCGGGAGCGAGACGTGGCCGCAGGGCGACCAGTGGAAAACCGGCGGCGGGTCGGTGTGGGTGACGGCGAACTACGATCCGGACACCCATCTGTCCTTCTGGGGCACCGGCAACGGTGGGCCGTGGATGGGCGATCAACGGCCCGGTGACAACCTCTACACGGCGTCGACGATCGCGATCGACGTCACCACGGGCACGATCAAGGGCCACTATCAATACCATCCGAACGATTCGTGGGATTGGGACGAGGTGTCGCCGCCGATCCTGGTGGACTATCGGCGCGACGGTCGCACGATCAAAGGGCTGATCGACGTGGCCCGCAACGGATACCTGTGGTTTCTCGAACGGAGCGGCGGCCCGATCACCTTCGTGCAGGGCATGCCCTACGTGAAGCAGACCGTGTTCCGTGGCCTCGATCCGAAAACGGGCCGGCCGGACGTGGATCCGGCCCGGACACCGGGCACCGGCAAGGTGGCCGACGGCATCTGCCCGTCGCACTGGGGCGGAAAGAACTGGCCGCCGATTGCCTTCAGCCCCGAGACGCGGATGATCTACATTCCGGCCAACGAGAACCTGTGCTCGACGATCACGGGCTCTCCGGTCAAGTACACGCCCGGGGACCGCTTCGTCGGCGCGTCCTCGGTGGTGTCGATCGCGCCCGGCGCCGACCATTTCGGCGAAGTGCAGGCATGGCACGTGGACACCGGCAAGAAAGTGTGGACGCACACCTACGCCACGTCGCCCAATTGGGGATCGATGCTGGCCACGGGAGGCGGCCTCGTCTGGAGCGGCGGCACCAACGATCGAAAGCTTCACGCCTTCGATGCGGCAAACGGGAAGGTGCTCTGGGAATTCCCCACCACATCGGGCATTCTCGGACCGCCGGTCTCGTTCAGCGTCGACGGCAAGCAGTACATTGCCGTGCAATCGGGGTGGGGCGTGGACTCTCGTTCGATGCAGGCCCGCCTGAACACGCTGACGCGCGGCAACTATCCCGAGGTGCCCGAAGGCGGGTCGGTCTGGGTGTTCGCGCTGCCGTAGTCACGACGATTACCGCAAGCTCGCAGAGGGATGCGTTGATCGTTGTGCGTCAGCGGCTGGCGGTCGCTCCGGGCATCTGACACACGAAGTTCGCCGCTTCGTCCGTGCTGCCGCGGCCCGTATGCACCGCAACCTTCGGATAGACGCACAACGGCCTGGTGCGATCCTGGACGCCGCTCGTCGCGTGAGACGCCACCACGCGGTCGGGCGCGCGGTTGTGCTCGACCCAGTTCTCGAGAGCGGCCAGCATGTCGAACGTGTTGGGACCAGGGCCTCCGCCGCAATGCAACATGCCCGGCGCCATGAAGAGCCGCACGAACTGCTGGGCCTCGGTCTCGGCCTGTTGCCGGCTCTTCGATCCCCGCAGGAACGTTACGACGCGCTCGTAGTAGTTGATCGTGTTCAGCGGTGAAATCGACGGATCGTTCCAGCCGTGGTACAGCAGCAGCTTGCCACCGCGCTGGCGGAAGCGCGAGAGGTCGGGATCGAACGCGTCGAACGTCTTCCCGAGCTTGGCCTCGGCGAACGCCAGATCCTTGTCGAAGTCGAACGTCCGGAAGTCCCACGTGGGGTTCTCGAACACCAGGTACTTCAGCACGTTCTCGGCCTGCGCCCAATGGTTGCCGGTGAGCGGCCCAGTGCCGGTCGTGTATGCCGCCCATCCCCCGGCGGCTTCGGCCCCCGGCATGTAGCCGGGATAGACCAGGCCTGACGAGTTACGCGATCCGGACCAGACGTCCTTGACGGCTCGCACCTGCTGTGGCGTCAGGCACGTCGCGGCATCCTTCCCGACATTGTTTCCAGGGCACATCAGGACTTCGGGATCGAATGCGCACTTTCGCGGATCGTCGAGCACGCCGTCGGCGATGCCGTCGATCGAGTCGCAGGCGGCGTTCACGGCGGTGGCCAGCAGCGGGAGCTTCCCCGCGGGCAGGTAGCTCTCGGGATCCTTGTTCATCGCGAGCGCGATCCAGAGGTGGCCTCCGGTCTGAAACCGCGTCCAGTTGGCGGCCGGCGCGCCCGCGACGATGCCGTCGTAGTCGTCGGGGAAGCGCTGTGCTTCCATCAACGCCTGGCGTCCGCCGGTCGAGCACGACATGAAGTACGACCGGCTCGCACGCTGGCCGTAGAACGCCTGGACGATCTGCTTGGCGTTGTCGGCCGTTACGTGGATCGCCCGGTACCCGAAGTCGGCGACGAGCTCGGGATGGCCGACCGCCCACGAGGCGTCGCGCGGGTTCGTGGTCGCGTGCCCCGTGTCGGTGCTGGCGGTCGCGTAGCCGCGCCGCAGGGCCGTGGCCATCGCGCCGTACACGATGGAGCCCGCGTTGGCGCCGTTGCCCACGCCATGGAACTTGCCGTTCCAGTTGGCCAGCGGCAGCCAGACTTCGAACTTGATGGCCGGTTTCGTCGTGGCCGCGACGCGGCAGAAGCGCGGCAGGTTGCTGAGGGCGGCGCCGCCCGGCGGAGTAAAGGAAGGCCCCGCGACGTCTTCGGTCGCCGTAATTGTCGTGTCCGGCAGCGCGGTCGAGGCCAGGCTCGCACACGAGGCGGCAGGCGCAGCCGTCAGTGGCGCCGGCCTGAACACGGCGGCGATCAGCACGGCCATCGCAGCAGCCGAGAGGAGGCGTTGTGTCATGGCATGCGTGCGGATGCCGGCCATCGACACGGCGACGACAAATGCTGAAGGGGAATGGCGCATCGATCCTCCGAATCAGATATGAAGGTGCTCACGCGCCAGCGCCGTTATGGCGTCGCGGTCGAGAAACTCTGGGTCAGCGTCTGGTAGACGAGTGGCTGGAACGCCGCGGCGACGGGAGATCCTGGATAGCGCTGCACCATCAGGATCGCGACGAGCCGCTCCTTCGGATCGACCCAGAACGTGGTGCCGTAGATGCCGCTCCAGCCGTACATCCCGATCGATCCTGCCGTCTGCGTCGTGGCCACGTCGGTCACCACGCGGAAGCCCAGACCAAAATTGGCGCCGTTGCCGATCAACCCGCCACCCGGCAAGTCGGCGGTGTGGCTGGCGGTCATCAGCTCGATCGTCTTCGGGCTGAGGAGGCGCACGCCGTCGAGCACGCCGCCGCCGGCGAGCATGAGCGCGAACCGGGCGTAGTCGTGCGCGGTCGACGTGAGACCCGCGCCGCCGGAGAAATACTTCTTGGGTGCCTTGTACGACGCCCCCGGCGACATGTGGGTGTTGCCGAACGACTCGGGATCCCTCATCGGCCGGATGCCACGGCTGCCGTTCGGTGAGTAGACGGTCGCCAGCCGCGGCCACTTCGCGTCGGGCACGTCGAAGCTCGTGTCGGCCATGCCGAGCGGCTTGAAGATGCGGTCGCGAAGAAACACGTCGAACGAGGTGGCGGACGCCACTTCGACGACGCGCCCGAGCACGTCGATCGAGAGGCTGTAGTTCCAAGCCGCGCCCGGGTGGCTCATCAGGGGCTGGGCCGCGAGCTTGTCGATGCCTTCCTGGAGCGTCATCGGTGTCATCGTCAATCCATCCGGCACGCCTTCTTTACGGTAGGCGTCGCCGACAGGACCGCCGTTCAGGAACCCGTACGAGAGGCCCGATCGGTGCGACAGCAGATCGCGAATCGTGATCTCGCGCCGCGCCGGCACGAGCGCCCCGCCTTCGCCCGTCACGTGCATGCTCGTGAATGCCGGGATGAACTTCGACACCGGGTCGGTGAGCAGCAGCTTGCCTTCCTCGTACAACATCATCACCGCGACGCTGGTGATAGGTTTGGTCATCGACGCGATGCGGAAGATCGTGTCGGTCGCCATCGGCCTGCCGCTCTCGACGTCCTGAAACCCCGAGGCGTGCAGGTCCACGACCTTGCCCTCGCGCGCGACGAGCGTGACGATCCCGCCCGCCTCGTGGCGATCGACCATCGCCTGCATGCCGGCGTGAAGGCGGCCGAGCCGCTCTGTCGAGATGCCGACGCTCTCGGGCGTCGCGTTCGCCGCCGCGGTCGTCGCCGCCGGCCTCGCGGGCGCCGGCCGCGGCGCGGCCTGCTGGGCCGCGAGGGCGTAGCCGGGGTCAGCGTGGGGTCTGACCCCACGCTGACCCCCGAAGAGGACCACCAGGACGAGCGAGACGACCATCAGAGTCCTGAATTTCAGGGGAATCATTCAGAAGGCTCCTTGCTGATACGCCATTATACGGGCCGGGGTGGTATCGTTTGACGTTGATCGGTGCGGGGTCGGAGTGGGGTCTGACCCCAGTCTGACCCCGTTGGGAGGCTACATGTCACGACGTCTCACTCGCCCGGTACTCGCAGCCCTCGTCGCGGCCGTCGTGATGGCCGGCGTCCCGCGCGCCGCGAGGGCCCAGACGATGATCGAGCACAGCAGCGAGGCCAGGTTCCAACTGGACGTGCGCGTGCCCGAGGCGGCGCTCAGTCCGTATCTGCCTCCCGGGTGGACGCCCAACGTGGCGACCCAGGGGCCGGCGAAGGACTGCAACCTTCGCGTGATTTTCATCGATCGCGTGACGATCAACGGGCCTGACGGCCGGCCGCTCGGCAAAGGCTCCAATCGCCTGGTGTATCTGGCGGCGCCCGTGAAAGACGCCACCGGGGCGAACGTGCAGCTCATCATCGGCGGGTTGACCGAGGATCCGGCGGACGTGCCGGGACCGTTCGGCAGCTACCTGCTGGCCACGACGCACTCGGTCGAGCGCACGACTTCGTCGAAGGGCGCCGGCCCAACCGTCGACACGCAGGACTGGGTGTTTGCCGCGGCGAGCGGAGAGCGGCTCGAGCTGCACATCAGGTTCGAAAAGGGCGTGGGCAACAAGGGCAACCCGAACGAGACGAAGTTCTACTCGGCGAAGAATCCGAGCGTCTATCAGATCTCCCGCCAGGAGCAGGTCCTCGACATCCTGAAGAACGTCACGACGAACCCGCCCGATCGTGTGAAGGAGTTCTCCTTCAAAGGCTCGGGCGGGAGCTACGCGAAGCTGTTCGACGGCACCGAGAAAGCGCTGAGCTGGGACAACATTCTCTGGATCAATCGCTCGGTGCTCACGCCTTGACAGCCCGTGGTGAAAGTCTGACTGCATTCGACGGGCGATGCATCCCCGCCGGCTGCGTTGCTCCTCCCTCAAATACTCCCGGTATTCTCGGTCGTCGCGCCTTGCCGGCGGGGCGCCTCGCCCGTCTCGGTGCGACGCCAGACTTTCACCACGGGCTGTTGAGGAACTTAGAAGTCAGCATTTCGATTCGGCGCGATTCTTGAAAGGGATTCAGCGCCAGGTATGGAAGTCCAGCCAGAGTCGCGCGATCGCCAGAAAACAGGCCCACATGCGAGGCCTGGGCAGCGGGAATTTTCCGCCGTAGTCGAGAAAATCCCGCCCCTGCGGGTGCTGGTCGTCGACGACGAGCCGCTCATTCGGTGGTCGCTCAGCGAGACGCTGGTCGACCGCGGCTGCGAAACGGTCGAGGCGGCCGACGGCCGGTCGGCACTCCAAGCGGTGTCAGAGACGCCGAATCCGTTCGACGTCGTTCTACTGGACCTGCGACTGCCCGACTCGAGCGATCTCGGCCTGCTCGCGCGCCTTCGAGCGTTGACGCCCGCCGCGCAGGTGATTCTGATGACCGCATTCGGCGCACCAGACGTGCTCCAGCGCGCGCTCGATCTGGGCGCCAGCCACGTCGTGACCAAGCCGTTCGAGGTCGCCGATGTCGCGGCGCTCGTCTCGCAGCCGCGGTCGCCGGTTGTTTAAGCTCACGTGGGGCTCCGCCCCACACCCCGGCTCGGTCGCTTGCGCCGTTCGGCAGGCTCACGGCGCCCCGAGCTCGTCGAAGGGCGGGGACCCCTCCGCCCCGCGCCGCTCCCTCGACCTTCGACTCGACTCAGGTCGACCCTGAGCAGCGTCGAAGGGTCGCAGGCGCGCCGTGCGCGCCTCGCCCGCCATGCGGAACGAGTAAAACATTCTCGTGTCGACCAGCAGAACGGGCTAAGCAAAAGTTTGGCGGCACATCAAAGCGCTTCGACGGCTCGAGGCCAAGCTTCGCTACCCGCCCGGTATACTAGACAGCCTGATGCAGGTTCCGACGATCCTCGTCGTCGACGACGAGCGGTTGATTCGCTGGTCGCTCGTCAGCCGACTGACGCAGGAAGGCTATCGCGTGCTCGAGGCGGAAACGGGCGCCGAGGCGCTCGAGCGTCGGCGCGAAGGCGTCGATCTCGTGCTGCTCGACTACCGCCTGCCCGATTCGGACGGACTCGCCGTGCTCCGACGGATCAAGGAAGCCGATCCCGACACGCTGGTGATCCTGCTGACGGCGTATTCGAACGTGGACACCGCGGTCGAGGCCATGAAGCAGGGCGCGTACCACTACGCGAACAAACCATTCGACGTGGACGAAATCGCGCTGCTCGTCGAAAAAGCGCTCGAGACGACGCGGCTCAGGCGCGAAGTGCGGACGTTACGGGCGACGCAGGCGCGGCCCTACAGCCTCGACCGGATCGTCGGCGAAAGCGCGGCCATCGTGGGCGTGCGCGCGCTGCTCCAGAAGATCGCGACGAGCCCTGCCTCGACGGTGCTGCTGATGGGCGAGAGCGGCACGGGCAAGGACCTCGCGGCCAAGGTGATCCACTACGCGAGCGCACGGAGTCACGAGCCGTTCATGAACATCACGTGCTCGGCGCTGCCCGAAACGCTGCTCGAGAGCGAGCTCTTCGGGCACGAGCGTGGCGCGTTCACGGGGGCGGATCGACAAAAGCGGGGGCTGCTCGAGTCGGCCGACGGCGGCACGGTGTTTCTCGACGAAATCGGCGAAATGGTGCCGGCGCTCCAGGCCAAGCTGCTGCGATTTCTCGAAGAGAAGACGTTCAAGCGCGTGGGCGGCGCGCTGGATCTGCGCGTGGACGTGAGGGTGATCGCGGCGACCAACAAGAATCTCGGAGAGGAAGTGCGCCAGGGGCGCTTCCGCGACGATCTGTACTATCGTCTGAACGTGCTGCCGATCGTGCTGCCCCCGCTCCGGCAGCGGGCCGACGACATTCCGCAGCTCGTCACCTACTACGTCGACGCGTACAACTCGGAGTTCCGCAAGCACGTGCACCGCGTCGCACCAGAAGCGTTGGCCAAGCTCAAGGCGTTCGGGTGGCCGGGCAACGTCCGCGAGCTGAGGAATGCGGTCGAGCGCGCGATGCTGCTCACGGAAGGCGACGAGCTGACGCTCGAGCACTTCCCGGTGGCGGGCGCCGAGGCACCGAAGCTGAGCGAGCGCGTACAGTTGCCGCCCACCGGGATCGATCTCGAGGACCTCGAACGGTCGCTCGTCGTGCAAGCGCTCGAGCGCAGCGGGTGGAACCAGACGCGCGCCGCGGCGATGCTCGGCCTGAACCGTGATCAGATCCGGTATCGGATCGAGAAATTCAAGCTCGAGAGGCCTGCGTCCTCGGCCTCTGGTTGAGGGGCCACCGTCTCGCGCTATCGCCATGCCAGAAGCGTGGCGAGGATCAACCCCATCGCCGCCAGCGTGCCGCCGACCAGCTGCTTGAACCGCGCGCCACCGATCGCCGCGGCCAGCCCAAGCTTCAGCGTGGTGTTGGCGAGGATGCCGGTGGCGAGCCCGCGCGCGGCGACGTCGAGCGGGATCGCCGCGCGTGCGCCGCGAGCCATCGAGATCGTCAGCGCGTCAACGTCGGTCAAGCCGAGGACGGCGCCCGACAACACGACGCCGGTGTCGCCCCATGTGCGCCGTGCCAGCTCGACCGCGATGAGCACGACCTGAAAGAGCGCGGCCATCTGCAGGGCCGCACGGATCTGCAGCGGATTGGCCGGCGGCTCGAGCCCTTCGGTCTCGCCTCGCGCATGGCGCAGGCCCGTGGCCAGGATCAGTCCGCCGACGAGAAACGGCGGCAGCAGATACCACACGAGGCCTCGCGCCAACGCGGGATTGAGCACGGCGGTTGCCACGGCGACACGGACGAAGAGCACGGTGCTCGCCGCGATGGCGCCGTACGCCAGGGACACGCCGAGACGGACGCCGTCGCGGCTGGCTCGCGCGAAACCCAGCGTCACGCTGGTCGACGAGATGAAGCCGCCGAGCAGCCCCGCAATCAGGTAACCGTGACGCGCGCCCACGGCGCGGCGCGCCAGAAAGCTCGCGAAGCTGATCCCGGAGAAGAACAGCACCAGCACCCACAGCTCGCGCGGACGAATCGTTCCCCACGGCCCGTACGGTCCGCTCGGTAGGAGGGGCAGGACGACGGCGGCCATCACCGCGAACCTGAGCGCGGCGCGCAGGCTCTCGTCGTCGAGCCGGCGCACGAGCGCGTGCAGGCGCGATTTTTCGAGCAGCATGAGACTGGTGGCGGCCGAGATGGCGCTGGCGAGCGCGAGATGGCCGAGGCCCGCGACGACGCCGGCGGCAAGCACGACGATCGCGCTCGCTTCGGTCGTCGCATCCACGTCGGTGCGGCTGGCGGCGGCATATGCGGCGACGACCAGACCGGCGCTCGCCGCGAGGAGCACCACGGCCAGCGCCTGTGCGTCGAGCGACCACAGCCAGCCCGACGTGCCGGCTGCGCCGCCCAGGAGCGCGAACGTGCGTACGCCAGCAAAGCGAGCGCCCGGGCCGCTGGCATGGCCCGACCACTGCCGTTCGATGCCGACGGCCAGGCCGCCGAGCACGGCGACGATGATGCCGAGAGGGATGGAGGTCAGAGTCCTGACCGCCTAGGTAAACGCCGACGGATCCGGTTGGATCGGGGCGGGGCGGCGCGATCGACGCGCGTGTCCCGGCAGCGCGAGGATCGGAACCGTGCAGCCGCCGGAGAGGACGTGATAGGTGATCGATCCTTGCGCGGCGCCCCACAGGCCCTCGCCTCGCCTGAGCGCCACGATCACCAGCCCTGCGCGTGTGTCGGCGGCGAGCGAGGAAATCTGATCGGCCGGATCGCCGGGACGCACGTGGGCCTCCACCCGCAGGCCGTTCCGCACGTCGGCCGCGAGTCGAACGAGCGTCGCCCGCGCCTGCGCCAGCCGCCGTTGGCGGCGTTCGCCGAGCCGCAAGGTGAGCCAGCGCGGCGCCTGGTCGGGCGGCACGACGTGGGCGAGCACCAGTTCGGCGCCGACGCCGTGGGCCACCGCGGCGGCCGCGCGTGCATCGGCCAGCGCCTCGCTGCCAAGATCGATCGCTGCGAGCACGCGCATGCCGGGCCACGACGCGGACGGCCGTCCGCCCGGTCCGCCAGGCGGGACCGCCAGGATCGGCACCTTCGCCTCGCGCAGGACCCGCTGGGTGGTGGACCCAAAGAACAACTTGCCGGCGCCGCTCAGTCCCTGCGTGCCGACCACGATCAGGTCGGCCGACAGACGCCGGGCCGCCTTGCCGATTTCCCGCGCGGCCTCCCCAATCGTGACGATCTGCTCGACGCCACGCGCGTCCTTCTTGCCGAGCGATTGCACGACGAACCGTTTGAGCTCGGCGCCGCTCGTCCGGACCAGCGCGCGCTCGTCGTAAGCCGCTGCGGCTGCGGCGGCGATCAGCAGAGGGTTGTTGACATACAGCGCCGTGACGTGTCCCTTCGATCGGCGAGCCATCGCGACCGCGTGCCGCAGCGCCAGAGCCGAGTGCGGCGAGAAATCGATGGGGCAGAGAATCGTCCGAAACGTCTGCGTCTGGCGCAAGACGGGTGTCATGCGGCCCCCCCCTTGGCTGGCAGTTGCACCAGCACGGTTGTGCCGCCCGCAGGCGGGCAGTCCACGGTGATGGTTCCGCCGTGCAACTCGACGAATCGCTTCGCGGTGGACAGCCCCAGGCCCGTTCCGCGTGATTTGGTCGTGTGGAACGGCTGGAAGAGAAGGGGCCTCGTGTCGGGCGGAATGCCCGGCCCTTCGTCGGCGACCTCGACGCGAAGCCAGTCGTTCTCGAGCCGAATCGAGGCTCTGATCAGACCGTGGCCGTGCATGGCCTGCGCAGCGTTGATGAACAGATTCTGGAACACGATCTTCAAGAGCTCGGCGTCACCCGACATCGGCGGCGCCTCGCCGCTCGTCTCGATGCGGACGCCTGGATACGCGGGATCCCTCGACAGCAAGTCGGCGACCAGGCACAGGAGCGACCGAAGATCGATCGGGGCCAGCTTGGGCTGCTGCGGCCGTGCGAACAGCAGCAGTTCCTTGATGAGGTCGTTCAGTGCGTCGAGGCGCGCCAGGATTTCCCCGATGATCGGCACGTCCTTGCTGCCCGCCGGCAGCCGGCCGCCGATCACCTGGATGGCGCCGCGGACGGCCGTCAGCGGATTTTTCACTTCATGCGCGATGACGGCGGCCATCTCTCCGAGCCTCGCGAGCGAGGTCTGATCGCGCAGCTGCTCCGCGAGCTTGTTGCGCGCCGTCAGATCGTGGAGGATGCCGGTGAAGCGTCGCTCACTGCCGACCTTGATCTCACCGACCGAGAGATGCACGGGGAACGTGGTGCCGTCGCGGCGAAGCGCCGTCACCTCGCGTCCAATCCCGATGATCTTCTGCTGGCCGGTCTGCAGGTACCGCCCGATGTAGTGGTCGTGCTCCTCGCGATCGGGCGAGGGCATCAGCAATTTGATGTTTCTGCCCAGCACCTCGCGCTCGGCGTAGCCGAACAGCCGTTCGGCGGCCGGATTGAACGACTCGATGAGGCCAGACGCGTCGATCACGATGATGCCGTCCACGGCCGAGTCGATAATCGCCCGCCAACGGGCCTCGCTGGTCTGCTGGGCCAGCACGGCGGCGCGAACGCGCGCACCGTCTTCGGGCGGATTCGCAGGGCCTTCGGTACGCATCGCCGCCGATCATCGCACGAACCGATCGAACGTGCGATGTGAACGTTCCGGCGTGCCAGACGCGAAATAATCCCCGCGTGCCGGAAATTTCCCGCCGGTGTTCGTTCTCCTGCCGGTTCCCGGCCACGGTCCAGCCCCAACCCCGCAGCGCTCATCCGGGCACGCGGCTTGCTCGGAGGAGACACGATTGATGAAATAATGAGACATGACGCAATCTGAATTGGAGCCGCCGAGACCATGAGACGGATCATCAGCGTGTCGACCCTGGTCGTGCTGTTCGCGACCTTCGCGCCGGCCACACCCGCTCAGACGCCGGGCACGGGCCGCCTCATGCGGGAGAAGCTGGCGCATACCCAGCGCATTCTCGAAGCGCTCACGACCAGCAACTACGACCTGCTCGCGCGCGAGAGCGTGGCCTTGTCGCAGGTGACCAACGCGCCGGCGTGGACCGTGCTGAAGATGCCCGAGTACCGGCGCCAGAGCGACGAGTTTCTCCGCATCACCGAAGACCTGGCCGCGGCGGCCAAGGACCGCGACCTGGACCTGGCCGCCATGCGCTTCGGCGCCCTCACGATGAGCTGCTATCAGTGCCACCGGTACATCAAGAACATGCGGCTCGCGAGATAATCTGAGTGAAGGAGATCGACATGTCTGAACAGACGTTCAAGGAATCGTTCAAGGTAGCGGGCACTCAGCTTCTGGATGCCGTGAAGAAGCTCGTCCACGAAGGCAACGTCCGGCGTGTCGTCATCAAGCAGGGCGACCAGATCATCGTCGAGTTCCCGTTGACGGTTGGCGTGATCGGCACGGTGCTGGCGCCGATTCTGGCGGCGATTGGGGCCGTGGCGGCCATGTTGAAGGAATGCACGCTCGAGGTCGAGCGCGTCAAGGACAAGCCGAACGAGGAGAAGGGCGCGGCGTAGAGGGTGAAGGGCAGAGGGCAGAGGGTTATTTGTTCCAGCTGTGGAGCGTGCGGATGTAGTTCGCGCGCTCGAACGCGCTCGGGTCGTCCGCATGCAGCAAGCTCACTTTGCCCCGCATGTCGTCGACCGAGGCGACCTTCTGCCATTCCATCCAGCGCTTCAGGGCGTCGACGGCCGACTCGAGAAAGCTCGGGCCGTGACGCAGCAGCGCCGACACCATCTGCACGGCGTGTGCGCCGGCGAGCACGGCTTTCACCGCGTCGTTCGCGGTTTCGACGCCGCCGGTCGCCGCGAGCGACGCGCGGATGCGTCCGTGCAAAATCGCCAGCCAGCGCAGCCGGAGCAGCAGCTCCGCGCTCCTGGAGAGCTCGAGATGCGGCTCCACCGTCATCGAGTGAAAGTCGATGTCCGGCTGGTAGAAGCGGTTGAAGATCACGAGGCCGTCCGCTCCCGCCTTGTCGAGCTGCTGCGCCACGTTGGCAAACGCGGTGAAAAACGGCGATAGCTTGACGGCCACGGGAATCCGCAGGATCCGCTTCAGCTCGAGTACGATGTCGCGGACCTGCGTTTCAATGGCGATGCCGGGCAGCGCGAGGTCCGTCACGACCGCGTAGTGATTCACCTCGAGGGCGTCGGCGCCTGCCTCCTGGAGCCGTTCGGCCCAATGCAGCCATGCTTCGGCCGTGGCGCCGTTGAGCGATGCGATCACCGGAATGCGGACCGCGCTCTTGACGCGGCGCAGGTGGTCCAGATGCTCCTCCGGCGAAAACGGGTACTCGCCCGACGAAGGGAATGCGGACAGCGCGGCCGCGAAGTCCGCGTCGAGCGGGTCGCGATGGTGAATCCGCCCCGAAGCCGCCAACGTGATCTGTTCCTCGAAAAGCGAATGGAGCACGATCGCCGCGGCACCCGCGTCCTCGAGCCGCTTCACGCTGTCGAGGTGCGCGCTGAGCGGGGACGCGCCGGCCATGAATGGGTGTGCCAGGCGGAGCCCGAGGTAAGTCGTCGACGTGTCCATCGGAGCCTCGAGTCTTACGGGTACAAGGTCGTCAGCGTGAACGTCGCGGGGCTCTTGAGAAGACCCGAATCGTACACCTGCACGCAGTACGTGCCCGGATCGACGCGGCTCGCGAGCGGCGCCGCGCCGGTCGTCGCGTCGGTCGATGTACTGAGGTAGCAGCCGCCGCCGTCGGCGCGCGGGATGCCCAGACCGAAGCCGATGACGGCGTCGGTGGGCGACAGGCTCGTGAGGTGGACGGTGATCGTCCCGGCCTGTGACGCCGGGATCGTGCGCGTGGCCGACCCGAGGGCCGGCACGCTCGTCGAAAACGAATCGCTGCCGGCGGACGTCGTCGCCTCCGGCGGCGTGCCCGCAACGGGCGTCATCACGATCCGGACGGCAAAGTTCATGGAGCCGGCCAGACGGCCGACATCGTACACGTCGACGCAGTGCACGCCGGCTGTCGTTTGGGCGACGAGGAGCTGCGCGGTCAACCCCGCCCGTGTCTCGACGAACCGATCGTGGCTGCAGCCCGTACCGCGCGGGATTCCGAATGCCAGGCCGACGATGTCGGTCGAGGCCGCCCGGCGCCCCTCCGGCGTGAGGCTGGCGAGCATGAGACTGACCGAGCCTGCCGTGTTCGGCGAGAACGCGTAGAACCGCGAGCCTGCCGCCGGCAGCCTGCCCACGAACAGCTCGGCCGTGGCGATGGATGTCGACGAAGAAGGCTCGGTGGGCGTCGAGCCGCAGGCGGCGGCAAGGGCTGCCGCGAACGCGACGAGAGTCGAGCGTCGCATCAGGGATGCCCGATGACCAGAGTGAAGGTCGCCCTACCGAACAGATTACCGATGTCCGAGACCTTCGCGCAGAACACGCCGGGACCGAACGTGCCGGTCAGTTGCGGCGACGCTCCCGCCGCCGTGTTCACGCTGGTCGTGGTCACGCACTCGGTCCCGCTCGGCGTGCCTATGCCCAGGCCGAGCCACACTGTTGGGGGCACGGACGTTCCCGACACGCTGACGAGCGTGAGGTCGACCGTGCCGTTTTGCTCGATGCTGAACGAATAGAAGCTCGAGCCGCCGACGGGTACCGTCCCGTCCCACGTCTCGGTGATCGTCGGCGCTGCGACCGGCGTGGTCGGCGGCGCGGTCGTGGGAGCGGTGGGGCTGCTATCGTCGCCGCACCCCGCCATGGACAACGCGACCGCGACCACGGTGGCGAGCGCACACGACGCGCGCCGCGGGACAATTCGTGTCAGACGATCCGGTTTGCACATGGGTGGCCCGTTCATGCAAGCAGCAGACCAGCGGCTGCGGCTGGATCCGGCTAAGTAATGTCGAGAAAACGTCGAGAGAGGCGACCTCGCTTGCGGACAGCACGGATGCTCGAGCGTCCCCATGAAACGACGCGGCCGAGCGGCACTCCCATCGCACGACGTGCGTATACTAAAGAACCTTACCACAGATGTTTCGCAAGACGCGTACTGGCGGCTCGAGGTTGAGGCGCGCGCTGTGTAGTGCAGGACTTCAGTCCTGCTACGGCGGGCGCGTGCAGGTTTCAGGATCTGCGCGACCCTGCCGCTCATCGAGGGGTCGAAGAGGACAGGGAAGAGTAAAGACATGATGCGATGGGCACTCGGCGCCGCTCTTGCCGTCTTGGCGCTTGGCGACGGATTCGCCGATGGCCGACAGGCGACGTTCAAGACCGGCACCCGCACAGTGGCAGTGTACGCCACCGTGACGGAGCCGGGCGGGCGGCTCGTTCCCGATCTGACGCGCGAGGATTTCGAAATCGACGATGACGGCAAGCGGCGGGACATCACCGTGTTCGCCACCGAGATCCAGCCGATCACCGTCGTGATGCTGCTCGATAGAAGCGGAAGCATGGAAGGCAACTTCGGTCTCGTGCGCGAGGCGGCCGAGCGGTTCGTCGCCGAGCTCCTGCCGGCCGACCGGGCCCGGATCGGCAGCTTCTCGAACCGCATCCAGGTCGATCCGCGTACGTTCACATCGAATCGCGACGAGCTCATCGGGATTCTGCGCACTCAGCTGCAGGAGAGCGGCCCGACGCCGCTGTGGAACGCGGTGAACGTCGGCATCACCGCGCTTCTGCACGAGGAAGGGCGGCGTGTCATCCTGGTGTTCACCGACGGCACCGACTTCCCGATGAATTTCAGGACGAACAACAGCACGCTCAAGGACGTGATGAAGCGCGCCGACGAAGAGAACGTGATGGTCTACGCGATCGGCTTCAACGGGCAGCGCGTGCCGACAGGCATCGGCGCGGCCGGCCCCCGAGGCGGCGCCCGCAGGGGGCGTGGGGGATCGCGTGGCGGGAGCGGACCGACCCCGCCGGTCATGCCGGTCGGCAGGCCCGATCCTGGCCTCGCCACGATTGCCGCCGAGACGGGCGGCGGGTACTTCGAGGTCACGTCGGCGACCGATCTGGCGGCGTCCTTCAAGCGCGTCGCCGACGAGCTGCACCATCAGTACGTCATCGGGTTCACGCCGGCGGTCCTGGACGGCAAGACCCACCGACTGGCGCTGCGCGTGAAGGGGGCGGGGCTCGTGGCGCGCGCGCGCCGGAGCTATCTCGCGACACGGGAGCAATGATCAGCTCCCGGAGTGCCCGTAGTTGACAGTTAACAGTCAACAGCTAACAGTCTGTCAACTGTCAACTGTCAACTGTCAACTGTCGACTTGAGCTGACAGCTGATCCTTGACGCGTTCGCCGGGCGGCACGGATAATCTCCGCCTGGTAACGAAGCTCCGGCTCGAAACCGACGAGAAAAACGAGGCCCCTGGGTCGGTGAAGCTTCGTTACCAGTTGCGCGGCCGCTCCGGCGGCCGCGCCAGGGAGGCCACATTGAAGAAGCTTGCCGCGCTCGCCGTGCTGCTGTGCAGCGGCGGCATCGTGGTGTTCGGCGCGACGCGCACGTTCACCAACCCGAAGCCCGACGGGCATCTGAAGAAGCTGTTTCCGAAGGCCGGATTCTTCACGCCGCTCACGGGCGAGCCGCTGCATTTCACCGCGTACGCCTCGGACCCGCACGGAAACGCCGCGGCGACACCGCTCGGCCTCGTCTTCTGGACGACAGACCTGGTGCCGTACGAGCACGGGTATCACGGTCCGATTCATGTGCTCGTCGGCATGGACATGACGGGCATCATCTCGGGCGTGGTCGTGGACTATCACTCGGAGCCGTACGGCTATTTCTCCGTCGAGCCCGACGCCTTCGCCGAGCAGTTCAAGGGCAAGAGCATTCGTGAGCCGTTCAAGGTGGGCGGCGATATCGACGCCGTCTCACGCGCCTCGCTGAGCATCAACAGCGCGACGCGCGCGATTCGCGACAGCGCCCGGGTGATGGCGCGTCAGTTCCTCTCGCCCGACGCGGTGAAGCGGTGAGGTGGCTCGCGGCGACGCTGTTGTTCGTCGCGATTGTGGCATTCATCGCGCCCTCCGTCGCGCACGCGCAGACGCCGGCCGATCCCTGGGGCTTCGAAGAGGAGCAGGAGGACACCTGGCAGGACATCCTCCGTCCGCAAGCCGCCGACGTGATCCTCACGACCGCGTTCCTCGCCTTCGCGATGGTCAGTTTCTTCAAGAAGAGCGTGCCCCTCAAGTACGTCACCTTCGCGCTGGCGGTCGGCTACATGGGGTTCTACAAGAGCAATCTCATCTCCATCGTGAACATCTTCGGCGTGATGGACCGGAACCTGCCGATCCCGAGACATAACGTGATGTGGTACATCTTCGCGCTCTTCACCGTGGTCTCGACGGTGCTCTGGGGCCGCGTGTACTGCGGGCGCATCTGCGCCTACGGCGCGCTGACGCAGGCGATGGACGCCACGCTCCCGAAGAAGCTCCGCGTGGAGCCGCCGGTCTGGCTCGAGCGGCGCGCCGCGTGGATCAAGTACGGACTGCTCGGCGGCTTGATCGTCTACTACCTCATCACGCACAACCTGATGGTGTACCGGTACGTCGAGCCGTTCTGGCTGTTCGCGCGCACGAGCTCGGGATCGAGCGCGACCGAGACCGCGGCGCTCTGGACCGGCCTGGGCCTGCTGCTCGTCGCGACGGTCTTCGTGAGGAACATGTACTGCCGGTTCCTGTGCCCGGTCGGCGCCATGCTGGGAGTGCTGTCGAACCTGACCGTCTTCAAGATCAAGCGCTGGTCCGAGTGCAACACGTGCAAGATCTGCGAGAAGACCTGCGAGTGGGGCGCCATTCAGGGCCCCACGATCGTCAAGAGCGAGTGCGTGCGCTGCGACGACTGCGAGCGGCTCTACATGGACCAGAAGAAGTGCCCGCACTGGATCATCATTCTGAGGAAAGCCGACAAGATGGCCGCGGCACGTTGATTGAGAATTTCAGAACCAAGAAACATCAAGAATTAAGAATTGAGAATCGAAAGGTGAGTGCGATGCGCAACATGACTCGTCGGGAACTGCTCGCGACGCTTCCGGCGCTTGCGCTCGCGCCGCGCGTGTTTGCGCAGGCCAAGCCGCAGATTTCTCTGAAGGGCTACAACAACTTCACGCTGGCCGTGTCCGACGTGAAGCGGTCGCTCGATTTCTATCAGACGGTCTTTGGCGCGCCGATTCAGGCGCGCCGCGGGCAAACGGTCATCCTTCGGATCGGCAGCGGTCCCCAGTTCATGGCGCTGGCCCCGGCCGGCGCGAACAAGCCCAGCATCAGCACCATGGGTCTCTCGGTCGACAACTTCAACGTGGATCGGCTCATCGGCATCCTCGCGCAGCACGGCGTGACGAGGGCCGACGCGGCTGGCCCCGCGGACTTCGGCAGCCCGGCGTCGCTCACCGGGGGCGCGATGAAAGTGCGCGTCCGGATGCGCGGGCCGGAGGCGGGCGGCGCGAAGGACGGCACGCCGGATCTCTTTTTCGGGGATCCCGACGGCATCGCCGTGCAACTTCAGGACGTGTCGTACTGCGGGGGCGCGGGCACGCTCGGCAACGTCTGTCCTGCCAGTCCCGAACCGTCGCCGAAAAAAGGCCTGTTCGCCATCAAGGACATCAGCCACTTCACGAACGCCGGGGCCGACGCCAATCGCTCGAACGCGTTCTATCAGAATCTCTTTGGGATCGGCATTCGCGCCAAGCAGGGCGCCTCGCTCGGCCTGGCCATCGGGCCCACAATCGGGTTCGTCATGTTCACGGGCGGCGGGGGCGGCGCGCGCGGCGCCGCTCCCGGCACGCCGCCACCGCCGCCGCGGCCCGGCAGCATCAATCACGTCTGCGTCAACATGGAGAAGTTCGCGCCCGACGCGGTGCTGAAGACGCTGGAGACGGTCGGCATCACCCCGCGCGGCGATACGCCGGGTCCGGCCGGCCCGATGAAGCACTACATCAGCCTCCGCTTGCCGAACCGCGGCGGCATCGAAGGCGGGACGCCGGAGCTGTATTTCACCGATCCCGACGGCCTGCCGATTCAACTGCAGGACGTGACGTACTGCGGAGGCGGCGGGTACCTGGGCAACCAGTGCCCGGCGTAGCCGAACGGAGGGTTTCTAGCGTGTCCTTCTAACTTCTAACTTCTAACTTCTGACTTCTAACTTCTTGAGCAGCTGTATCTGCCCCGCGTGGTACAGATCGTGGGCGGCGATGCCGCGGATGAGATACGCCGCCGAGTAGGGCTTGCCCGCGATCGGTTGTTTCAGATCGCGCGGCGTCAGGACGGCGATGGCCTCTCGCAGCCGCCGGTGCTCGTCGATGAGCAGGCGCACGTCGGCCCGCCACGCCCGCTCGCGATTCACATCCTCGGAAGGCCTGACAAACCAGTTGCTCCCGGCGCACGCGAAGCTCCCGCGTTTCTCGCCTGTCAGGCGGCGGCGGACGGCGTATTTCCAGTAGGCCGCATGCACGGCGAGCTCCCAGATATTGTGGCGGTTAGGCGAGGGTCGCCGCGCTGCCTGGGTGGCCGTGACGCCCCGCAACGACCCCAGCAGCGTGGTGCCGTGCCAGGCCTGATGGTCGAATCCCTCGTCGACGAGGTGCAGCAGCAAGTTCAGGGCAACGTTCATGAAGACTCGGGGCTCGGGACTCGGGAACGCTCTCAATGCTACGATCTGTCAGGGCCGTTATCACGCACGTCGCACGTCGCACGTCGCACGTCGAACGTGAGAACGTCGAACGACGCACGAAGAACGGAGAACGTATGGATCGCCAGTTCCCGATCGGAAAGTTTCATCGCCCCTTGGTGCCGCTCGAAGCCGGCGCCCGTGCGGCGCACGTCGACGAGATCGATCGGATGCCGGCCTCGCTCCGCTCGCTGGTCGCCGGACTGACCGACGCGCAGCTCGACACGCCCTACCGGGCAGGGGGCTGGACGGTCCGGCAGGTGGTGCACCACGTGCCCGAGAGCCACATGAATGCGTACGTCCGTTTCAAGCTCGCCGTCACCGAAGACACGCCCCTGATCAAGACGTACGAAGAGGCGCTCTGGGCGGAGTTGCCCGATGCCCGAACCGCGCCGATCGGCATGTCGCTCGATTTGCTCGACGCCCTCCATCGGCGATGGGTCACGTTTCTTCGGGCGCTGCCCGACGCGGCGTTTCAGAAGGCTTACAAGCATCCGGAGCTCGGCGTCGTGACGCTCGATACCGCGCTCGCGCTGTACGCGTGGCACGGCAAACACCACGTCGCCCATGTGCGCCTGGTTGCCGGTGCCCGTGGCTAGTGTCCCGTCCCAGTGGTTCGCGACATAATTCCCGGGCGGGGCATCCCGGCTGGCTGCGTTGCTCCTCCCTCAAATATTCCCG
>MEKT01000176.1 GCA_001767435.1 Acidobacteria bacterium RIFCSPLOWO2_02_FULL_65_29 | reverse complement strand
GGCCGGCAACCTCTCGGCGGCCGGCCTCTTCGACGCTGCGAAGACGCTCGAGCGCCTTGGCGAAGAGCGCCGGCTCGAGGCAGCCCGTGCCGCGTGGCGGAACCTGTCGATGCGGGCTGCCGAAGTGATGGACACGCTGAGACGATTCGAGACGACCGCGGACGAGATGGGCGTATGCGCGCGCTAGTCGCCGACGACGACCGTCTCAACGCGACGCTCGTCGCCCGGTCGCTCGAGAAATTCGGGCTCGACGTCGTGGTGACCTCGGACGGCGCTCAGGCCTGGAAACGGCTGGAGGCGGACCCGGCCGTCTCGCTGGCAATCCTCGACTGGATGATGCCAGGGATCGACGGCCCCGAGCTCTGCCGGCGTATCCGAAGCGACGAGGCGCGCGCGAGCATGTACGTGCTGCTCCTGACGGCGCGGGACAGCCGCACGGACCTGGTGGCGGGCCTCGATGCCGGCGCCAACGACTACCTGACGAAACCCTTCGATCCAGACGAGCTCCGGGCGCGCGTCGACGTGGGCCTGCGCGTCCTCGCGCTCCAGCAGCGGCTGGCGGAGCGCGTCGCCGAGCTGCAGGACGCTCTGGCGAAAGTCAAGCGTCTCAGCGGACTGCTGCCCATCTGCAGCTACTGCAAATCGGTCAGGAAGGATCACGACTACTGGGAGCAGGTCGAGCAGTACGTGTCGGAGCACTCCGACGTCCAGTTCAGCCACGGCATCTGCCCGGCGTGCTTCGACAAGGTCTCGGCTCAATTCGAGGACCCGGACGGGGTCGCCGCCGCGGGACCCGCGAGGAGGCACTCCGATGGTTGAGATGTTCACCGCGACTTCCGCAACGCCTCCTTTCACGGTGCTCGTGATCGACGACGACGAGGTGGCCGTGGAACAGTTCGGGAGAATGCTTCGAGGAGAAGGCTACCTCGTGCGCACGGCCCTGGACGCCGAGACCGGGCTTGCCGAAATCAAGACCCATCGCCCGAGTGCGATCCTGCTGGATCTGCGCATGCCGCTCGTTGACGGCCTGGGATTCCTGCAGCGCCTTCGCGCCGTGGACTCCGGCATTCCCGTGACCATCGTGACGGGCGACTACTTCATCGACGATGAGACCGCCACCACGCTGCGATCGCTCGGCGCCGAAATCCAGTTCAAGCCGCTCTGGCTCGAGGATCTCTCCATGGTCGTTCACGCAATGCTCGACGGGCCGCCGGTCTCGTCCGGCCTGGCCGCGACCACATGAACGCTCGAGGCTCCGGCCTTGTGCGTGGCGGTGCTCAACGTGTAGACCGCGGCGCCAGCGCCACGGGCGAGCCGACGAGCTTCGCCCGATCTGCGCCTGCCCGGGCCGCGAACTTCTGCGTCCGCCCGGCGAAGCTGTCGGCGGCGTAGAGGTTGCCCTCGGCATCGACCGAGAACTGGTGCATCTCCCAGAACGCGCCGGGAGTCGTCCCGTACACGCCCCACCAGTAGAGCAGCCTGCCGTTGGCGTCGTACTGGAGGATTCGGGCGTTGGTGCCGTCCGACACCCAGACGCTCTGCTCGTCGGCCGTCACCATGATGTGGTTCGGAAACCGGAGGTTCGGCCACGTGTCGAGGTGTCGCCCTTCGGCGTCGAAGATCTGAAGGCGGCGGTTGCCACGATCGGCGACGTAAACGCGGCCGCTCTTGGCGGCCTCGATGCCGTGCGGGCCGGCGAATTGGCCGGGACCGTTGCCCCGTGCGCCCCACGCCTTGATGAACGTGCCGGTCTTGTCGAGCTTCACCACGCGCGCGTTCCGCAAGCCGTCCGCGATCACCAGGGACCCGTCGGGCAGAAACGCGATGTCCTGCGGCTGGCCGAAGTGCCGCTCGTCATCGCCCGAGACGCCGCGCTCGCCGAGCGTCAGGACCAGCTGTTTGCCGTCGTTGGTGAACTTGTAGATCTGGTGCATCGAGTCGTTGACGACCCAGACGTGGCGCTCCGGATCGTAAGGACTGATCTTCACCTTGTGGGGCCCCATGCTCCCTTCGAAGAGGCTGTCCCATTGATTCCACGTCTCGACGACCTTGCCGCTCCGATCCACCACGAGCAGGCAGTTCCGCATCTCCGCGCGCGGGACCGTCGCTCGCTCGCCGAGCGATCCCCAGATGCCGTTGAATCCGCGGCCGAGCGTCTCTGGCAGCTTCAGCTCGCCCCGGACGGCGAGGAAAATCCGATCGGGCGTCTCGGCAAAGACGCCCGGCTGTGAGCCCCAGATATAGCCCTGTCTGGACCACGGCTGGGGCCAGTTGGCGGCGACCTCGTAGGGGCCGGTTTCGTCCTCGCCGCCTTTCTGGACCTGCTGAAGGTGCGCCGGCGCCGAGAGCAGACCGATGGCGATCACGGCGGCGGCGGCGATGACCGGTGTGCGCATGAGAGCGTCTCCCTCGCTAGCCACGAAACCACGAAACCACGAAACAGAACGTCGTGATCATCTACTGTCCAGGGCGTGCCGCCGCGAAGCGCTCCGCGCACAGCCGCGCCGCGGCTCCGATGATCGCATCCGCGTCGAGACCGTACTCGCGATAGAGATCGGAAACGCTGCCGGATTGCCCGAAACGCTCGACGCCGAGCGGTACGACGCGGTGACGCCGGACGGCGCCGAGCCACGACAGCGTCGCGGCGTGGCCGTCGAGAATCGTCACGAGACCCGCGTGGGGCGCCAGCGGCGCCAGCAGCCGCTCGATGTGCGAGACGTCGCCGGCCTCCCCCGCCCGGCGCGTCTCGATCCATCCATGCAGCAGCCGATCAGGCGAGGTGACGACGAGCAGGCCCGCACCTGGAAGATCTTCGACGAGCTGGCGATGCGCATCGAGCGCCTCCTGCACCACGGGGCCGCACGCGACGATGCTGAAGTCGGCGCCAACGCCGGGTTCGACCAGCCAGTACGCGCCCTCCAGAATCTCTGTCGCCAGCGCCTGCGTCATGGTGCGCGAGGGCTGGGCCAGCGGGCGCGTCGACAGGCGCAGGTACACCGAGCCGCCACGCTCGTCCTGCAGGTGCTCGAAGCTCCAGCGCAGGATCTCGGCCAGCTCGTCGACGTACGCCGGCTCGAACGCCGTCAGCGAAGGCTGCCCGATGCCGATGAGCGGTGTGAACACCGACTGGTGCGCGCCGCCTTCGGGCGCGAGCGTCAGGCCCGAGGGTGTCGCGACCAGGATGAACCGTGCGTCCTGATAGCAGGCGTAGTTGAGCGCATCCAGACCACGATTGATGAACGGGTCGTACAGGGTGCCGATCGGAAACAGCCGCACACCGAAGAGCGGCCCCGACAGCCCGAGCGCCGCGAGCAGGATGAACAGGCTGCTCTCCGCAATGCCGAGCTCGATGTGCTGGCCGTGCGGCGACACGATCCACTTCTGCGGCGACGCCACGGCCGCATCGACCTGGGCGCCGGCGGGCGGAGGTGCGGGCGTCTCGCGGGCAAACACGCCGCGGCGGTTCACCCACGAGCCAAGGCTGGTCGAGATCGTCACGTCGGGCGACGCCGTCACGATGTGGTCGGCCAGCGTGGGATGCTCGCGGGCGATCGTCGACAGCAGCCGCCCGAACCCTTCCTGCGTCGAGATACGCGGCGCGGCGGGGGCTGTGAATCGAACGGGCACGGCCACACGCGGCGCCTGCTTCTGCCGCTCGGCCGGCTGGTTGAACGGCACCGCCGCGAGAAACGACTGCAGCTCCCCCACCGAAAGGCTCAGTCCCGCGAAGGGTTCCCATTCCTGGCCATCAGGGATGCGCATCTCTCGTTTGAGGAGGCTCACCTGCTCGGGCGACATCATGCCCGCGTGATTGTCTTTGTGGCCGGCGAACGGCAGGCGGTACCCCTTGATCGTGTACGCAATGAAGCAGATCGGCCGCTCTCCGTCGGCCCCGTGGAACGCGGTCAGAATCGATTCGAGGTCGTGCCCGGCCAGGTTCGTCATGAGCTGGCCGAGTCGGGCGTCGTCGTGCTCGTCGACGAGCTCGCGGATGCCGGACGAGTCGCCGAGATCACCGAGCAGGCGCCTGCGCCAGGCGTCGCCGCCGGCGTGGGCGAGAGCGGAGTACTGCTCGTTGGGACACGCGTCGATCCAGTCGCGAAGCGCGCCACCGCCGCGCCGCTCGAAGGCGCGCTCGAGCAGCCGCCCGTACTTGAGCGTCACGACGTCCCATCCCATGCTGCGAAAGATGCCGTCCATGCGGTTGAACAGCCGGTCGGTGACAATGGCGTCGAGGCTCTGCCGGTTGTAGTCGATGATCCACCAGACGTTCCGGATGTCGTGCTTCCAGCCCTCGAGCATCGCCTCGAAGACGTTGCCCTCGTCGAATTCGGCGTCGCCAAGGAGCGCGACCATCCGTCCGGGCGGATCGTCACCGGCGGCCAGGCCTTTCATGCGCACGTAGTCCTGCACGAGCGCGGCAAAGCTGGTCATCGCGACGCCGAGGCCGACCGACCCGGTCGAGAAATCCACTTCGTCTGTGTCTTTCGTGCGCGACGGATACGACTGCGCACCGCCAAACGCGCGGAAGCGCTCGAGTTTATCGTGCGTCTGCCGGCCCAGGAGGTACTGAATCGCGTGAAAGAGGGGGCTCGCGTGCGGCTTGACCGCCACGCGGTCCGAGGGCTTCAGCACGTCGAGGTACAACGCCGTCATGAGCGTGACCATCGACGCCGACGAGGCCTGATGGCCTCCGACCTTGAGGCCGTCGGTCTTGGGGCGGATGTGGTTGGCGTGATGCACCATCCAGACGGCCAGCCACAGGATCTTCTGTTCGAGCGCGCGCAGGTAGTCGAGCGACGGACGGGATCGATCGGCGAGCGCTGGCGTCGAAACGGCGGCGGAGTCTTTGCGCATGTGTGAGGATGGTGGCCGCAAGCGAAGGAACGTGACCATCGTAGCCGAGTTTGGGGCGGCGGGTGTCGACCTTCTCACGATGGACCGATCTCTCAGCTCGGATTGCCTCGGACGGCGCCGCCGGCGCTCGCGCAAAGGATCCTGACACGCGTGCAGCCGCTGTCGAAGCCGTTCGGCACGACGATGACGATCGACCACAACGTCGGAGTCATCCGGGTCGGTGCGAGCCGGTCGACGTCGTGCGGTCTCCAGGCCTAGAACCGAGGGGCGTTGAGGGCGAAGAGTCCGATGGATCGGCTGTAGCGCGGATACGCGCGAACCCCGCGCGTATCCACTCAGTTGCCGATCGTGCGGTTTGGCTGGAAGCGTCGGCTCATGAATCGCTTACTGGCGCCCAGCTTCAGGGGTGCTGCGTGGATACGCGCCACCGCGATCGCGTAACCGAGCGAGTCCGCCGTTTGGCGGAGGTTTTCGCGATCGCCTTCGCGCGGAACCACTTTGGGAAGCCCGGTGACATTCCTGCTAGAATCGCTTTCGATTCCGTAGATTACGACTGCCGGACGCTGGCGCAGGGGGCGTGTGGATACGCGCGGGCTTCGCAGTCGACAAACAAGTTATGCCGTCACAATGATGCGAGAGACCGAATAACGTGGAGCGAAACCGTGGCGACTGATCTAGCAGGCGCGCGGCGGTCGTTTGCCACTGCAATAGAAACCGAGTGCAATCTGGAAACGAAGGTGCTCGTCGAAGCACTCGCGACGGTGGCGCGTGAACAGTTTCTGCCACCGGGCCCATGGTCGGTCCGGGGTGAACGCGATTTCGGGGGACCTCCACGCCGGACTGACGACGCGGACCCGCGCCATGTGTACCAGAATGTCTCGATAGCAATCGACCCCGAACGACACTTGTTTAATGGCGCTCCGAGTGCCGTTGCGCCTTGCATCGACGCACTGGGGCTCGGACACGGGCAGCATGTCGTGCACGTCGGGAGCGGCCTGGGCTACTACAGTGCGATCATGGCGCACTGCGTCGGCGGGAATGGTCGGGTCGTTGCGTTTGAGATAGACGAGGCCTTGGCAGCCCAGGCCGGGGCCAACCTGAGACCGTGGGGGTGCGTCGAAGTCCGCCACGGGGATGGAACTGACGTGTTGCGCGAATCTTGTGACGCTGTCCTGGTGAGCGCCGGCGTGACTCATCCCCACGATGCGTGGCTGGGTGCGCTCAGGCCGGGCGGGCGGCTTGTCTTCCCGCTAACGTTCACAATGGAGCAGATGGGCCCGATCGGCAAGGGCGTCATGACGCTGATCTCCGCGCGCGAGAGGGGTGACACATTCGATGCCCGCGTTTTGACAATGACGGCGATCTACTCCGCCGTTGGGATCCGGGACGCCGCCTTGAACGAGCGGCTCCGGGAAGCATTCATGCGCGGTGGGAGGCCAAGCTTCACCCGCCTCCGCAGGGATCAGCACGAGCCGTTACCATCGTGCTGGCTCCATAGCGAAGAATTCTGTCTCGCTGGTGCCTAGAATGGCCGCACGGAAGCGGCATAACAACGCGCTGGAGCCGTCGGCGCGTTTGAGCGTGAGCGCCGCGGCTCAGCGCGAACGTTAGACGGACCTGATGATCATATTCGCTGGATCTAAGTTCATGAAGAGCCGATTGATCGCAGCATCCGTTACGATCCTCGCGATGGGCGCAGCCTCTGATACCAGCTCACAGTCCAAAGAGACAACCGGGCTCCTGCCTAGAGTCGATCACCTCGTGTATGGAACACCGGACCTACGTGTAGGTGTGGAACAAGTCGAGAGACTACTGGGCGTCCGCGCGACACCGGGAGGGCAACACCCTGGAGCCGGCACTCGCAATGCTCTCATCGCGCTGGGTCCGGCGACGTACTTG
>MEKT01000175.1:8071-8821 GCA_001767435.1 Acidobacteria bacterium RIFCSPLOWO2_02_FULL_65_29 | reverse complement strand
AAAACAGGCCAACAAGAAAGAGATCCGGGACGCGCTGCCGTTGCTGAAGCGAGATCCTCTGGCCCGCGTGGCAGATTCAATCCATGTCCATCGGTGAATGTCGCGCGTGGAGCGGCGCAAGCATGGACCTCACTCTCGCATGTCCACGCGCCGACCGCCGCACGCGAGGAAGAGCAGAGTGCTCCCGTCCGCAGGCGATCGAATATCGACAATGATCGGCGATCAGAACGGGATCTCGTCGTCGAACGTGCATTCCAGTAGCGCTGTTCGATGACCCACCCACGGGGAGCTTCCAGCGCTGCCGCGGGTTCGGGCGCAGGCCAGGGAGCTTCTTCGGATTCATAACGAGCACGCGCGCCATCTCGACCTGCCGCGCATTGAGCCGGCAGACCTTCTTCGCGTTCCTCCACGCCTCCTCGTCGTGCGCTCGACCCTTCTTCGCCATACCACCACCTCGCGCTGTCGGTACCGGATCTCGAAAGACGCCCGGTTCCGCTCATGGGCACCTGTGAAAGAATACGTCAACTCGCAGCCATCATTTTCCAATGTCCAAAGACGGGGAAGATATGCAGAGCCGTTCATCTCAGCCCGAGGCGATCGCCACCACCGAGAGCGAGGCCTATCAGACGCTGCTCGCGCGCGCGCACCGGCGGACGGGCGGCGTGCCGACCGAGATGATCGTGCGCCACGTCCTGTCGGTCACGCGCGGAGGCGATTGGCCGGTGTACCGCGACGCGCTCGACGCGGTGC
>MEKT01000175.1:0-8052 GCA_001767435.1 Acidobacteria bacterium RIFCSPLOWO2_02_FULL_65_29 | reverse complement strand
CCGCGGCGGATCGCGCGCACGGCCGTACCGCACGCTGCTCCGTCGGATCGAGCCGCTCGACGGCAGTTGCGAGTGCGCCGATTTCCTCCGGAGCTCGCTCGGGCTGTGCAAGCACCTCGTGGCCGTCCTCGAGGACGTGGTCTCGAAGCGGCGCCGCGCCGATGTCGAGCGCGAGTCGGCTCCCGAGCTGGCACCGCTGTGCTGGGATCCGGTCCGTCCGCTGACCGGCCTTGGCGACTGGCTCGATCGTGTGCGCTGGGTCGACGGCACACCCGACCGCGATCTCCGGCGCTGGCTGCGTCCAGCAACCCGAGGCGGCTGGACCGTCGCGGTTCCCGACGCGCCGCGGCAGCGGCTGGCGCTCGTGGATCGGTTGCTCGGCGCGCTCCGCGACGGCAACGGTGAGCCGGCACTGCACGCGCTGCTGCAGAAAGAGCACGCGCGGCTCGCCCGCCAGATCCAGACCGCGAGCACCCGGAAGCGCCTGCGCCATGCGCTGCACACTCTGAAGCAATCGCTATATCCCTACCAGCGTGACGGCGTTGAACGGTTCTTCGTGCGGGGACACCTGCTCCTTGCCGATGACATGGGTCTTGGCAAGACGGCGCAGGCGATTGCCGCCTGCCACGCCCTCTGGCACACCGGCCGTGTCCGCCGTGGTCTCGTGGTCGTACCCGCCGCGCTCAAGCCGCAGTGGCTGCGTGAGTGGCAACTCTTCACGGACGCGCCCGCCGCCGTGATCGAGGGCACTCCCGCCGAGCGCCGTGCCGCGTTCCACGCGTGCGCTCGCGGATTTCTCCTGGGGAACTACGAGCAGCTCATTCGCGACATCGACGTTGTTCGCAACTGGGACGACCGACGAGGTGACCTTCGAGCGTTCCGGAAGCTTTCTCTCCCGCATCGAGCGCATCGTCCCGCCGGCGATCTCGCCCGCACTGGCCCGCGCCGAGGATGTCAGCGGTCCCGAGGACGATGGCGCCGAGCGCGAGATCGAGGCGGTGGTGGCGTCGGCGGACGAGTCGTGTGACACGGCGATCGCAACCGCGACCGCGCCCGAGCCTGCGGATTCGGCCGCCATCATCCAACGCCTCGTCGCCGGTGTGACCGCGCAACGCACCGCCAGCGGCGGTCTGGTCATCGAGGCGCGGCCGGAAGCCGCCTCGACGCTGGCGGCGCTCTTCTCGGGGATGGCGCAGTTGCTCCAAGCCGCCGCAGCGCCGCCGGTGACGGGAGGCGGTCCGGTTGGGCGAGGATGACACATACGGTACTGAGCCTGGCGCGGTCCGCAGCGCGATGGCGCGGTGTTGGTGCTGAATAAATTACCGTGGTAATATCCCATTATGGCTATCGCACGGTCGAGGCTCACTTCTCAGGGACAGGTGTCTGTCCCCGCCGAAGTGCGTCGAAGGCTTGGTATTGCCACCGGATCGGTACTGGAATGGGACGAGGACGGCGGTCAAATCGTGGTGCGACGCGCCGGACGGTATACCTCCGAAGATATCCATCGCACCTTGTTTCCGGAAGGATCGCCGAAGCCTCGGACACTGGAAGAGCTGAAGGACGGGATCCGGCAATACATCCGAAAGACACATGCGCGCCGTTGATACGAACGTCCTGGTGCGCATTCTGGCCCGCGACGATCCCAAGCAAGTTCGCGTGGCCGATGAATTCGTGTCAGCGGGCGCGTGGGTGTCGCTCCTCGCGCTGGCCGAGACGACGTGGGTTTTGACCACTGTCTACGAGCGTGATGCCACAGAGGTTGGCGCGTCGGTCGAGCAGCTCCTGAACCACAAGGATCTGATCCTCCAGGACCGCGAAGTAGTGGCAGCAGCGCTCGAGACCTTCCGGTCGCGACCAGCGCTTGGCTTTACTGATTGCCTCCTTCTTGAAGTCGCCCGAAAGGCCGGTCATCTGCCGCTAGGCACATTCGACCGCAATCTGAGCAAGATCGACGGCGCGGAGAAACTGTAGGCGCATCCTGCTGGTCGACGCCCGACGCTTGGGCGGCCTCGATGCGGTCGAAGCGGGCCCCGACCTCCGGCCTGTCCCGCTTCAGCCGTTCCAAGGATTGAAGACCGAAACACCAGTCACGGCGATGTCCCTCGTGTTCCGCGTCACGAGCGTGAGGTTCTGATCGAGGGCCGTGGCCGCCAGTAGACCGTCGATCACCGGCAGCGGAGACGTCGTGGATGCCGCGTCAGCGGCGAGTCGGCCCCAGCGGTCTGCAACCGCCCGATCGATCGGCAGAATCCGATCAGCGAAGCGTAAGGTCAGATCGCTGTCCAGCCACGCCTCGAGGGTCACGCGACGCGAGGCATCGCGAAGCAACGCAATACCTTTTCGAATTTCGCCGAGCGTGTGCGGCGAGCGCGATGCCGACGCCGATCCCAATAGTCAGCACGGCCGGCAGGGGGCACGCGAGGGTGAGGCGGGCGCCGTGAGTGCGTGGGTGCGGTCCGTCGCATGGCGTCAGAAGCGCCGGTGGGTGGGGAGTCGACGGACGAGCGAGCGCGAGAACCAGAGGTTGAACACCAGGATCGCGGCGACGATCATCAGCACGACCATGATCATGAGCATCACGGTGATCAGATCGCGGTCCCCTTCCGTGATGGGCGTCGGAAGGGCCACACGCCGCAGTTGCCCGGCGGCGCTGACCGAGAGGGTCGCGAAGGCCGCCGAGGCGACACCGATGGCCGGCAGCCGGCTCTTCAGCCACTGAACGAGTACCGACGACACGAGGTCGGCGAACGTGTGCGCCCACAGCGCGATCACGCCCCGCCACCGGGTCTCGCGCCAGGCCTCCGAGTTTGCTTCCTCGAAGTCCCGCGCCATCTGGTCCCCAAATTCGCGGCGGAATTCCGGTGGGTAGACCAACAAGGCCGCCTGATACATCGAGGCGGCGACGGTCAACGTTCGAGGCATGGCGGCCTCCCTTTCCGTCCATATCCGGCGGAAGGCCGGATCCCTCAAGCCACGGTCGTTGTGCGTCAGCTCCGCGAGCCGCGCGGGACGATTCGTTGCGACCGCGCGGTCCGTACGAGCGCGTCCATCCGCTCGACCTCGGCTTCGAGAGACCGCCGCCCGAGCCGTGTCAGTCTGTAATAGCGGCGCCGTTCGTCCGCCGCCGTGGCATGTCCAGGTGTTTCCTCCACCCAGTCGAGCGCCATGAGCCGCTGCAGCGTGCCGTACAGCGTGCCGGGTCCGAGGCGGACGGCGCCGCCCGTCTGCTCGAGCACGTCTTTGCGGATGCCGTAGCCGTGGCGCTCGCCGGGCGCGAGAGCGAGCAGGACGTGGAAAACCGCGGGCGTCAGGGCGGCCATATATTCGCAACAGATATATCAGTTACGGATATGTCGGTCAAGCCCTGGCGAGGAGCCTCGGCCCGAGCCTGGTCTTGGCGCTGAAGCCCTGGACGCCTCCGAGCTTCAAACGACCGCTCGGGCCCATGAGGTGGATCACGAGCGGCGGACGTCGACCCGCCAGTCGCGGCGCGACCCGTCGCGAACGAGCATCGACAGCAGCGTGCTCACGACGCTCACGACGAGCGCGCCGAAGAACGCGGCCCAGAACCCGCTCACGTGGAAGCCCAGCCCGAGCGCCGACGACAGCGAGCTCGTGAGCCAGAGCATGAGGCCGTTCACGACGAGCGCGAAGATCCCGAGCGTCACGATAATCAACGGGAAGGTGAGAATCTTCGCGACGGGCCCGATGAACGCGTTGACCACGCCGAACACCAGGGCGACGCCGAGGAACGGCAGCCAATCGCCAGAAAACGTCACGCCCGGCACGAGCCTGGTGGCGACCCAGAGCGCGGCGGCGTTCACGAGGAGCCTGGTGAAAAACGGCACCGTATATGATTATCGGCCAGCGGTCCCGCGTGGCCAATTCATTTCACGACCCTCTCATCAACAAGGGCACGGCGTACTCCCACGACGCACGGGCTCGCCTGCCGAACAGCCACTGACGGCGCACGGTCTTGCGATTCGACAGTCCGCTCTTCGCACTCGAATTCTGGTCCGGCCTGCTCGCGCTGTACTTCCTGATTCTCTCGGTGTCTGGCTACGGCCCCAGGCTGGCGCGGTGGGCTGCCGGGGGCTCGGCTGGTTTGCTGCTCGCCGCGGGTCTCGTGTTCATCAACCGCACCGGATTCGCCTGGCTGATCCTCGGCTCCACGGCGTTCACGTTTGTTGCCGCCGAAGCCATCGGTCGCCTGCGCGGACCGGGTGGCCGGCCCCGACTGTCGCAGGGCGTGCTGGTCGCGGCGATTGCGGTGAACGTCGCGGCACTGGCCATCATGCGCCGCGCGATCGAGGGTCCGACGTTCGTGGCGATAGGCGTCACGGTACTGGCCGCCCACGCGATCGCCTACCTCGTCGACGTCTTTCGAGGTGACGCGCCCACGCGGCGTCCACTCACGACCGTGCTGTACCTGCTGCATTTTCCGGTGATGCCCGGCGGGCCCATCCTGCGGTACCGGGATTTCGAGTCGCAGGAGCCCGATCGCGTGGCCGGGCTCGCCGCGTTCACCTACGGCATGCGCCGCGTGATGATCGGCCTCGTGAAGGTATTCTTCGTGGCGAGGGCGCTCGGAAGACCGGCGGACACGATTTTCGCGCTGCCGCCGGTGCGTCTCACGGCCGACGCGGCGTGGCTTGGCGCCGTGTGCGTGTCGCTGCAGCTGTACTTTCAGTGGTCTGGCTACGCCGACACGGCCATTGGCGTCGGCCGGATGCTCGGCTTCCGCTACCCGGAAAATTTCCGACGGCCCTACACCGCCCAGTCGGTCCGCGACTTCTGGCGTCAGTGGAACATCACGGCGATGACCTGGCTGCGCGACTACCTGTACCTGCCAATCGCCGGGCGGGATGCCCCGACACCGCGCCTCTTTGCGAACATCATCATCGGCTTCGCCATGGTCGGCCTGTGGCACGGCGTGGGACCGAACGTCCTCGTCTGGTCGGTCTACTCAGGTACGTGGCTTTCGCTCGAAGCCGTCGGCTTGGGAGCGGCGCTCGAGCGGTTGTGGGCGCCGGTCCGTCATCTGTACCTGCTTCTGGTGGTCATCGTCGGCTGGGTCATCCTGCGTGCCGGCACCGCCGGCGGCGCGCTCGTCTTCTTGCAGGGGATGGCCGGTCTGCACGGAGTGTCCGGCGTGGTCGCGCCGCGTCTCTTGACGCCGTTCCTGTGGCTGGTCCTCGGAGTCGGGATCGTGGGCGCGGGTCCGCTCGTGCCCTGGATCAGCCGCTGGCGGGTGACGCTCGATGCGGTGACGGCAGGAGTGCTGATGATGATCACCGCGACGACACTGTTCGTGTGGCGGGGATGGGAGATCGCGGCCAGCGCGTTCCGGACCCTGCGGGTTCGACGATGAGTGGACGGACGCGGCAGAGCGTGCCGTGCGTGTCGGCGATGCACGCGCACCAACGACGGATGGACGGCCGAGATCATGATCCCGGTTGTCACGCTGCGCTCGCCTGAGGTCGAGTCGCAGCAGTGGGGCATCAACTTCATGCGGAACATCCGCCGCAAGAACGAGCAGGTGTTCTGGGCGCCGATCCCGAAGCCGTACGGTCTCACCCAGGTCAGCCTGGCCGGCACGCTCACGGGGATGACGAATCTCACACGGGGGCTCGACCTCCGCGTGAAACCGTTCGTCATCGCGGGAGGACGCCGGGATCGAAGCGGCAGCAACATCGTGCGCGACGGCCTGCGGGACGTGGGCCTCGACATGAAGTACGGACTGGGGTCGGGTCTCGCGCTCGACGTCACCGTCAACACCGACTTCGCGCAGTCCGAAGTCGATGAGCAGCAGGTCAACCTCACTCGGTTTCCACTGTTCTTCCCCGAGAAGCGGGACTTCTTCCTCGAGAATTCCGGCCAGTTCACGATCAGCACACAGGGCCAGGATCGTGCGATGGACCTGTTCTTCAGCCGGCGCGTCGGGCTCTCGGACGCCGGCCAGCCGATCCCGATCGTGGGCGGTGCGCGCATGACGGGGAAGGCCCGCGGCAACAACCTCGCCGTCATGGATCTTCAAACCGACGAGGCGTTTGGCAGGCCGGGCGACAATTTCTTCGTGGCGCGCTACAGCAAGGATCTGCTCGGCCGATCGAAAGTTGGCGGATTGCTGATCAACAAAGAGGGGTCTGGCGCTGGGCGCTTCAATCGCGTCTTCGTCGCCGATTCGATCCTCGCGCCGACCCGCAGCTTGAGCTTCCATACCTTCCTCGCGCGATCGTCGACACCCGGCGTCAGCGACGGGCAGCAGGCGTTTCATGCCCGCGCCCTCCTGCTCAACACCAAGTGGAACACGTCTGCCGAGTACACCGACATCGGGGACCATTTCAACGACGAGGCCGGCTTCGTTCCTCGCACGGGCATCCGGACGACCAAGGTGCATCTCGAGCGCAACCCCCGTCCGGGCGGCTGGATTCGCGTCCTGGAGCCGATGATCAACCTGACGTACACGACCGACCAGCACAATCGTCTGCTGACGCGGCGGATTCACAACATGCTCGGCACCAGGCTCAAGAACGGGGCGAACATCACGGTCTGGTACAACCACTGGTTCGACCAGATCGATCGTCCCTTCACGCTCCAGAGCCGTGTGACCGTGCCGACCGGCACCTACCGCTTTGGCGAGTGGAACGTCATGGCCGGCAGCAATCCGGCGCGGCGCGTCTACGGGCGCGCCGGCTTCTCGCCGCAGACCTTCTATGACGGCACGAGGACCGACACCGACGCCACGCTGGGCTTGCGGGCGTCGAGCCGGTTGTCAGCCGAATTGTCGCTGCAGCGCAACGATGTCGATCTGCCGTGGGGCGCCTTTGTCGTCAACCTCGCAATCTTCAGGTTCGACTACGCGCTGTCGCCGCGCATGACGGTCCGCTCGCTGTCGCAGTACAACTCGCTGACGCGCCAGCTGAGCACCAGCGTGCGCTACAACTTCATCTACAGGCCTGGCAGCGATTTGTACGTGGTCTACGACGAGCTGCAGGGAAATACCGTGGGGATCCCGGAGGTCCGCAACCGTCAGCTCATCCTCAAGATGACGTACTTGCTGTCGCGGTAACCATTCGCTTCCGGCCGGCGACTTCTACGGCGTGCTCGCGATCTCCATCGTCGACGTGAATCCGTTGGTGCCCGAGTGGCTGAAGTGATGCTGCTCGCTGTCGTGCTTGTGCGAGACGGACTTGAACTGCGTGTAATCCTGGTACGCGGGATTGGGCAGGTTGAGGATCCTCACGGCGTTTCCGTTCAGGCCCCGCATCACTTCCATGTCCACCGAGGAGTCGGGCCCCGAGAAACGGACGCGCGTCTCGGTGATCTCCATCGTGATCGGCGCCTTGGTGAACGACAGCATGCCGCGTTGAAATCCGGCGAACGCCAGCGGCAAGAGCGCTTCGACCGCGGCCATCTGCGCGTCGGACACCTTGTCGGTGACGTAGATCTTCGACCACTCGCGCATCCCGAATGTCACGAGCATCGAGACGCCGCGAAGGTCCACGTTCTCGTAGTGGCCCGACGTGATCGAGATCAGCCGGTTGCCCTCGCACGGCGTGCGGTTTGGCGATCCGCCGAAATTGCACGGGCACGACACCGTGCAGCTGCAGCTTTCCGCGACAGTTGCCGTGATGCGCCACTCGGGAGCGGCGGCGCGGGGCGGTGCCGTCAGCGCCAGCAGGCAGACGGCGATCCCAAGGGCAAACGATGTGCGCCGCATGTGGAGCCCCTTTCGCAGGTAACGAGGGCGCGAAGGAAACTGTGCGCGCTTCACTTCTGGTGCGTGCGCGCGTAATCGAGTGCGAACGTCTTCAGCGCAGGATTGGTCAGGCCAAGGGCGGCGGCTTCTTCGCCCGCGCGATCGGCGGTCCATCCATCCACGTTCAGGCGCTTGATCATCCACAACGCCGCCGCACGATTGGCGCTCGCGCAGTGGACGAAAACTGGCTGATTCGCTGGATCGGTCACGGTCTTGAGGAAGCTCTCGACGATGGCCGGATCCGGCGATGCGGCGTTGAACGGCAGGTGCACGTACTTGATGCCGGCCGC
>MEKT01000174.1:12703-105922 GCA_001767435.1 Acidobacteria bacterium RIFCSPLOWO2_02_FULL_65_29 | reverse complement strand
CGGTGTGCTCGTGCGTCCGGAGCTCCTGGTGGCGTTGTCGGTCCGGGTGGGGGACGCGCTATCGATCGGGCAAGCGACGTTCACGATTCGCGGCGTGATTACCAACGAGCCGGGCCGCCGCGTGGGCGGTTTCAGCCTGGGACCGAGCGTGCTCATCGACTTTGCCGATCTCGAGTCGGCGGGCCTGCTCCGGTTCGGCAGCCGCGCCCGGCGCGTGCTCATGGTGCGAATGGACGATGAATCGCGCGTGCCACCGCTCGTCAATGCACTCCGCAACGACTTCAAGGAAGAATTCGTGAACGCCCGATCGTTCCGAGCGACCGACGACGAAATCGGACGCGACTTCGATCGGGCGGAAAATTACTTGAGCCTCGTTGGCCTGATCATCGTGATCCTCGGCGGCATCGCCGTGTCGAGCGTGACGCGCGTGTTCGTGCAGCAGAAGATGCGGAGCATCGCCGTGCTCAAGTGCATCGGCGCCCGCAGCGGCCAGATCATCGGGGTGTACCTGCTGCAGGTGCTCACCCTGGGGCTGGCGGGGAGCCTGCTGGGGGTCGTCCTGGCGCGCGGCGCGATTGCGGCCATTCCGCTGGCGCTGGGTGAATCGAGCGCGCTACTGGCCGGCGTCGAGTACGGCGTCACCTGGAGCGCCGCGGTACAGGGCGTGGGCGTCGGCGTGCTCGTGTCGCTGCTGTTTTCCGTGGTGCCGCTCCTGGAGATTCGCGTCGTGAAGCCGTCGTTGCTCCTCCGGGACGAACCACTCCGCGGCGGCCGCGACTGGGCGCGTCTGGCGGCGATGGTCCTGGTGTCGGCCGCGCTCGTGGCGCTCACCGCCTGGCAGGCGGCGTCGCTGCGCGTGGGGATCTCGGTCTCGGCTGGCTTCTGCGCTCTCGCGTTTGCCCTGCAGATGACCGGCCGCCTGCTGGTCCGGGCGATCGCGCCGTTGTCGACCTCTCGGTCCTTTCCGATTCGCCACGCCGTCCTGCATCTGTCGCGTCCCGGCAACCAGACGCGCGTGATCCTGCTGGCGGTCGGACTCGGGGCCTTCTTCATCGTCGGCGTTCGGTCGCTTCAAACCAGCTTGCTCGAAGAGTTCTCGATTCAGTCCGGCGAGGGCTCTCCCGACATGTTCCTGATGGACATCCAACGCGATCAGGCTGATCAGGTCCGGGCGTTCCTGCGCGACCCGTCGCACGGCGCTGGCGCCTTCGTGTTCATCCCGGTCCTTCGCGCGCGTGTGACCGGCGTCAGCGGCCGCGAGACCAATCTCGAGAGCTTCGAGGACGTCAGGGCCCGGGGCGGCCTGGGGCGCGAGTACACCGTGACCTACCGCGATCGGCTCGAGCCCAACGAAACAGTCGTTGCGGGCGCCTTCTGGAACGGCCCATCCGCCGAGGCCGAGGTTTCGGTCGAGAAGGGGATTCAGGAGCGTTTTCAGATCGACGTGGGCGATGCGATTCGCTTCGACATCCTCGGACGCATCGTGACGGCGCGCGTGACGAGCGTCCGCGAGGTCGACTTCCGGGACTCCCGCGCCGGCGGTTTCATGTTCGTGTTCCGCCCCGGCGTGCTGGACCAGGCGCCGCAGACGGTGATCTCGCCTCTGGCGGGTCCGAAGGGACCTGATGCTCGTGCGCGTTTTCAGCACGACATCGTCGAGGCGTTTCCGAACGTGTCGGTGATCGATTTCCACGAAATCCTGACAACGGTTCGCGATGTCATGTCGAAGGTCACGCTCGCCATTAGCGTGGTCGGCGGCCTCGTCCTGCTGAGTGGCGCGCTGATCCTGGTGGGCGCCGTGGCCATGACCAAGTTTCAACGCGTCTACGAGGCGGCCGTCTTCAAGACGCTGGGCGCCACTACGCGTACGATCGCGCGCATGCTGGTCGTCGAATACGGCGTGCTCGGCCTGTTGGCGGGCACGGTCGGATCGGCCGGCGCCGTGGCGTTGACGTGGGGTGTGAGCCGCTGGGCGCTCGACATCCCCTGGCGCGTGTTCGTCGGCGAGCACGTGGGCGGCGTCGTCGCCACCGCCGTGCTGGTCGCGACCATCGGCGTCCTCTCCAGCCTCGACGTTCTGAGGCACAAGCCGCTTGCCACGCTCCGAGCCGAGTAGGGCGCGTTCCTCCTGACATGTCGACAGCGAAACACACTCGCTCGACAATGCTATGATGTGATGTTGTGCGAGGCCTCGTGAGGCAGATCGTGCACCGCAAGTCACACTCTGACCGGGCATAGAGACCTATGGACGAGCAGAACTACAAGGATGCGCTCCTCAGGAAGCGCGGCGAGATCCTCGGGACCGGCGGTATCAAGCCGCTCCAGGCGTCGATGGAGAACAACACGCGCCAGGGCGACATGGCGGATCAGGCCAGCGGCAACAACGAAGTGCACATTCAGCTCAAGTTGAAGCAGACCGACGCGAAGATTCTTCAGGCGATCGAGGAGGCGCTCTGGCGCCTCGAGAAGGGCACCTACGGCGTCTGCCGCGACTGCGGCGAGCCGATTGCGGCGGCCCGTCTCGACGCCATCCCCTGGACGCGCGTCTGCATCACGTGCAAGGCGAAGCAGAGCGCGTGACGGGCCTGGTATCGCTCCTGCAGGCCTTCCACCGCGACAAGCTGACGGAGCTCCTGCGCCATGAGGCCGGCGCCCGGCTGGTCGACCAGTACGACGCCAACAACACATATCAGTACATCATCAACCGGGAGGAAACCCAGCTCGGCTGGCTGGCGAACGCCGTCGTCGAGCTCGGGGGAGCGGTGATGGACGAGGCCAACGAGCCCGCTCGAACGGCGGCGGGGAAGGGCGAAGCCGCCTCGCAGGCCATCCTGGCCGAAGACTCGCGGGCCGCTCAAGCCTTTGTCGATACCTGGCGTCCGCGGGTCGAGGTGATGGCGAACGCCCGCCATCGCGGCATGCTGCGTGTCATCCTGGGCGAGACCCTCGAGCACAAGCGGTTCTTCGATCAGGCGCTGGCCGGAGACCTCGACCTTCTCGGCCGCCGATCCGACGAGGTGGGTCCGCGGGTTGGCGCCGTGTTGCCCACCAGGTGGATCGAGTAATCGGGTAATCGGGTAATCGAGTCATTTGGTAATCGAGTAATTGGTCGCTGACGCCAATCTGGCAATCAACTACCCGATTATCCAATTATCCAATCACCCAATTACCCGATGCCTGCGGTGGTTTATCCAATTACCCGATGCCCACGGTGGTCGCCATCGCTCTCGGATCGAACCTCGGCGATCGCGAGTCCCTTCTCGGCTTTGGCCGCTCGCGTCTGAGCCAGCTCGTCGCAAGTCTCCAAACATCTTCCAATCATGAAACCGAGGCCGTCGGCCTCACCGGGCACCAGCCGCTGTTTCTGAACGCGGCCCTCGTCGGCCAGACGGCGGTGTCGGCGCGTACGCTTCTGACGGCGATGCTTCTGATCGAGCGGGATGCCGGACGCGAACGGCCCCATCCCGGCGCTCCGCGCACACTCGACCTGGACCTGGTGCTGTACGGCGACCAGATCATCGACGAGCCGGGATTGGTCGTCCCGCATCCCCGGTTCCGCGATCGGCGGTTCGTGCTCGAGCCTCTCGCGGAGATTGCGCCCCTCTTGAAAGACCCCGTGACGGGGAAGACGGTCCAAGAACTGCTGGAGCTTCTGACGTAGCCCGCCCGGCGCGTTTCTTTGTGAGTCCGCTGTCGGCCTGCTTATCGCGGCACGGGGCGCGTGTCTCAGCGAGCCAGCATGGGCGGAGGAGTGGGTAGAGTCAATGGGATCACGCTGAACTGCCTAAACTACTGCATGATCAGGTGTGCCAGCTGTCCGATCAGCGAACCGGGCACACCCTGCCAGAGCTGGCCGGACCATGCCTGCGTCACAACTTGCGTCGCGTGGTTGACGATCAAGACCGCGGCCAGGACGTAGCCGACTTCGCGGGAATAGAGCACGGTGCCAACCAGCGCGATTGGCCGGCGGGTGAGCCCCTGGAACAGCATCGCCGGGACGCCCGCCAGCAGACCGAGGAAGAGCACGGGGCCCAGGAAATGAAACGCGATGGCATGTCTAACATCGCCCTGGGCAAGCGCACAGAAAGACCGCGTCAAGCCACAGCCAGGGCACGGCAGCCCGGTGAGCAAACGGAACGGGCAGAGGGTCGGTCCGCTCTCGTCCAAGGCCCACGGAGCGTAGACGAAGCTGGCCACGAGCATCGCGGCGCCCGTTGCGGCCATGAACAGGCTATGTCTCGCCTGCTGCCTGCTCAGGCGTGTCAGTTCACTTGTGCTCGTACAGCTCATTCAGGTGCCCCTGCATGATCATCGCGGCCACCATCGGCAAGAAGATGCCCAGGATCAGCAGCAACGTGGCTTTGCCCTTCAGTTCTTCAGCCCTCCCGATCATGGCGCCCAAGTCGCCCAGGCCTTGGCCGGCAAGGTAATAGAAATACGCGTTCACCGGCAGGCAGCATCCGGCCAGAAGCGCGACGGGCGTCGAGATCAACTCGCGCCCGCTGATCTTGTTCAGCACTTCGGCGACCTTCATATTCCAGTAAATGAGGTAAAGCCCCAAGGTGCAGAATCCCAGCACCAAAACCAAGATCGGCGAATTCTGGAATACGGGAATCTGGCTCCGCTCGACCATGATGTGTCTCCCTTGCGTGCGACCCTCAGTCCACTGCTGGGCCGCCGTAGCGACAGCTGGCGGCAGGTCTCCGGAGAGCAATCGGTTTGATTGCTTCCGATGGATGGCAGACGATAGCACATCCGACCGTTCGAGGAACGGCGTCTTGACAACCCGTGGCGAATGTGGCGCCGGCAAGCGATGCAGGGCGCGCAAAAGACATGCAGAGGGCTTTACGGGGACGGGACGCTTCCGGCCAGTCGCCGGAGCGCTTCACCGGTGAGCCGATGCACCGTCCATTCGTCCATCGGTCTCGCGCCGATTTTCCGGTAAACGCCCAGCGCCAGCTCATTCCAGTCGAGCACGGACCATTCCATTCGCCCGTATCCGCGGTCGACGGCGACCCGGGCGACATGAGCCAGCAGCCGCCGCCCGACGCCCCGGCCACGCCAGGCGGGCGTCACGTACAAATCCTCCAGGTACAAGCCCGGACGTCCGAGAAACGTCGAAAACGTCTGGAAGTAGATGGCGAAGCCGACCGGATCGTCGCCGCCGTACGCGATCGCGGCCTCGGCGGCAGGGCGCGGGCCAAACAGGGAAGCGCGCAGCGTGTCTTCGGTCGCGACGACCTCGTGGGCGAGCCGCTCGTACGCCGCAAGCTCCGTGATGAACCGGAGAATCACTGGCACGTGGCGTTCGCTGGCAGGCTCGATGCGGACACCGTCGCTCGTCATGGGTGAGGCCTCATCTCACCACAAAGGACACCAAGGACACAAAGAGTGAGTCAGGCAGGACTGAAGTCCTGCACGACACAAAGGACACGAAGGACACAAGGGAGGTGCTAGCGCGCGCGACCGCGGGCGCGGCGGCTCTGGGGTCCGGGCTCTCCGGGCCGCCGCAAGGCAATCGAGCCGTTGAACGACTCGATTTCGACGCGCGCGCTGCCGCTGCCCAAGGTGAGCGTGAAGCGGCGCCGCGTGTTCTGGTCGTCCGGCTTCACGGGGAAACTGGACCTGAAGCTGCCGCCATACGTGCGCACGCTCAGCGTCGCGTTCGCCTTGTCTGGCACGGCAACGCCGATCGTGCCGTTGTGCGTCGTGATCCGGTACGCGCCGTTGTCCCGAATCGAGCCGTCGTAGGAGATGTCGCCGTTCACGGTGTAGACGTCGACGTTGGCCGATTCAATCCGATCGAGGAAGATATCGCCGTTGGTCGTGCCGGCCGTCACGTCGCCGCTGACGTCCGCCAACTGGATGCTCTCGTTGACGTTCGAGATGTCGATGCGGCCCTTCGCGTTCCTCAGCGAGATGTCGCCCTGCACCGATTTCAGGGAAATGAATCCGTTGCCGCCGCTGACGTCGATCTCCCCGCGCGTGGTTTCGACGCTGACGTCGCCTCCCACACCCTCCATCGTCACGTCGTTGTACGTGCCAGTCACCGTGATGGACATCCACCTGGGCACCGAGAGCGTGTAGTCGAGCGAGCGGGCGTTGCCCGAGCGAGACCGCCCGCGAATGACCAGCCGCTGGGCGCCAGGGCGGATCTCCACGGTTTCCCGCTCCGAGTGCTCGGCCTCGACCCGCACAGCGTCGCGGTCCCACGTTCGAATGACCACTTCGCCGGCGAAGTTGCTGATGTCGAGCCGCGTGCCCTTCTGGACGGCGACCGTCTGATCGGTCTGGACTGCCAGCGCCAGCGCCGCCGCAAGTACGTATGCCACCATCTGGATCCTCTAGTTCGCCTCGGTGAGCGCCGCGGCCCGCCGCAGCAAGTCGAGCTTCCGTCGCCGCGCCTCTAGCAGGTGCCCGCTCAGGTAGCCGTTCGACGGATCGGCGGCGAGGGCGCTGCGCGCTTCCGCGATGGCGCGATCGATGATCGACAGGTTCTGCTCGACCACCGAAACCGTGATCTCGTCGAGACGTCCGCGCCCGCCTTCGAGCGCCCGCTCGAGGTCGGCCACCGCCGCGTCGTACTGCGCGTCGGCAACGCTCACGGCCAGTGCGAGACCGTCGAGACTCGATTCGACCGGCTGGACGATGTCCACCGCGGGCACCGCCGCGTTCGCTCCCGGATTCTGGTCACGTGCGGACAGGAAGAGCGCGACCGCGCCGCCCGACAGCGTCGCCAGCAGCAGGCTCGCCGCCGCCAATTGGGGCAGCGTGAACGACACCCGCCGCGCGGGCCCGGTCATGCGCAGGGCGATACCCGGCCAGAGGTCGCGCTCGGGCGCGCGCGAGGCGAGCGAAGAGGCACCCGCGACGACGCGTCGCAGCGCGGCGAGCGTGGCCGTGCACTCGGCGCACAACGCCAGATGCGATTCAACGGCCGCCCGCTCATCGTCGGGCAGCTCGTCGTCGAGAAAGTCCGAGAGCTGATCGACCCACGGTTCATGCCTGCTCATGCATCACCCCAACTGCTCTCGTAACAACAGCCGCGCGCGGTGCAGCTGCCGCTTGGACGTGCCGGTCGCAACCTCCAGCATCTCCGCGATCTCGCGGTGCTTGTAGCCTTCGACGTCGTGCAGCACGAACACCTCGCGCGCGCCGGGCGGCAGCTGTTCGATGGCGTGCTCGACATCGACTCGAAGATCTGCTCGCGCCGCCGGGACCGTGGCCAGTTCCAGTACGGTCGGGTCGTCGATCGTCCGCTCGCGGCACAGGGCAAGCGAACGACGGCGCTCGATCACGATGTTGATCGCCAGGCGGTGCAGCCAGGTGCTGAATGCCGACTCGCCACGGAACGTGCCCAGCTTCAGCCATGCCCGGACGAAAATATCCTGGGTGACTTCGTCGGCCATATCGGTGCCCAGCATCCGGCGGGTCAGGCTGTGAATCCTGGCGACGTGGGCTCGATAGATCCGCTCGAAGGCGGATCCGTCTCCAGCGGCGGCCAGCGCCACATCGGTACTCCGCCCCGCCCGGGTTTCAATGGCCTCGCCGGTCAACGTCGCCACAGCCGATGTCATTATTTCGATGCTCGCGGGGCCCCACCCCCGCTCGCTGAGGCTCTCGCGCCGTGGCACTCGAGCGTAACTCCCACACGCGTCAACGGCTTAGACGGGCTCAGCCTATCAAAGGTTGAAGGCGACCGTTTCCGCTTCCATGGGCAGCGCCCGGAGCTCGTCTTCCGCCGCGCGACGATGACTGACGGGGTGGTCCGCCACGATGAGGCCGTCACGGCAGGAAATGATGCGGGTCCCGTATTCGGCGATGTCGTGCTCGTGGGTGATCACGAGCACCGTGATGCCGCGCTCGCGGTTCAGGCGCTGGAAGATGCCCATGACCTCGATGCTCGTTCTCGAGTCGAGGTTGCCCGTCGGCTCGTCGGCCAGCAGGATCGACGGCCGCGTGATCAGCGCTCGTGCGATGGCCACGCGCTGCTGCTGGCCGCCCGACAGCTGGTTCGGGTGGTGGTCGGCTCGCGTCTCCAGCCCGACCGCCGTGAGGGCCTCAATGGCGAGCTTGCGCCGCTCGGACGTCCGCATCTTGGCGCGGTAGAGCAGCGGGAGCTCCACATTGTCGAGCGCGGTGGTTCGCGACAGCAGATTGAAGCCCTGGAAGACGAAGCCGATCTTCTTGTTCCGGACTTCCGCGAGCTCGTCCTTGGACATCTTCGACACGTCCTGGCCGTCGAGGATGTACTGGCCAGAGGTCGGGCGGTCCAGGCACCCGAGGATGTGCATGAGCGTCGACTTGCCCGACCCCGACGGCCCGGTGACCGAGACGAAATCGCCCTCCTGGATGTCGAGCGTCACGCCGCGAAGCGCACGCACCTCCACCTCGCCCACCACATAGGTCTTGACGAGGTTGCTGATCGAAATAACGGGGGCCATGCTGTCCAGACGAATCGGGTCATCGTGTCATCGAGTCGCTGATTGCGTTGGATTGTGCTCAATCACCGACCGGATGACCCAATGACCAGATGATTCATTCACTATTCAAACCGCAGGGCGTCGATCGGATCCAGACGTGCGGCTTTCTGCGCCGGATAGAAGCCGAAGAAGATTCCCGTCGCCGCGGCAAAACCAAAGGCCATGAAGACCGCGTCGGGCGGCACCTCGGCCGGCCACGACATCCAGCGGGACATGCCCTCGGCGATGCCGAAGCCGAGCGCGATGCCGACGCCGCCGCCGAGCAGACTGAGCGAGATGGCCTCGACGAGGAACTGCAGGAGCACGTCCCGTCCCTTGGCGCCGATCGCCATGCGCAGCCCAATCTCACGCGTCCGCTCCGTCACCGACACGAGCATGATGTTCATGATGCCGATCCCGCCGACGATGAGCGACACGCCGGCGATGCCGGCCAGAAGCGTCGTCATGGTGCCCATGGCCTGCGTGCGCAGGTCCGCCATTTCCTCCTGGGTGCGGACCATGAAATCGTCGTCTTGGCCGGGCACGATCTGGTGGCGGCTCCTGAGCAGCACCGCAATCGCATCGGCCGTCTTCGACGTCTCGGTGGCCGAGGCCGCCGAAATCGTGATGTTCTGGAGATGGGTCGTCCCCATCAGCTTCTTCTGCAGCGTCGTGTAGGGCACGAGGACCTGGTCGTCGTTGTCCTCGCCCATGCCCTGGCCCTTGGACGCGAGCACGCCGATCACGCGGAACGGCTGATTGCGGATGCGGACGATCTGGCCGACGGGGTCTTCGCCCTCGCCGAACAGCTGTGTGTTCACGGTATTGCCGAGCACCGCGACCTTCGCCGCACTGGTGACGTCCTGCGGGCTGAAGAAGGTACCCGTGCGCGTCGGCCAGGCGCGAATGAGCGGAAGATCGACGTCGGTCCCTTGGATGCGGGTGAACCAGTTCTGATTGCCGGCGACGACCTGATAGCGATTCTGGACGCCGGCCGACAGGTACTGCACGCCGGGTACTTCCTCCCGGATCGCGTCGGCGTCCTCAACCGTGAGCGACGTCGCCGAGCCCGATCCGCCGCGCGCGCCGCCTTGCGTGAAGTTGCCGGCGTTCACGGTAATCATGTTCGTGCCGGCGCCCTTGATCTGGTCTTCGATCACCGACGTCGCGCCGTGGCCCATGGCGACGAGCGTGATCACGGCCGAGACGCCGATGATCATGCCGAGCATCGTGAGCGCGGTGCGCATCTTGTTACGCCCAAGCGCCTTGAACGCGATCCGGAACGTCATGACGGGAGACATGGGTTATCGCCCTCCTCGTCCGTTGCCGCCCGCGACGCCGCGATTGCCGCCGCCCTGTCCACCGGGGAACCCGCCGCGGCCCGGCTGGCCCAGGAACGGGAAAGCGCCCTGGGGCGTCGGCCGCGTCTCGGTGCCGGTCGTGACGTTGGTGACGACTTCCGTGCCCGGCTCGAGATCGCCCTCGATCAGTTCTGTCGCCTGTCCATCCGAGATGCCGAGGCGGAGCTGGACGGGCTTGATCCGCTTGTCCACGTAGAGCCAGACGCGGCCGCGCGTCTCGGTGACGGGCAGCGGACCGAATAGCGCGTCGATCGTGGTGGCGCCGGTCGCGCGGTCGGCAAGAGGCGTGGCCTGGGGCTGGGCCGGCTGCCCGTTCGCGCGGCCACCGCCTCGAGTGGCGCCGTTTGCGCCGGCCGCCGACGGATCGAATCCGCGCGCGCGCATCCGTTGCAGCATCTGCTCGCGTTCCTCGGGCGACAGGGCCTGGCGTCCGCCGCGGCCTCGACCGTTGCCACCAAACGCGCCGCCTTCTGCCGTGTCGCCGCCAGATCCGCCACGCGCTGAACCGTTGCGGCTTGCTCGATCCGAAGACGTCGGAGCTTCGCCTTCGGTGACTGCACCTTGTGGATTCGAGAGCACTGGAAACTGGGCCGCCGGCGTTGGCGCCGTCTCCGCGCGCTCGTCGGCTGCAGGCCGGTTGCCGGCCGCTCCGCTCCTCGCGGGCGGCGTCGAACCGCTCGCGGAGAGCGCCGTGCTCGAGGGAAGTCTGGGTTCCGCGGGGCGATTCGCCGTCGACGGATTGCCGTTCGGTACCGGGGCGGCGCCGTCGCCGCGTCCGCGCCCGGCTGGATCGCGCGGCGGGGTCTCGGGCGGTGCCTGTCCAAGGGCCGCGAAGATTTCGTTCGTCGGCCGGAACCTGAGCGCGGCGTTCGGCACGCGGACGACGTCGTTGCGTCGCGCGATCTCGATGTTGACGTTCGCGGTCATGCCCGGCTTGAGCTTCAACTGCGGGTTTGGCACTTCGATGACCGTCGCGTAGGTCACGACGTTCTGCTGCATGATGGGCTGAAGCCGCACCTGGGTGACGATTCCCGTGAAATCCTCGGCGGGGTAGGCGTCGACGCGGAAGGTCACGTGCTGGCGCGGGCGGATGCGCCCGACGTCGGATTCGTCGAGGTTGGCCACCACCTGCATCTTCGTCAGGTCCGCCGCGAGGACGAACAACGTGGGCGCCTGCATGCTCGCCGCCACCGTCTGCCCGCGATCCACGTTGCGCGAGATGACGAGCCCGTCGATGGGCGCGGTGATGACGGTGTGCTCGAGGTTGACCTCGTTTTGCTTGAGCGACGCCTGCGACTGGACGACCGAGGCTTCGGCCGATTTGATCTGCGCCTCGGCGGACCGGACGTTCACCTGTGCGGTCTCGAGCTCGGTGGCCGGAATCAGACTCCTCGCCGACAGTTCCTGCGCCCGCTTCAGCTTGTTCCTCGCATCGTCGGCGGTGACCCGCAGGCGTTCGACGTCGGCCTGGGCGCGAAGCAGGTTCGCGCGTGCCTGCTCGATCTGCGTCTGGATCACCGAGGGGTCGAGACGCGCGATAATCTGCCCCTTCTTCACGAGGGTATTGAAGTCTGCGTACAGGTCCTGCACGATGCCCGACACCTGGGTGCCGACCTGCACCGTCGTGACCGCTTGCAGGGTCCCGGTAGCGCCGACCGTGTCGGCGATGTCGCCGCGGGTGACGACCGCGGTCATCACGGTCGGCGCCGGCGGCGTCTTGCGGTAGTTGTAGTACGCGTAGCCGCCGCCGCCGAACGCGCCGAGAATGACCAGGGTGAGGAACGCTTTTTTCATCAATCGCGACCGCTCAGGCCGCCTCTGCGTGTTTCGGCTTTCGCAGCCCGCTGAGTCCTTCCTCGAAGATCGTGTAGACGGTCGGCACGAGCACCAGGGTGATCAACAACGAGGTCGTCAGACCGCCGATGACCACGCGCGCCAGCGGCACCTGCAGCTCGCTGCCTTCGCCGATGCCGAGCGACATCGGCACCAGGCCGAGCGCCGTGGCGATCGACGTCATCAGAATCGGCCGCAGCCGCGTGCGGCCCGCGAGCTCGACCGCCTGGCGGATCGGCAGCCCGTCGCGGCGCCGGAGCACGTTGGTGTAGTCCACCAGCAGGATGCCGTTGCTGACCACGATGCCGGCCAGCATGATGACGCCGATATAGGCCTGCATGTTGAACGACGTGCCCGTCAGCCAGAGCGACATCACGACGCCGAAGGCGGCCGTCGGCACCGAGAACATGATGATGAACGGATCGCGCAGCGACTCGTACTGTGACGCCATCACCGCGTAGACGAGCACCAGCGCGAGGATGAGCACCGTGCGGAGCTGATCGAACGCCCTGGCCTGCTGCTCGACTTCGGCGCCGAAACCGACGCTGAAATCCTTCGGCATGGTGCGCAGCAGCTCGGGCATCCGCGCCTGGACGGCCGCCAGCGCCTCACTGAGCGTGGCTTCCGGTTCCGCGCTCACGTACGCGATGCGCTGCTGATTCTTCCGCTGAACCGAGACGGGACCCACGGCGTTCTCCACGCGCATCAGGTTCTTCGCCTGCATCACCTGGCCCTGCGGCGTGCTGATCAGGATGTCCTCGACGTCGCCGACACCCTGCCGCTCGTCTTCGCGCAGTCGGACGATGATCGGGTACTCGTTGCCATGCTCGCGGAACTGCGCCGCCTGCGTGCCCGCGACGTTGGTCCGAATCGTGTTCGCCAGCGTGGTGGCGCTGATGCCGAGGAGCGCGGCTTTCGCGCGATCCACTCGAATCGCGAGCTCCGGCCGTCCTTCGTCGCGGCCGAGGCGCGAGTCGGCGATGCCTGGAATCGTATCGAGCAGGTCCTTGGTGGCCTGCGCGACACGCCGCGCATCGTTGAGGTCCTCGCCGCGGATTTCGAGCGAGAGGCGCCCGCCCCCGCTGTTCCCGCCACCCGACAGGAAGCGGTTCAGCTGACCGTTGCCGCCCGACGGGTTCACGCGCACGATCACGCCCGGAATCCCGGCGAGCTGCCGGCGCAGATCCATGGCAATCTGTTCGCTCGACCGCGTCCGCTCGTCCTTCGGTTGGAGCATGATCTGCAGGTTGCCGCGGTTGACCTGGCCGCCGCCGGGTCCGCCGCCGCCGGGTCCGCCAAATCCGCCGCCGGCGCCCGCGCTCACGATAATCGACGTGGCTTCTGGCACGAGCTCGTTGACCGCCACTTCGAGCCGGTCGAGCACGGGCCCGGTCACCTCGATGCGGGTGCCCTGCGCCAGCTCCGCGTTGACCTGGATGGCGCCTTCGTCGGCTTGCGTGGAGAACTCCTGCGGCAGACTCGGGAAGACCAGGACGGCGACGGCCACTGACGCGGCGCTGACGGCCAACACGGTCGGGCGGTGGGCCAGCGCCAGGTGCAGCAGCCGGCGATAGCCTTCGTCCATGCCGTTCAGCATGCTCTCGCTGGCCGAGTAGAGCATCCCGCCGATCCCCTTGCGCTGGTCTCGCGGAGGCGGCAGCACCAGCAGCTTCGAGCACAGCACCGGCACGAGCGTGACCGCCACGAAGAGCGACATCAGGAGCGAGAACACGACGACCACCGACAACTGGCGGAACATGACGCTCGAAATGCCTTCGAGGAACAGCAGCGGCACGAACACGGCGATGTGCGTCAGAATCGACGCGAGAATCGCCGACCACACTTCCTCGGCCCCGTCGATCGAGGCCGTCAGCCGATCCTTGCCGTGTTCCTCCATGTGCCGGAACGAGTTCTCGAGCACGACAATCGCGGCGTCCACGATCATGCCGACCCCCAGGGCGAGGCCCCCAAAGGTCATGGTGTTGAGCGTCATCCCAGAGAAATAGAGCAGCGCGAAGGTGCCGACGACCGAAATCGGGATCGACGTGCACACGATGAGCGTCGATCGGAAGTTGCGAAGGAACAGGAAGATGATCAAGACGACGAGGAACGACCCGATCAGCACGTGCTCCTGCACGGCGCCGATCGCCCGCTCGATGAACTTGGCCTGGTCGTCGAGCAGCGCGAGCCGGATGCCGGGCACCTCGCGGTTGATCCGCTCGATCTCCCGCCGAACGCCGACGGCCGTCAGCACGGTATTGGTCCCCGACTGCTTGGTGACCTGCATGCGGACGCCAGGCCGGCCGTTGATGCGCAGCACCGACCGGTTGTCTTCGGTCGTGTCTTTCACCTCGGCGATGTCCTTCAGGTAGACGGGAACGCCCGCTCGCGTGAGGATCACCAGGTCGCGGATCTGATCGAGGCTTTCGAACTGTCCCTGGCTGCGGAGCAGAAACGCCCGGTCGCCGCGGAAGACTTCACCGATGGGAATGTTCTGGTTCTCGGTCCTGAGGACGTTCACCACGCGATCGACCGAGAGCTCGAGCGCCGTGATCTTCTCGCGCGAGAGCTCGACGTGGATCTGCCGGCGGAGCCCGCCGCTCACTGTGACCGCGGCGACACCCGGCACGCGCTCTATCCGCGGCGAGAGCATGTTCTCGGCCAACTCGCGCAGCTCGACGCGGTCGAGCGAGCCGTCGATGCTTTCAACGCCCAGCCCCAGGATGGGCATCGTGTTGGGATCGAACTTCGAGATGACCGGCGCGTCCGCGTCTTCCGGCAGCCGGCCGCGCACCCTGTCGATGCGGGTGCGGATATCGTCCATCGCTTCGTTGAGATCGTGGCCCCACGTGAAGTTCAGCGTGATCTGGCTGCTGCCCTCGTTCGAGTTCGAGTTCATCTGATAGAGGCCCGACACCGCGCTCAGCTGCTGCTCCAGCGGCCGTGTGATCAGTTCCTCCATCTCGAGCGGTCCCACGCCCGTGTAGTTCACGCGCACGTTGATGGTCGGCTGCGATACGTCGGGCAGCAGATCCACCGGCAGTCGGGTCAGCGAAATGGCGCCCAGCAGGATGACGACACAACTGAGCATCGTCATCATCACGGGCCGTTCGATCGCGAAGCGCGGAATGCTCATACGAAAGCTCCTGACGATCCCGCGGGACTAAAGTCCCTCACTACATGTCCGGCGGGACTACAGTCCCGCGATACAACTGGCTGCAGCCTGGTGCTGCCTGCCCACGTCTCGAGGACGATCGACTACGATCGCCCGCCGCCGGCATTGCCGCCAGGGCCGCCCGTTGCGCCGCGACCTGCGACGCCGCGCCCGCCGCGGCCGGCGCCGCCGCGGCCGCCGCTACGCCCACGCGGGCCCCCGGCCGCTCCCGCGCCCGCACCCGGCTGCGGTTGGCCCGGCAGCACGATGCGGTCGCCCTGGCGAAGCGCGCCCGCGCCGGTCGTCACGACGGTTTCGCCCTCGGTCAGCCCCGACGCCACTTCCGCCAGGTTCTGATCGATCAGCCCGACTTCGATCTTCTTGAACGTGGCGATGTCGCCCTGATCGTTCTTGTCGGGCAGGAACACACCCCGGTTGCCGCCCATATCGACGAGGGCGGCAGTCGGCACGACGAGCGTCTTTTCCCGGTGCTCGACCGTGAAGTTCACCTTGGCATACATGCCCGGCTTCAACCGGAACAGCGGGTTGAGGATCTCGACTTCGATCTGGGCCGTGCGCGTCGCCGGATCGAGCACGGGCGAGACCCGCGCCACCTGGCCCGCGAAGGTCTCCCCGGGGTACGCGTCCACTTCAACGCGCGCGGGCAGTCCCGGCTTCATGCGCCGCAGGTCCTTCTCGACGACGTTGGCCACCAGCCGGACGAGGGTGATGTCCACGATCGACATGAAGGCCGAGTTCGGCGTCACCCAGGCGCCGGGGTCGAGCGTGCGCTTGGCGATGAACCCGCTGACGGGCGAAAAGATCGTGGTGTTGGCGATGTTGATCTTCAGCTCATCGAGCCGCGCCTGCGCCTGCGAGTACTGCGCCCGTGCGAGATCGAGCTGCGCCAGCGCCGCCTGGTAACGCGAGTCGGTGTCGTCCCATGTCTGCTTGGGAATCAACTGGCGATCGTAGAGGTTTTTGGAGCGGTCCAGGTTGGTTTGCGCCAGCCGCAGGTCGGCTTCGCGCTGACGGATCGTGGCCGCCGACACTTCAAACGACGCCTCCGCCTGCTTGATTTGCTCCTGGAGCTCGCGGTCCTCGACCTTTGCGATCTTCTGGCCCTTCGTCACGCGGTCGCCCATCCGCACGAAGATGTCGTCGAGCCGGCCATTGATCTTGGCGACGGCTTCGACCGTCGCGGCGCCAATCAGATTGCCGACCACGGTGATTTCCGAGGACATGTCGGCGCGCTTGACCGCGGCGGTTTCGACCGTCATCGGCATACGGGGCCCGCCGCCTCCGCGCCCCCCGAACCCGCCGAAGCCGCCGCCAAAATCGCCGCCGCCCCGACCGCCGGTGGATCCGGCCGGCTGCGCCGCCTCGGAGGCGCCGCCGCTCCGCAAGTAGTAAGCCCCAGCGCCGGCGCCCAGCGCCATGAGCCCAATGACAATGATCGAACGCTTCATGTTGATGATCGTTTCCGTCGCCTAATCGTGGTCTGATTCACGCAGGACTGTTTACGCTCCGCCCGCGCCGCCGCCTGCGGCGATGACGGTGATGTTCGTGTTCTGCAGCGTGGTCTGCTGCAGGCGCTCGAACTCCACGCGCGCCTTCTGGTAGTTCAGGATGCCCCGGAGCTCGCTGTTGCGCGCATCGTTCAGATCGCGCTGCGCCTGCACGACCTGGTAGTTGGTCGACATGCCGACCTCGAACTTGCTCTGCTCGGCCTCGAGCCGCCGGAGCGACAGCTCGCGCGCCGCCTGCGCCGCCTGCACCGACTCGGCGGTGTTGCGCAGGGTGATGGCCGCGTTGGTGATTTCGGTCGCCACCTGCAGCTCGATTTGCTTGATCTGCGCCTCGACCTGGCTCAGCTGGACGCGGGCGCGGGCGACCGCGGCGCCCTGCGTGCTGGTCCCGATGGGGTAGGTGACGTTCAGACCGACCGTCCAGCTCGGATACTGGCTGCGAAAGAGCGACGAGAACGCGTCGGCGATGCTGCCGGGCACGGTGGTGAAGCTGCTCCCAAGCACTCCGGAATTCGACCGCAGGAGCTGGGTGCCGCCAATCCCCTGTACGCCGTAGGTGACCTGCGCGTCGACGACCGGGAGCGCCTGGTTGCGCAGGTAGCCGAGCGTCGTGGAGTTGTTCTCGATGCTCTTTTTCGCGATCGCGACGTCGGTGCGCTCGCTGAGCGCGCGCCGAATCGCCGCTTCCAGATCGACCTGATCCGGCTGGAAGTCGGGGCGATCCACCGGTTCGAGCGTGACGCTCCAATTCGGATCGTCTGTGCCCGACACGATCAATCGCTTCAGCGTCAGCTCGGCCGTCCGCCTGGTGTTTTGGGCCGTCACGAGGCTCGAGCGGCGCGTGGCCTGTTCGGCCTGCGCCTGCACGACGTCGATCGGCGCCATCGTGCCGATTTCGACTCGCGTCTGGTTGTCGGCCACCAGCTTGTCGGCGAGCGCGAGCGACTGGCCGGCGACTTCAACGGCGAGCGTCGCGAACACGTAGTCCCAGTAGGCGTTCCTCACGTTCGAGACCAGATTGGTCATCGAGGCGCGAAGCTGAATGTCCGACACATCACGATTGATCTTGGTAACGGCAAGCGTGCGCCGTTGCGCGTCGATCTTGAAGTCGCGCAGAATCGGCTGCGTGAAGACGAACTGCCAGTTCGCATTGTACTGGGGGTTGAACAGCGCGTTGTTGCTGTCGCTCACGTTGCGGTTGTTGTTCAAGGTGGCCGTCAGGAGGCCGCCGCCCCACGCCACGTTCTGCGTGAGGCCGGCGTTGTACACCAGCCGGTCCTGCGTGACGCCTTTGCCTCCCGACGAGATCTGCAGCTGGCTGCTCGGCGTGCCGACGGTGTTCGACCGGTTGACCGCGGACGTCAGCGAGGGACTGTAGAACGCGCGCGCGCTCGCGAGCGCGATGTCCTGCAGCTCAGGATTCAGACGCTGCACGCGGATGTCGAGGTTGCGGTCGAGCGCGAACGCAACCGCCTCGTCCAGCGTCAGCCGCACGATTGGTCCCTGCTCCTGCGCGGCGACGGCGGTTTGCGGATCGCCGGAGCCCGTCGGCTCCTTCGTCGCATCGGCGGCCTGTCTGATCAACTCCCGCAGGCGCGCCTCCGAGACCTGCGCCCGCGCGGGCGCTCCCGGAAACAGCACCGCGGCGACCAGCGCCGAGGCGACAACTGCATTCGTGCGTCTCATGGATGGTGCCTCGATGATGAGCTCTACGCCGGGTTAGCGACCCGGACGGCTGCTGCCGTTGCCAGTGTTGGGGGTGGGGTTCGACTGCCGGCCGCGATCGCCAGGCTGGCGGCGACCCTCCGGCGCGGGCTGCCGTGAGTTCTGCTGCCCCTGCCGGCGCTCGGCCATCACTTTGAATCGCGCGCGCTGCTCCGGGTTCAGCACCAGCCGGATGCGCGCGAGCATCAGCGAGCGCGTTTTGTTCACGTTGGCGCGCGCCGTTTCGACCCGATCGATCTGGCGCGCGAGCAGGGCCTCGTCGGTGCTCGACTCGAGCAGCCTCGAAAGCTTCGCCTCGTACGTGTTCAGCTCGTCCCGTTCCTGCCGAAGCTCGGGCAACGTGCTTTGATGGATGCTGTCGATCCTCAAGGCCTGATCGGTCGAGAGTCCGAGCTCCTTCTTGAACTCCTCGGATCGCCACCAGAAGAACGCCTGCGACGACTGGCTGGCCGAGAGGTCGACCAGGAGGAAGCCGGCCAGAAGCCCAAGAGCCAGCACCCGGCGCGCGAAGGACAAAGTCATGCGTAAACCTCTGAAATCACTGTTCTTCTGGAAATACGATGGTACGACCCGAAGCGTTTCGCAGGTCACACAATTTTCATCGGCCGCCATCGGCCAAAACTCGATACTATTAAGTCATTTGTTCATAACGACTTAGCGAACTCGTCCCCGTGGCAGAACGCCTCGAGTCTGGCGATCGTCGCGCCGACGAGGTTGTCGGGCGTCGATGCCCCCGACGTCAGCCCGACGGCGACCGGTCCTTTCCACGGCAGCCAGCCCGTGGTCGTGACCTCCCCTTTGGTGCCCGCGGGCCGATGCCGAATCTCGGCGGCCGACACGAGGCAGTCGGGTTCCGCGACGTGAAACGTCGGACGCGACCCGGCACAGATACGTGCGAGGTTGGCCGTGTTACTGCTGTTGTACCCGCCGATCACGATCATCAGGTCGATGGGCCGATCGCGAAGCAGCGCCACCACCGCGTCCTGGCGGTCCTGTGTCGCACTGCAGATGGTGTCGAACGCCTCGAAGTGGTCGGCCAACGCACGCTCGCCGTAGCGGTCCGTCATCGCGGCCTTCAACATGCGCTCGATGTCGAGCGACTCCGACATCAGCATGGTCGTTTGATTGGCGAGCCCAATGCGCTGCAAATCCCGGTCGGGATCGAACCCCGGTGAGACGGCGTTCACGAATTTCGCGAGAAAGGCGGCTGGACTCCCGCCCTGGCGGATGTAGTCGCAGACCTCGCCGGTCTCGCGCGTATCGAACACCACGAGGTAGCGCCCACCGTAGCCCACGGCCTGCGACGCGGTGGCCTGCGTTTCTTCGTGCCACACCTTGCCGTGGATCACCGACGTACACGCGCTCTCGGCGTAGCGCCGGACGTTCTTCCAGACATTGAGCACCGAGCCGCACGTGGTGTCGATGAGGGTGCACCCCTGCCGATCGAGCTGCTCCAGCGTGGCGACGGTGACACCGAAGGCGGGGAGGATCACGACGTCTGGGGCGCCGAGCGCCTCGATGGCGCGCCGGCCATCGCTCAGAAATTGGATACCCATGGCGCGCAGCTGCTGGTTGACGTGCGGGTTGTGAATAATCTCACCCGTCAGGTACACCGCGCGGTCCGGGAACCGCCGGCGCGTTTGATAGGCGTAGTCGACGGCGCGATCGACGCCGTAGCAGAACCCGAACTCGCGCGCCAGGTGCACGGTCAGTCGACCGACACGGTAGGTGAAGTCGGCGGCCTTGACGCGCTCGATGATGTCGCTGTGATAGCTCTCGGCCAGCATGCCGGCGACGGCCGCCTTGAGGTCGAGGCCCTTGCGGAAGATGAGAGACGCCATCAGAGATGACGGAAAGTTAGAAGTGAGAACTTCGTTCCAACGTCTCACTTCTGACGTTCATCGGAGGCCAGCCAGGATCTCCGACTCGCGGGGCGTGAGCGCATCGAAGAGCAGCAGTTCCTGATTGTGGGGACCACGGAGCACCGCTTCGATTTCCGACAGGAACGCGTCGTCGTCGGCCGCCGTGCCCGGGCCGCTGACCGCGATGATGGGGGCCTCTGCGCGCGACGGGCGAGCCACCGCCATCACCGACGGGGCGGGCCCCTCCGCGCGGTATGGCGCGTTGAAATTGACGAGGATGCCGACGCCCACGCCTATGACCAGGCCGGCGGCGGCCGCCGCCGCCGCCCAGCGCGGGGCGATGCGTGCGCCGACGCGCGTCAAGTGACGGCGAACCAGCCGGGCCGGGAAGCTCAGCACGCGAGCCGGCTGCCCCAGGTGTTCGATGCGCCGCAGAATGTGCTGCTGCTGCGCGCGAAGCTCCTCCGGCGTGAAGATGGCGTCGCTTTCGGTCTCAGCGTCGGTGCGCAAGCCGTCCATGAACCTGGCAAGGTCCGAGAGACGCGCGCGGCACCCGGCACACGCCTCCAGGTGCTCGGCCGCTGGGGAATCGACGTGCTCGCCGCTTTGTTCCGCCACGTAGCACGAAAAGAGGCGGTCGTCGTGGAGATGGCGTGCACGGCCAATCACGAGGTGCCTCCAAGAAGACCGCGCAATTTGCGTGCGGCCCTGAACAAGTGGACCCGCACGGTCGATTCATTGAGGCCCGTGATGGCGCTCACTTCCCGCGGCGTCCGATCGCCATAGTGGCACAAAGTGAAGACCAGCCGCTGGCGGCCGTCGAGATGGCCAATGGCTTTGGCCAGGCGCGTGCGGCGCTCGCGCGCGAGCAGCCGCGCTTCTGGGTTCTGATCGGGCGCGATGACGGCCGCGTAGCGCGCCTGGTCCAGGCCGCTCGCTTCCTCGGACGGGACAAACCAGCGCTCGCGCCGTGCGCGCGCCTTGTGGCGGTCGAGGCAGCCGTTGATGAGGATGCGGGTAAACCAGACCTCGAACGGCCACGCCTCGCGATACGAGCTGATGTGAAGGAAGGCCTTGACGAACGCGTCCTGCACGGCTTCGTCGGCCTCGGCGGCATCACGCAGATATTGATACGCGATGCGCACGGCCCGACGCTGGTGCGCCGACACGATGCCGGCAAAGCGATCGCGCGCGAGGGCCATGTCGCCCGCCGCGACGAGGCCCCGAATCTCGACCGCCAACCGCGTGTCGTCTGAAATCGCTGGAACGTCCGTCTGGCGGCTGCGTGCCCCATCGGACGCGATCGCTGCCTCGAGGGACGGTTCGTTGCGTGCGGTTCGGGAGTCACTCATAGGTCATTACGATCAAGATTGTCGAGTGTTTACAGTCTACCGCACCTGGGAGGGATTCGCCCCCGTTCATTGACTTGTCCCGGAGCGGCCGAGTACGATTCCACGCTTCGACGTATGTCTCTGGACATTCACGGCTTAGGCGCCAGAATCAAGCGCAACCTCTCGGCGGCCGCTCTGTACGAAGAGGCGGTTCGGCGCGGCGAGGGCGTGATCGGCGCCGACGGCCCGCTGTCGTGTCGCACCGGCCAGCACACCGGACGGTCCCCCAACGACAAATTCATCGCGCAAGAGCCGTCGAGCCAGGCGGCCATCGACTGGGGCGCGGTCAACCGTCCCATGACCGTCGCCCATTTTGACGTGCTCGAGCGCGACTTCGCCTCGGCGCTTCGCGGCGCCGAGCTGTTCGTCCAGGACTGTTATGCAGGCGCGGACCTCGAGTATCGACTCCCGATTCGCGTGGTCACCGAGTACGCGTGGCATAGTCTCTTCGCCCGCAACCTCTTCATCGCGGATCCGGATCCGGCTGCGCCGTCGCACGTTCCCGAGTTCACGGTCGTCGACATTCCGAGCTTCAAGGCCGATCCCACGCGGCACGGCACCCGTGCCGACGTGGTCATCGCGCTCGATTTCAGCCGCAGGCTGGTGCTCATCGGCGGCACGAGCTACGCCGGAGAGATCAAGAAGTCGATTTTCAGCGCCCTGAACTACCTGCTGCCGCTTCGCGACGTGCTGCCGATGCACTGCTCGGCGAACGTCGGGCGGTCGGGCGACGTCGCGCTCTTCTTCGGCCTGTCGGGCACGGGCAAGACGACGCTTTCGAGCGATTCTGGTCGGGGACTCATCGGCGACGACGAGCACGGGTGGAGCGAGCGCGGGGTGTTCAACTTCGAGGGCGGTTGCTACGCGAAGACCTTCCGGCTGTCGGCGGAGGCCGAGCCGCAGATTCATGCCACGACGCGCCGGTTCGGCACGGTTCTCGAGAACGTCGTCGTGGACGAGGTCACGCGCCAGCTCGACCTGGACGACGATCGGTTCACCGAGAATACGCGCGCCGCGTATCCGATTGCGTTCATCGACAACTCGGTGCCCGGCGGACAAAGCGGTCACCCGTCGCATGTCGTGATGCTCACGGCCGACGCCTTCGGCGTTCTCCCGCCGATTTCGCGACTGACGCCGGACGCCGCGATGTATCACTTCCTGTCGGGTTACACGGCGAAGGTGGCCGGCACCGAAAAAGGCATCACCGAGCCCAAGGCGACGTTCAGCGCGTGTTTCGGAGCGCCGTTTCTGCCGTTGCCGGCGGGCCGGTACGCGCGGATGCTCGGCGAGCGCATCGCGCAGCATCGCGCGCGCGTCTGGCTCGTGAACACGGGCTGGACCGGCGGTCCGTACGGCGTGGGCACCCGCATCAAGATCCGGCTGACGCGCGCCATGATCAACGCGGCGCTCGCCGGCGGGCTCGACGAGGTCGGCTTCGCGCGCGACCCGGTGTTCAATCTCGACATTCCCTCCGCGTGTCCCGACGTGCCGGCCGACCTGTTGCGCCCGCGCGGCACGTGGGCAGACGGCGCCGACTACGATCGACAGGCGGCCAGGCTCGCGCGCATGTTCGTCGACAACTTCCGGACGTTCGAACAGGGCGTGGCCTCGGCGGTCCGCGAGGCGGGGCCTCGCGCGTGACCTGCGAGGCCGTCATCGGGCTCGAGATTCACGCGCAGCTTCGGACCGCCTCGAAGATCTTCTGCGGGTGCAGCACGGCGTTCGGCGCGCCCCCCAATACCCACGTGTGCCCGGTGTGCCTGGGGTTTCCCGGTGCGCTCCCCGTGCTCAATCGGTCGGCCGTCGACTTCGGCATCCGTGCGGCGCTGGCGCTCGGATGCCGCGTCAATCCGACATCGATCTTCGCCCGCAAGAACTATTTCTATCCGGACCTGCCGAAGGGTTATCAGATCTCGCAGTACGAGCGCCCGCTGGCGGAGCGAGGACTCATCGAGGCGAATGCCGACTACTGGGGACCCGAACGCGACATTCGGATCACCCGGGTCCATCTCGAAGAGGATGCGGGCAAATTGCTTCACGAAGGCTTTGCGGATTCCGAGCGTCGGAGCTACGTCGATCTCAATCGCGCCGGCACGCCACTTGTGGAGATCGTGACCGAACCCGACTTGCGTCAGGCCAAGGAAGCGGCGTCGTTCTTTGGATATCTGCGCGAGCTCCTGATGGCGATGGACGTGAACGACGGCAATATGGAGGAGGGAAGCCTTCGGTGCGACGCGAACGTGTCGATCCGCCAATTGTCCAGCGAGAGTCTCGGCGTGAAGGTCGAAGTCAAGAACCTGAATTCATTTCGATTTCTCGAAAGGGCCCTCGACTACGAAATCGAACGACAGGCAGAGATGCTTCGCCGCGGCGAGCCGATCCTGCAGGAGACGCGCCTGTGGGACTCGGACAGTGACACGACGGTGTCGATGCGGAGCAAGGAACACGCGCATGATTATCGCTACTTTCCAGAACCCGATCTCCCACCCCTCGTTCTCGACGATGCCCGCGTCAAGGAGATTCGCGAGGCGATGCCCGAGGCTCCGGCTGCGAAACGTCGGCGATTGGAAAAGATGTACGGGCTCGCGAGACTCGACGTCGTCAACCTGACGATCGAGCCCGGGCTGGACGGCTACTTCGAGGAGATGGTTCGCCACCAGGCGAACCCCAGAGAGGCAAAGAATTGGGTGCTGGGCGCCGTACGGGCCAAGATCAACGAGGCGCGAGTTGGCGTCGCTCAGATGAGGTCTGCCCTCTCACCAGCAGCTCTTGCGAGCCTGCTGGCACTCGTCGAAAAGGGCGCCATCAGTGGCGCGATGGCCAAGGGCGTGTTCGAGACGATGTTTCAGTCAGGCCGCTCCGCCGACGACATCGTACGCGACGAAGGGCTCGCGCAGATCGACGACGACGCGCAGATCGCCGAGCTGATCGCCGGGGTGCTGGCGGAGAACGGAGACGCCGTCGCGCAGTACCACGCTGGAAAGGCGGCCACCTTCGGATTTCTCGTCGGCCAGGTGATGAAGGCGACGCGGGGAAAGGCCAACCCGAAGCGTGTCAATGACCTGCTGAGGAAAAGGCTTGATGCTGATCGGTGACGGCGAAGTCGACAGTCAGCAGTTAACAGTCAACAGTGGGCGGTTGACCGCGCTGTGAACTGTCGACTGTCAACTGTGGACTCCGCCCTCTCAGCCCTGCGTGCTATACTGAAGGCCCTGATCGAGACTTCCAAGCTTTCGAAGCTCTATAGCCGCGGCGTCCATGCGCTGCGTGACCTTTCACTCACAATCGACAAGGGCGAGTTCCTGTTCTTGACCGGCCCGAGCGGCGCCGGCAAGTCGACGTTGCTGCGGCTGCTCTTGCGCGAGGAGCTGCCGAGCGAGGGCGAGCTGAAAGTCGCGGGCAGGAGCCTGGCGGATCTCAGCTACAGCCAGGTGCAGGCGTATCGCCGGTCGGTCGGATTCGTGTTTCAGGACTTCCGGCTGATTCCGCGCTTCACGGTGTTTCAGAACGTTTCCTTCGTCATGCGGGTGCTCGGCGTACAGGCGGCCGTGCAGCAGCGGAAGACCTTCCAAGTGCTGAAATGGGTCGGCCTGCAGCATCGCATGAACTCGCTCCCCGAGGAGCTGTCGGGCGGCGAACAGCAGCGCATCGCCATCGCCCGCGCGCTCGTCAACGATCCGCAGCTCGTGCTCGCCGACGAGCCGACGGGCAATCTCGATCCGGATCTCTCACTGGAAATCATGAACTTGTTTCGCGAGATCAACGCCAGCGGCACGACCGTCGTCGTCGCGACGCACGACCGCGAGCTCATCCGCCGCGTCGGCCGGCGCGCCATTACGCTCGACCACGGGCAGATCGTCGAGATCGTCTGATGCGCGCCCTGCAGTACGCCTTCGACGAAGCCCTCGCCAGCTTGTGGCGCGGGCGCACCTCGGGCCTGCTGTCCACCGCCACCATCGCCGTCGCCCTGTTCGTGCTCGGCGCATTCCTCGTGGCGACCTCGAACCTCGAGCGTCTCGGCGCCGAGTGGAGCCGCGCCGCCGAGATGTCGGTGTACATCGATGACGAGACCACCCCCGAGATGCGGTCGGCGGTCGAAGCCATGCTCGCCCCGGGCCCACTCATCGTCAGCTTCAGGTTCGTTACGAAGCTCGAGGCGCTCGAACGCTTCAAGCAGACGTTTGCCGATCTCGCGGCGGCCGCCGAGACGGTGGGCGACAATCCGATACCGGCGTCCTACGAGGTGCGTCTGCACACCACGCCCGGATCGCAAGACGCGGTCGACGAGCTTGCCGCGCGCCTGCGCCGGAGCGAGGGCGTGGTCGACGTGCGCTACGACCGGCAGTGGCTCGATCGCCTGCTGGCGGCGGTCAACGTGCTCCAAGGGGTCGGGCTGGTGCTCGGGGCGTTCCTGACGGTGGCGGCCGCGCTGACCGTGGCCAACGTGGTCCGGCTGGCGCTGTACGCGCGGCGTGACGAAATCGACATCATGCGGCTCGTCGGGGCGCCGGACGCCTACATCCGGGGCCCATTCATCATGGAGGGAGTGCTGCAGGGCGGGATGGGGGCCGCCCTGGCGCTGGCGGCGCTGGCCACCGTCTTCCTGGCCATTCGCGGTCGCTATTTGATGCCGCTCGCGGCGGCTGTCAACCTGTCGTCGGTACGTTTCTTGTCACTCGAGCTGTGCCTGGTGCTGCTGGCCGGCGGCATGCTCGTCGGCTGCTTCGGGGGGCTCGTGGCCTCGGGCGGCCGTGACTCGTGAGCGACCGGGAATCTTGACAGGCATTTTCGAGCGGCACTACACTGGATAGGTCAGTCGGACGATTCACCCTTCTCGAGGATCTGCATGCCACGCTTCGTGACCGACTCGAGGCCTATCAGCGCGCGGCACCCCATCACCGAGTTTTACCGAGAAGAGTTCATCAAGCACCATCGCTGTCTGCAGCAGCAGCGTCCCTACTATTCTGAGGATGCGATAACCGACGTCGAGGCGGCGCTGACCCGCATCATGAGCCAGCTCGAGCATCTCTGCGCGAAAGACGACGCCGACCGGGTGGTCAGCTCTCTGCTCAAGAAATTCGATGTCGTCACCGGGCTCTCTGCCTGGTCCGATCCCAAGCACACGCACTGAAGCAGTCCCTCGACGTTCTTCGTTCCGATCTCCTCGCCATCGTCCGGGCCGCTCTTCGTGCGGTCGATGCCGGACGGCTGGTCGAGCGCGCGTGGTCGATGGCGCCTGAAACCGGTGAAGCCGGCGTGTGGCTGATCGCGGCGGGCAAGGCGGCGCCCGCGATGGCGTCCGCGGCGATGCGATCGGCGGGCCGTCGCGTCAAGGGCGGCGTGGTCGTGACGCCGGAGCTGACTTCGTCGTTCATGTTCGACCACGAGGATCTGGCGAGGGGCGCGCGCATCGAATGCATCGCAGGCGGCCATCCGATGCCGACCGGCGGAAGCGAACGCGGGGGTCGCCGCGCGCTGGCGGTGGCGGGCCTGGCCGGCGCCGGCGACGAGCTGCTCGTGCTGCTGTCGGGCGGCGCCTCGGCACTGATGGCGGTGCCCGCCGACGGGCTGAGGCTCGAGGACAAGCGGGAGACGACCGACACGCTGCTCAAGGCGGGCGCCGACATCCACGCGCTCAACACGGTGCGCAAGCACCTGTCTGCGGTCAAGGGCGGCTGGCTCGCGGCGGGTGCCGCGGCCCCGTGCACGGCGCTGGCCATTTCCGACGTCGTCGGCGACGACCCGAGCGTGATCGGATCGGGGCCGACCGTGGCCGATCCCTCCACCTTCGCCGAGGCGCTGGACGTGTTACAGCGCTTCAACGGCGCCGATGCTTATCCGGAGGCGGTTGTGACGCGGCTCTCGCGCGGTCGGTCGGGCGACCTGCCGGAGACACCCAAGCCGGGCGACCGCCGCCTGGCGCGAGCAGAGACTCGCGTGATTGGCGGCCGCCACGACGCGATGCGCGGTGCGGCGGAGGAGGCGGCGCGACTCGGGTACCAGACCCATGCGCTCGATGCGCCGGTCGTGGGGTTCGCCAAGGACGCGGCCGCCGCGCACCTCCAGGCGATCGCGGCGCTGGCGGCGACTTCCGCGCGTCCGCTGTGCGTGGTGTCGAGCGGTGAAACGACGGTTCGCGTCACCGGCTCGGGCCGGGGCGGCCGGAACCAGGAATTCGCGCTGTCGGCGGCCGAGCCCCTGGCGTCGCTCGGGTGGGCGGCGGCCGCCAGCGTCGGCACCGACGGCATCGACGGCCCGACCGACGCCGCCGGCGCGTTGGTCGACACGGAGACCATGCTGCGTGCCGAACGCGCCGGTCTCGCCCCCCCGTCGCGCTTTCTCGCCGATAACAACTCCTACGCGTTTTTTCACGCCATCGGAGACCTTGTGCACACGGGGCCGACCGGCACCAACGTCGGCGACCTTCAAATAGTCCTGTTGGCCTGAGCCTCGAGATGTTGTCATCAGATCGAATCCTCTTGCTCATGCGCGAGCGCGTGCACCATCCTGCCGGCGCGCGCGAGCTCCTTCAAGTGCTGAAAGTGCCCCGCGACGAGCGGGCGGCCTTCACGCGTCATCTCAAGGCGCTTGTCGCGGCGGGCGACCTGGTGCTGGTCGGCGGTCATCGGTTCGGCCTTCCCGAAAAGATGGACCTGCACGTCGGCCGCCTGCAGACGCATCCCTCAGGCTACGGCTTCGTCGTGCCGGAGCGGCCGATCGAGGGCGGCGACATCTACATCGCGGGCCCGCATCTGAACGACGCCACCCACGGCGATCGCGTGGTCGCGCGAATCGAGCGGGTCAAGGAGGGCGGGCGCACCGAAGGGCGCATCATCCGGATCCTCGAACATGGCGCGCGCGGGCTCGTCGGCCGGTACGAGCGCGGCGAGGACGGCCGGGCGCATATCGTGCCCTTCGATCGGCGAGTGCTCATCGACGTGGTCGTGCCGCCGGGCGAGGAGCGCGGTGCCCAGGCAGGCGAGATGGTGGCCGTCGAGGTCACGCGCTGGCCCACGGCGACGCGCGGCGCGCTCGGACGAGTCGCGCGGGTGCTCGGTGACATCAACGCGCCAGGCGTCGACAACGAGATCATCATCAGCAAGTACGGCATTCCCGACGCGCACTCGGAGGAGGCGGTGTCGGAGGCCGTCCGGCTCGGCTCGGGTGTGTCGCCGCGGGACATCCGCGGACGCAGCGACTTCCGGCGCCTGTTGACGGTGACCATCGACGGCGAGCATGCACGCGACTTCGACGACGCGATCACGATCGAACGGCTGGCCGACGGCCATTACTGGCTCGGCGTGCACATCGCCGACGTGTCGCACTACGTGGACGAGGGCGGCGCACTCGATCGGGAGGCCTACGACCGCGGCACGTCGGTGTACTTCCCCGAGCGCGCCGTGCACATGTTTCCCTCGGAACTGGCGACTGGCCTGTGCAGCCTGAACCCTCGCGTCGATCGCCTGGTCCAGTCGTGCTTCATGGAGATCGATCCAGGTGGCGTCGTGGTGCGGCGGGAGTTCCACGATGGCGTCATCCACAGCGACGAGCGCATGACCTACACGGCGGTCAACGGCATCCTGACCGACCGCGACCCGGCGTTGATCACGCAGTACAAGGCGCTCGTGCCGATGTTCGAGCTGATGCACGAGCTCTTTCACGTGCTGAACGACGCGCGCCGCCGCCGCGGGTCGATCGATTTCGATTTGAACGAGACCGAAGTCGTGATCGACGAGGCCGGGTTGGTCGAGGCCATCATCGCGCTCGAGCGCAACGTGGCGCACCGCTTGATCGAGGAGTTCATGCTCCTGGCCAACGAGACCGTCGCGACCTATCTCGACGCCGAGGCGGCGCCGTCGCTCTACCGCATCCACGAGGCGCCCGACGTCCTCAAGGTGGCGAAGTTCGAGGAGTTCGTTTCGGGGTTCGGTTGCAGTCTGGCCGCGCCGCTCGACCAGTTGAAACCTCGCCACTTTCAGCGCCTGCTCGAGAAGATCCACGGCAAGCCCGAGGAGAAGCCGATTGCCTTTCTGATGCTGCGCACCATGCAGAAGGCACGCTACGCGCCCGAGAACCTCGGCCACTTCGGGCTGGCGTCGCCGAGCTACACCCACTTCACCTCGCCGATCCGCCGGTATCCCGATCTCGTGGTGCACCGCGCGCTGCGCGCGGCGCGTAAGGGCCACCTGACCGCGGAGGCGCGCGAGAGTCTCACCGAGGACCTACCCGAGATCGCCCGGCACACCTCCGAGATGGAGCGCCGTGCCGACGAGGCGGAGCGGGAGCTCGTGCAGTGGAAGAAAGTGAAGTTCATGGCCGACAAAGTCGGCGATGAATTCGAGGGCTACGTGACGGGCGTCGCGGCCTTTGGGCTCTTCATCGAGCTCATCGAGCACTATGTCGAGGGGCTGGTGCACGTGTCGACGATGGCCGACGACTATTACCGGTTCGAGGCGGAGGCGCACGTCCTGCGCGGCGAGAATACGAAGAAGACCTATCGGCTCGGCGACAAGGTGCAGGTGCAGGTCGTTCGCGTGAGCCAAGAGCTCCGGCAGATCGATCTGGGCCTGGTGGAGATCCTCGAGCGTGTCAGGGAAGGCGAACGGGGCCCGCACCGATCAGCGGCGCGGCCCCGGTTCGAACGCAGACGCCCGAAGCAGAGGCCCGGACGGAGAGAGCGCCAGAAACGCCGCTAGTTGCCCTTGTGGTCGGCGGTCTCGTCCTTGATCCCATCCTTGAAATTGCGAATCGCGCTGCCGATGCCCTTGCCGAGCTGCGGCAGACGATTGGCCCCGAAGATGACGATCACGATGAGAAAGATGATCACCAGCTCGGGAAGTCCAATTCGACCCATGGTCTGACTCCTTCGGTTGAGGATTGTACCACGTCGGCTCCGCGCGGGCCGATCGCCTGCCGGCGTCGGGCCCTTACCGCCGCCGCAGCGCTCTGACCGCCAGCCTCAGCTCGAACGTCTTGGCCAGCCGCCACTTGAGGCCCCGATAGGGCTGCGCGCCGGAGATCAGATCGGCCATCACGCGGCGGACGGCCTCGCTTTCCCTCAGCGCCTCGATCATGAGGCGGATGAAGGTTGGGCGGAAAAAGCCTGCCTTGAGGCGGGCGGCGCGCGCCAGCTCCGATCCGATCTCGGCGTGCACGCGATCGCGGTACTCACGGCAGGCCCGCGCCTGGTCCGCCGACAACGCGTCGGCGGCAAAGCCCGCCGATTGCAGGGCGAAGAAAATCCCTTCGCGCGTGATGGAATCGACGAGTCCGGCGGCGTCGCCCGCCAGCATCCAGCCTGGCCCGGCAACTTCGAGGACGGCCAGATCCACGGCCGACAGTGAGGGAATCGGCCAGCTGTACGGTTCCAGGCGCGTTCCGCGCGCGAGGCCGACCGCCTCCATCCATCGCGCGGCGCGATCGCGCAAGGCTGCGGATCCCACGCCCGCGTCGGCCTGCGCGCAGATGCCAATCGCCAGATGGTCGGGCCGGGGAAACGACCACAGATAGCCGGGTGGGTCGCTCGTGAGCTCGATCACGACCTCACGGCTCGTCGCACCATGCGCGAAGAACCCGGCCGCGATCGACAGCTGATCGCGCCGGAAGGGCCGCGCGACGTGTCGGCGCGTCAGGCTGTTGGCGCCGTCGGCGCCGACAATCGACGCCGCGCGGTGGAGGGCCCCGTTCGCGCAGGCGATGCGCCATGAGGCGCCGTCGCGCGTGACCGACGTCGCGCGCGCTCGGATGAGCGTCGCGCCGGCCCGTTCCGCGGCGGCGACGAGCGCGGCGTCGAACTGCGCGCGGCTCGCGACCGAGAGGGCCGGAACGGGCGATTCGGCGAACGGGACGGCCACCGACGCGCCCGACGTCGAGTCCACGAAACGCGCCGAGCGAATGGCGACCAGTGACGGAAGGGCACCGAGCCCGTCAGCGACGAGGTCGAGCGCACGGGCGGTGACGCCGCCGCCGCACGGCTTTTCGCGGGGATGTGAGGGATCGACGAGGACCACGCGAGCGCCGCGGGCCGCGAGCAGATACGCGGTCCACGCGCCCGCCGGACCGGCGCCGATCACGGCAACATCGATCTTCACTTTCTCGTCGGGCCCCAGCGTTGTGTCCTCTGTGTCCGTGTTGTGAACGAACGCGCGAAAGGAACGTGATACATTACTCTCCCATGATCGACGTCGAGACGGGACGATTCACGGTGGGCGTTTTCCAGGACGTCTCGTGGGCCGAGAAGGGCCTCGCCGCCCTCAAGCGCGCTGGGTTGCCGGCCGAGTCGTTGACGATCCTTGCGAAGGACAGTCCGGAGGTTTCCGCGCTCATTCAGAGCGCGCTCGGCGCCGCCGGGGAGCGCCTGGAGGTGGCCGCGGCGGGCGCGGTGCTGGCGCGTGGCCCGCTCGTCCCGGCCCTTCAGTCGGCGCCCGGCGATCTTGCGAAGCTCGGCTTGGCGGGTACCATGCGCCGTGTCGGATTTCAGTCGCACGACGGCCGCATTTTCGAAGCGCTGACCGCACGCGGCGGCGTGCTGGTCGCGGTCCACAGCGAGCCGCGCGCCGCCGACGCTTTGGCCGTGCTGCTGTCCTACGGCGGCGGCAACGCCGCGATTGGCGCCTGGACCGGCCGAGTGTAGGGTCCAGGCGACGCGTGTCGCACTCGCGCTGAGACAGTCAGGCCGGATGGCCTTCGGGATCGTCCAACAAGAGGCCTCGCCCTAGGGGGCATTCTTTTTGCAGTTGCAGCCCTTCGGACGCGTAGGCGAAAATGTACTCGCGGGCTCGGCTCGCCTGACATGCCAGAGACCACCAACATCGGCCGGACGACCGTCAACGCTTCGGCCGGGCATCTTTCCGTGCACATTCCGGGCGCGCATCCCGAGGAAATCTCGTTTGCGTTCGAGCGCCAGCCTGCCCGCTTGGGGTTTTCGGTCGGCGCGTCGATCCTGCTCGACGCGTGCCTGCTGGCGTTGTTGATCGTGGCCAACCGCTGGACGCCGCCCTCAACCGACACGGTCGCTGCTCTCGTGCCGCCGAGCGATCAGATCATCTGGCTCGCCGAGCCGGGCCCGGGTGGCGGCGGAGGCGGTGGCGGCAACAAGATGCCCGACCCGCCGCGCAAGGCCGAGTTGCCGGGCAAGGACAAGATCACCATTCCGATTGAGAAGCCGCCGGTTCTCGAGCCGCCGAAGGAAGAGCCCAAGGAGGAGCCGACGCCGATCGAGGCGCTGACCATCCCCGCGGTCACGCTGGCCGCCGCGAACGAAACGTTGATGGGCACGATCGACGTCGCATCGACGCCCTCGACGCTGTCTCAAGGATCGGGCGCCGGCGGCGGCGCGGGCACCGGCGTCGGCACGGGTGTCGGTCCCGGCACCGGTTCCGGACTGGGGCCGGGCAGCGGCGGGGGCACTGGTGGCGGCACCTACAGGCCCGGGAACGGCGTGACGACGCCAGTACCGATCAACGAGGTCAAGCCGCAGTACACCTCCGAGGCCATGCGCGCGCGGATTCAGGGCCAGGTGTGGGTCGAGTGTGTCGTGCAACCGAATGGCGAGTGCACAGGCGTCCAGGTCGTACGCTCACTCGACCAGACGTTCGGCCTCGACCGAGAAGCCGTGAAGGCCGCGGAGAAATGGCGTTTCCGCCCGGGCACTCGCCTCGGGCAGCCGGTGCCGGTGCTGGTCACGATCGAGCTCAGTTTCGCGCTCCGCTGATCGGAGGGCAGGCCCTCGACTCGCTCCGCTCGCTCAGGGCAGGCGGGGCGGGCCGAGCAGGCTGGGCAGGAAAAAACGAACGAGCCCGGCACGCGATCGCGTCCGGGCTCGTTTGCTATGTCTTGACTTCTAACTTCTTTTCAGTACATTCCGCCCATGCCGCCGCCGCCCGGCGCCGGTGCTTCCTTCTTCTCTTCAGGAATCTCCGAGACGAGCGCTTCGGTCGTCAGCAGGAGCGACGCGATCGACGAGGAGTTCTGAAGCGCCGAGCGCACGACCTTGGTCGGGTCGATGACGCCGGCGTGCACCAGGTTCTCGTACTTGTCGTTCAGGGCGTTGAAGCCCTCGTCGTCTTTCATCTCGCGCACCTTTTGCACGATGATCGAGCCCTCGTGGCCCGCGTTGATCGCGATCCACCGCATCGGCTCTTCGATGGCGCGCGCCACGATGTTGACGCCGATCTGCTGGTCGCCGTCGAGCTTCAGCTTGGCGAGCACGCGTCCGGCGCGGATGAGGGCCACGCCGCCGCCGGGCACGATGCCTTCTTCGACGGCCGCCTTGGTCGCGTGCATCGCGTCTTCGACGCGGGCTTTCTTTTCCTTCATCTCGGTCTCGGTCGCCGCGCCGACCTTGATCACGGCCACGCCGCCCACGAGCTTCGCCAGCCGCTCCTGCAGCTTCTCGCGGTCGTAGTCCGACGTCGTGTCCTCGATCTGGGCGCGAATCTGCTTCACGCGGCCCTCGATGTCCTTGGTGCCGCCGCCGCCCTCGATAATCGTCGTGTTGTCCTTGTCGATGGTGATCTTCTTGGCCTTGCCGAGGTCCTCCATCTTGATCGACTCGAGCTTGATCCCGAGATCCTCGGTAATGGCGCGGCCGTGCGTGAGGATGGCGATGTCCTCGAGCATGGCCTTGCGACGGTCGCCGAAGCCCGGCGCCTTCACGGCCGCCGCCTGCAGCGTGCCGCGCAGCTTGTTGACCACGAGCGTCGCGAGCGCTTCACCCTCGACGTCCTCCGCGACGATGAGGAGCGGCCGGCCGAGGCGCGCCACCTGCTCGAGCACCGGCAGCAGGTCCTTCATCGAGCTGATTTTCTTCTCGTGGATCAGAATGACGGGGTTCTCGAGCACGACTTCCATGCGCTCCGGATCGGTCACGAAGTAGGGGGAGAGATACCCGCGGTCGAACTGCATGCCTTCGACGACCTCGAGCGAGGTGTCCATGCTCTTGGCTTCCTCGACCGTGATCACGCCGTCCTTGCCGACCTTGTCCATGGCGTCGGCGATGATCTTGCCGATGTTCTCGTCGTTGTTGGCCGAGATGGTGCCGACCTGCGCGACCATGTTGCCGCTGACAGGCTTGGACATCTTCTTGAGCTCGGCGGTGATGGCCTCGACGGCCCGCTCGATGCCGCGCTTGATGTCCATCGGGTTCGCGCCAGCCACGACGTTCTTCGCGCCTTCGCGGTAGATCGCCTGCGCGAGCACGGTCGCGGTGGTCGTGCCGTCGCCCGCCGTGTCGGATGTCTTGCTCGCGACTTCACGCACCATCTGGGCGCCCATGTTCTGCAGGGGATCTTTCAGCTCGATTTCCTTGGCCACGGTCACGCCGTCCTTGGTGATGGTCGGCGAACCGAATTTCTTGTCGAGGACGACGTTGCGTCCTTTCGGCCCCAGGGTCACTTTCACCGCGTCGGCTAGCTGGTTGACGCCGCTCAGAATCGCCTGGCGCGCGTGCTCGCCGTACACAATCTGCTTTGCCATCTCTTTGTTCTCCTGTCGCTCTCGGCTTTCAGCTCTCAGCTGTCAGCTCTCAGTGGTTGGCGCAATCGACCGTCTCGGCCAGAGGGCCCGGGCGACGCGGCTCACCGTCGCCGACGGCTGATCGCCGAGAGCTGATAGCCGAATGGTTATTTCTTCTTCTTGTCTTCGATGACGGCGAGCACTTCGTCCTCACGCATGATGAGGTACTCTTCGCCGTCAAGCTTGATCTCCTGTCCCGAGTACTTCCCGAACAGGATGAGGTCGCCGGCCTTGACGTCGAGCGGCGTCCGCTTGCCGTCGTCTTTGGTCTTGCCGTTGCCGGCCGCGATGACCTTCCCCTGCTGCGGCTTCTCCTTCGCCGAGTCGGGGATGATGATGCCGCCGATCTTCTGTTCGCCTTCCTCGATGCGCCTGACAATGATTCGGTCGTGCAGCGGTCTGACGTTCATGCTGTCTACTCCGTCTGTCGTGAGGTTGTATTGAGCCTTTCGGGCTGACCCAGGCGAGCTAGCACTCACCATGGGCGACTGCTAATTATAGTTGGGTGGTTGGCAGTGTCAAGGGCTGAGTGCCAACTCTGCCTAGCCCGCCCGTTTCCTGATCTTGTAATCCCCCATCTTGCGTGCCAGGGTGTTGCGGTGCATGCCGAGTGCGTCGGCGGTCTTCGTCAGGCTGCCGTCGCAGCGCCCGAGCACCCGGCTGATGAATCGCTTCTCGAATTCGCGGACGGCGTCCTCGAACTGGACGTCCTTGTCGACCATCTCCTCCACGAGGCGCTCGATTTTCTCACTTATCATGCCAGCTCCCGGCCGGTGAGCCGGCGGAACGCTTCGACGTATTTCTCGCGTGTCTTCGCCACGACCTCGTCGGGCAGCGACGGTACGGGCGGCTGCTTGTTCCACTTGATGGCTTCGAGGTAGTCGCGCACGAATTGCTTGTCGAAGCTCGGCTGCGGCCGCCCTGGCCGATACGAGTCCCGAGGCCAGAACCGCGACGAGTCCGGCGTCAGCATTTCGTCGATCACGATCAGGCGATGCTCGTCGGGCCGTCCGTCGTCGGGGAGCAACCCGAACTCGAACTTCGTGTCGGCCACGATGATGCCTCGCGATTCGGCGTGCGCGGCGCCCTCGGCGTACAACTGCAGCGTGAGCGCGCGCGCTCGCGCGAGGACCGATGGACCCACGAGACGCCCCGCTTCCGCCTCGCCGATGTTGAGATCGTGGCCGCTCTCTGCCTTGGTGGCCGGGGTGAAGATGGGCGAGGGCAGCCGGTCCGACTCGCAGAGGCCGGCGGGGAGGCGGATGCCGCACACCGCTCCGGTCGCCGCGTAGTCTTTCCAGCCAGATCCCGACAGGTAGCCGCGCGCCACGCACTCGATCGGCAGCGGAGCGGTCCGCCGCACGAGCATCGACCGCCCGGCGAGCATGTCGGCGTCGGGGCGAGCCTCCTCGGGGTACTCGCGGGGATCGGTGGAGAGCACGTGGTTCGCCACGATCCTCGTCGTGCGCTCGAACCAGAACGTCGAGATCTGGGTCAGCACCTTGCCTTTGTCGGGAATGCCCGATCCGAGCACGTAGTCGAAGGCCGAAATGCGATCGGTGGCGACGATCAACAGGCGATCGCCGAACTCATAGATGTCGCGGACCTTGCCGTGTCGAGACGGCCCGTGGCGGGCGATCGTGGTGTGCAGGACTGGAACGGCGAGCTGCAACGGGTTTCCTCGCGCGGAAGGCTGGCATCTTACAGGGGATGCCGCGCGCAGACAACAACAACATACAGCGATATAGCGGCAGGGCGGCAGGGAGGCCGGTAGGGCGTTATAGTAGAGACCGCCGGGGATGCGATCACATTTTCGTACGATCGTCGTGCTGGCGCTGGCCTTCGCACTGCTGGGCGTCTTCCTCTATAAGGTCGACGTGCGGGGCGTGGCCGGAGAAATCATGCGCGCTCGCCCCGACTGGCTCGCGCTTTCGCTGGTCACCATGTTCATCAACCTGGCGATTCGAGCCTGGCGTTGGCAGTACTTGCTCGAACCGCTGGGTCACACGTCGTTTGCAAACGCGTTTCGCGCCACGGCCGTCGGCTTTGCGGCCAGCAGTGTTCTACCAGCGCGGGCTGGCGAGGTCATTCGCCCATATTTCCTCGCCCGGCACGAGCGCATGAGCGCCACCGGTGCGTTCGCTACAATCGTGCTCGAGCGCCTGCTCGACACCGTCGCCGTGCTCGTGCTCCTGGCCTCGTACGTCTTGATCTTCGGCCGGGATCTGGACGCCTCGAATCAGGTGGCATTCACCGCCGTCAAATGGGCCGGGGCCACCGCAGCCGCCGTTTCCTTCTCGGCGCTGGCGGTGCTCTTCTTCCTGGCCAAGGATCCGGCCCGCCTCGGCCAGACGCTCACTCGGCTCGGGCAGGTGTTGCCGTCGGCTCTTGCGGGACTCCTCGGCCGCATCGGCGAGAAATTTGCCACTGGCCTCGGCGCGATCCGCCGGCCGAGCCGCCTGCTTGGGGCGCTCGTCTGGTCATTTCCTCTGTGGCTGTGCATCGGCTTGGGTATCTGGGCCGTCACGATGGCGTTTCGCCTGCCCGTGCCGTTCACGGGATCGTTTCTGCTGATGGCGCTCCTGGTCATTGGCGTCGCCGTGCCGACGCCTGGCGCGGTCGGCGGGTTCCACGAGATGTTCCGCCTCGGCTTGACGATGTTCTTCGGCGTGTCGAACACGGCGGCCGTCGGGTCGGCCATCGTGCTGCACGCGCTGTCGATCGGGCCGGCGCTGCTCCTCGGTTTGCTGTTTGCCGGGCAGGAAGGATTGAATCTCGCGGGCATGCGCCAGCTCGCCGATCAGGCCGATCCCGGGCGTCCGGCCTGACCCATGAAGTGTCCCTACTGCGCGCACCTTGGCGACAAGGTCGTCGATTCGCGGGAAAGCAAAGAGGGCGAGGTCATCCGGCGGCGTCGCGAGTGTCTCGAGTGCGGCAAGCGCTTCACGAGCTATGAACGGATTGATGAAATCCCGTACATGGTCGTCAAGAAAGACGGGACGCGCGAGCGGTTCGATCGACAGAAGCTCGTGGGAGGGCTGCTCAAAGCCTGCGAGAAGCGCCCGGTGAGCGTGGCGGCGCTCGAAGGCGTGGCCGATCGCGTGGAAGCCTCGCTGCAGGAGCGGCCCGAGAAAGAGATCGCCACGGCCGACATCGGCGCCTTCGTCATGGAAGAACTGAAGAAACTCGACAAGGTGGCGTACGTCCGTTTCGCCTCGGTGTATCGGCACTTCCGAGACATCGGCGAGTTCATGAGCGAGCTCGAGGGTCTGCTGAACGCCAAGGAATGACGACTGGTAGAGGCTGGGGCTAGGCATGCCTGCGACGGTCACGCCGATCACGCCGCGACGCGCCAGTCGGCCGGCGCCAGCGCCGCCGCCTGCCAGGCGTCCGTTCCGCGATAACACGCCCCTCCTTCTCGCAGCCGTTGTCGTGCTGACGGCCGTGCTCGTCGCCATTCTTCTACTGGCCAACCGGACCCCCAGCTTCTCGCCGGACTTTCTGACCGAATTCGTGCTCTATGGGCTGTCGGCCGCCGACCTGACGATGTTGTTGGCGCTCGTCTTCGTGCTCGCGCGCAACATCGTCAAGCTCGTTGTCGAGCGGCGCCGCGGCCTGCCGTTCGCGCGCTTCCGCGCCAAGCTCGTGGCGCTCCTGCTCGTCATGACGCTCGTGCCGACGCTGGTTGTGCTCGCCGTGGGCAGCCAGCTGATTCTCAGTAGCATCGACCGGTGGTTCAACGCGCCCATGGACGAGATTCTGGCCGGCGCGAACCAAATTGCCGCCGACTACTACCACGAGCGGCAGATGGCAATCGACGACAACGCCGCGCGGATCGCGCGGTTGCTGGCCGGCGTGGACCTTGCCAGCCAGGACGTGGCGCCCCTGCGGGCGCTGCTGGCGCCGCTCGTGACCGACGAACGCGTGAAGATGGTGGCGGTCTACCGTCTCGGCGCCTTGGCACGGCTGCAGCCCGTCTTCGACGTGGCGGCGTCCGATCTGCCCCCGGGATACAGCCGGGCGGCCGCCGATCGTCTCGCGGACCAGGCGCTCGGCGGATCGCTCGAGACGCGGTCCATCGAGGCGCTGGGCGCGGCGGGCGACTTTCTGCATGCGGCGGCCGTCGTCCGGGACCAGGATGACCGAACGACGGGTGTGGTGGTGGCGACCGACTATCTGACCGGCGATCTCGCGGCGCGCTCGCGTCGCCTGACGCAGGCGTTCGAGAGCTACAACCAGCTCCGCGTGCTGAAGCAGCCGATGACGGGCTTGTACCTGTCTATCTTTCTCATGGTCACGCTGCTGATGCTGTTTGGCGCGACGTGGATGGGGTCGTACTTCGCCAAGCGCATCACGCGCCCGGTCCAGATGCTGGCGGCCGCGGCGCGCGAGATCGGCGCCGGGCGACTCGACCAGCGCATCGAGCCTCAGAGCCGCGACGAGTTCGGCGCGCTGACCGAGGCATTCAATACGATGGCGGGCGAGCTCGCGAGCAGCCGTCGGAAGGTCGATCGGTCGACCATCGAGCTCGAGCGGAAGCATCTGGAAGTCGAAGGCCGGCGGCGGTATATCGAGACGATTCTGGAGCGCATCACCACGGGCGTCGTGTCGATGGATTCTTCGGGGGCGATTACGACGATCAATAGCGCGGCGGCGCGGCTGCTCGGACTCGATCGACGCGCGGTCGGGCAGCCGGCGCGCGCGGTCTTCGAGCGTCCCGACCTGCAACCGATTGGGGCCTGGCTGGCCGGCGCGGGCCGAGCCAGCTCGGAGCCCGCGGCTCAAGAGATCGCGCTCGAGCGGGACGGCCAGGAACTGCACCTGGCGGCGGCGGCCACGGCGCTCGTCCGCGAGAGCGGCACGCCCGAGGGCCTGGTGATCGTGCTCGACGACGTGACGCCGCTCATTCGCACGCAGAAGGTCGCCGCGTGGCGCGAGGTGGCGCGGCGCCTCGCGCACGAGATCAAGAACCCCCTGACGCCGATTCAGTTGTCGGCCGAACGGTTGCGGCGGCATTTTGCCACCGCGCCCTCTGGCGCCCGGGCGCTGGTGGACGAGTGCACGAGCACGATTGTGGGCGAGGTCGAATCGCTCAAAGGCCTGGTGGACGAGTTCTCGCAGTTCGCGCGGATGCCGTCGCCAAAGGCGGCGCCGACCGATCTCCATCAGCTGATCGGAGAAAGCCTGGCGCTCTACAACGGCATCTGCACCGACGTGACGATCGAGCACCGGTTCGCCGGCGACGTGCCGCTCGTCCGCCTCGACGCCGGGCAGATCCGCCGTGTGATCATCAACCTCGTGGACAACGCCATCGAGGCCATGGAGCGCCGCGGCCGCATTGTGGTCGAGACCGCCCGCGACCAGCCGAACAACGTCGTTCGCATCGTCGTGGCTGACGATGGTCCGGGCATTCCAGCCGCCGAGCGGGAAAAGCTCTTTCTGCCCTACTACTCGACCAAGCGGCGGGGCAGCGGTCTCGGGCTGGCAATCGTCCGCCGGATCATCGCGGAGCACGGCGGCTCGATCGAGGTCGGCGACAACACACCAAGGGGTACGCGATTTACAATTGAGTTGCCATGCTGACCGGCGGCTTCACGGCGAGTCGACAGTCCACAGTTGACAGTCAACAGCGTGAGCACCTGTCGACTGTGAGGGTCAACTGTCAACTGGCGCGTGACGATCCATGAAGCCAACCATCCTGATTGTCGATGACGAGCCCGGCGTGCGCAGCTCGCTCAGCGGCGTCCTGAAGGACGAGGGCTACAACGTCGAGGCCGTGGCCAGTGGCGAGGCGTGCCTCGAACGGGTGACCCGTGGGCCGGTCGATCTCATCGTGCTCGACGTCTGGCTGCCAGGGATGGACGGCCTGGCGACGCTGGCCCGCCTCCGGGAACGGCAGGTCGATACCCAGGTCGTGCTGATTTCCGGTCACGGCAACATCGAGTCCGCGGTGCGGGCGATCAAGATGGGCGCGTTCGACTTCGTGGAAAAGCCGCTGTCGCTCGACAAGACCGTGCTCGTCGTGCGCAATGCCCTCAGGCAGCGGCGCCTCGAAGCCGAGAACCAGGCGCTCAGAGCCCGCGTCGATCGCACGCAGATGATGGTGGGCGAGAGCTACGCGATGCGCCAGCTGCGCGAGCAGGTGGCCATGGCGGCGCCGACCAACGGCCGTGTGCTGATTTACGGCGAGAACGGCACTGGGAAGGAGCTCGTGGCCCGCACGGTCCACGCGTTGAGCCGGCGCCGATCGAATGCGTTCGTGGAAGTGAACTGCGCGGCGATTCCGGAGGAGCTGATCGAAAGCGAGCTCTTTGGCCACGTCCGCGGCGCGTTCACGGGCGCTGTGGCCGATCGCCGCGGCAAGTTCGAGGTGGCTGATGGCGGAACCATCTTCCTCGACGAAATCGCCGACATGAGCCTGAAGACGCAGGCCAAGGTGCTGCGCGTCCTCCAAGAGCAGACCATGGAGGCCGTCGGCGGGACCGCGCGCATCAAAGTGGACGCGCGCGTGCTGGCGGCGACCAACAAGGACCTCCAGCAGGCCATCAAGACCGGCCAGTTCCGCGAGGATCTGTACTTCCGTCTGAACGTGATCCCCATCTTCGTGCCGCCGCTGCGCGAGCGGCAGGAGGATATTCCGCTCCTGGCCGATCATTTCATGGCCGAGCTCGCACGCGAAGACGGCCGGCGCCTAAAACAATTCGCCCCCGCTGCCACGTCCATGCTGCAGCGCTACCCCTGGCCCGGCAATGTGCGCGAGCTGCGCAACGTCATCGAACGGCTGATGATCATGGTGCCGGGCGAGTGCATCTCGGTGGCCGACCTCGCCTTTCTGCGTCAGGCCGACGCCCCGCGCCCCGATGCCGTCGTGCCCTCGGCCGACCGCTTGACGCTGCACGAAGCTCGCGATCGCTTCGAGCGCGATCTGATCCTGCGGACGCTCGCCGAGCAGCAGGGCAACATGTCGCGCACGGCGGAGGTCCTGGGCGTGGAGCGCAGCAACCTCTATCGGAAGATGCGGGCCTTCGGCATCGCGCCGTCGAGGCGGGCGGAAGAAGAGGAGGCCGTCTAGGGTGCTCGGGTGCGCAGTGAAGCGATCCTGTTCTCGAGAATCTTCTCCGTCCACCTGCCCCGCAGCCGCACCGCGTTCGCCGTTTCCTCCGTCAGCGCGGCTGACGGTGCCAGCCCGACGATCTCGCTCTCGAGGACGTCCACACCGTAACGACTCGTCTCTCGCCGTACGGCGTCGAACGCGCGATCGATGGGCGTTCCCTCGTAGTTGGTCAGGTTCATCGACACCTGGACGATGCCGCGATTCGGCAGACGGACGCCGAGCGCCTTGACCCACCTCAGCCCACCGCCGCGCTCGCGCACAGCACGGGCGACGGCCGTCGCGACGTCGATCCGGTCGGTGTCCAAGTTGACGTTGAACGCGATGAGCGGCCGGCGCGCGCCCACGGCCGAGGCGCCGGCGGTCGGGTGGGGCGCTGGCGGACCGAAGTCGGGCATGAAGCCTTCTCTCATCCGGACCGCCAGGCCTTCGAACCCGCCGCGTCGGATCTCGGCCAAATCCCTGCGAGACGGTGTGCGCGCGGCCTCCTCGTATAGGTAGACCGGCACCTGAAAGCGATCCGCGACGAGAGACCCCACGCGCTCCGCCAGGCCCACGCACTCGGCCATCGTCGCGCTCTGAAGCGGAACGAAGGGCACGACGTCGACGGCGCCGATCCGCGGATGCTCGCCGCGGTGGGTCCTGAGGTCGATGGCGCTGACGGCGAGCTCGAAGAGGGCCAGCACGGCGAGCTCGATGGGCCCCGGCTCACCGACAAACGTGTAGACGGACCGGTTGTGCGCGGCGTCTGCCGAGCAGTCGAGGAGGGTCACGCCGCCCACGGCGCGAAGGGTGAGAGCGGCGAGCTCGACAACCGCACTCCGGCGGCCCTCGCTGACGTTGGGGACGCATTCGATCAGAGACATGAAATCTCAGAGCTCAGGGCCCGTGAACAGGTCGCCCCGGTACACAACGCGTGCCAACAAGCGCGACAACGTTTCCGGGCACGTTCGAGCAATGTCGGCGCACGGATCTGGCCGATGTGGTGATTCTTTCACAAGCTCTCAGCGTTCAGCGTTGGAGCTCAGATCTCAACAGTTCAGCGTCCAGATTTCTGGCCTGGGGGACTCGTCAAATTGACCGTTGAATTGCCGATCCGCGAGTACTATAATCGGTCCGTCCTCGTCACCTTGATGCATGTCTGATCCTTTGCGGACTGACGCGCCGCTCGCTCTCGATTCCGGGCTCGAGGCCGATCGCGACGCGAAAATCGAGCAGTTGCTGCTTGTCGGCCTGGATCATTATTTCGCCGCGAAATACGAGCAGGCGATCGCCGTGTGGACGCGCGCGCTCTTCATCGACCGCAGCCACGCGAGAGCCCGCGCCTACATCGAGCGCGCGCGCAGCGCGATTGCCGAGCAACAGCGAGAATCCGAAGAGCTCCTGCAGAACGGGCTCGCCGCCTTCAATCGCGGCCAGGGCGACGAAGCCCGCCGCCTGCTGCGGGCCGCGATGAATCAGGGGGCGCCCTCCGACGAGGCGCTGGCTGTGCTTGGTCGTCTGAGCCGACTCGAGGCCGTCCCCGTCGCGCCGCGGGCGGCGGTCGTCGCATCCCCGGGCCGATTGCCGCGACGCCAGGACGGCGCGCGCGCGAGCGGGGCGGGTCTCCTGCTCGTCGTCGCGTTCATCGGCCTCGCCGGGGCCGCCGGCGTGTTCCTCGTGGGAACCGATCCGGTCAACTGGCGATCGCTCGTCGGGCTGGAGCCGCCTCTTCCGCCGGCGCCGGCGATGGCCACGGCCGGGGACGGCCGCCTGCCGATTCCGCGGCGAGGCGAGACCGCGCTGGCGCGGGCCCGCGCGTTGGCCGCGAGCGGCCATCTGCACGAGGCGCTCACGGCGCTCGATGACGTCCGTCCGACCGACACGCAGAACGTCGATGCCATCCGGCTGCGCACCGACGTTCAGCGACAACTCATCGGGCTGACGTCGGCGGCCCATCCCGAGACGCTCACAGGCAACGGTTCGCTTCCATGAAGTGCCCCAAGTGCAGCTACATCGGGTTCGAGACGGTCGATCGCTGCCGCAACTGTGGATACGAATTCTCGTTGGCGCCGCCGCAGCTTCTGGACCTGCCGATGCGCGACGACGTCCGATCCGAAGGCGCGCTCGACGATTGCACGCTCCTCGTTCGGGCGGCACCAGCAGCAGATGGACCGTCTTCGGCGCAGAGGCGCGATCGGGGCCTCGACCGCGCCACGACGAGTCCCGCATCGGCCGGCTCCGAGCTTCCGTTCGGCGATGAACCCCTGATCAGGAAGCCGTCGCCGCCGCGGCCCCCGTTGGCGGTGCGGCGCGCAACGCCCGAGGTGCCCCGGCTGCGCGCGCAGAGCCGCCTCCCGATGTTGGATCTGGCCCAGGCTGCCGATGCCGAATCGGCCGTCCCGTTCGAGGGTCGAACGCCCTCGCCGTGGTCCGGCGACAGTGTCGACCTCGAGCCTGCCGGCCTTGGGGTCCGGGCCCTCGCCGTGGCACTCGACCTCACGATCCTCCTGGCCATCGACACCCTCGTTGTCTACTTCACCATGAAGATTTGCGGGCTGACGGCCGCCGATTTCGCCGTCCTGCCGAAAGGTCCGCTGTTGGCGTTCCTCGTCGCGCAGAACTGCGGGTATTTCATCGCGTTCACTGCGGGTGGACAGACGCTTGGAAAGATGGCCGCGGGCATCAAGGTCGTGCCCACGGGTTCAGACGCGCCGATCGACCTCGGCCATTCAGTCCTGAGAACTTTGGTGTGGGTCGTGCTCGCGGTTCCCGCGGGCCTCGGATTCCTCACGGCCCTGAGCCGCGATCACCGCGGACTCCACGATCGGTGCGCGGGCACCCGCGTCGTCCGCCTGTCGGCCTGATCACCCGCGTCCGATGCGTTCCGTCGCGCTCGCGATCGCCACCTGCTGCGGCGTTGGATACGCACCTGTTGCGCCAGGCACGTTCGGGTCGCTGGCGGGGCTCGCCCTGTGGTTCGTGCTGCCGGCGTCTCTGTTCGTTCAGGCGGCGGTCATCGTTCTGACCTTCGCGGTCGGCGCGTGGGCCAGCGGTGTTGCCGAACGCCATTTTGGCGCCACCGATCCTGGTCCGGCAGTGGTCGACGAGGTCATGGGCATGCTCGTCACGATGTTCATGAACCCGGTCGGCTGGGTGTCGGTCGGCTCGGGGTTCCTGCTCTTTCGCTTGTTCGACATCGTCAAGCCGTATCCCGCCAACCGGCTCGAACGCCTGCCCCGTGGCGTTGGGGTGATGGCCGACGACCTGATGGCCGCCGTGTACGCCAATGTCGCCCTCAGGGGGATCCTGGCGTTGGGTAATTGGGTAATCGGGTAATCGGGTAATCGAGTAATTGGATCGGGAGCATTGAGATAACAGGCCAGCCAATTCGATTCGCCAATCAATCCATTACGCAATTACCCGATTACTCGATTACTCGATTATCTATTGCCATGTTAGTCTGCATCGTCGCCGTCGGCAGCGAGATGCTGACGCCGTTCCGTCTCGACACCAACTCCCTCGTCATCACCGAGCGGGTGAATGCGATCGGCGGAGACGTCCGACTCAAGGCGGTGGTGGGCGACGATGTGCAAGAGCTCGTTCGCGTGCTGACCGCTGCGGCCGAGTGGGCCGATCTGGTCGTCATGACAGGTGGCCTCGGGCCCACCGAAGACGACATCACCCGCGACGCTGTCGCCCGCATCATGAACGTTCCGCTCGACGTCGACCCGCGCATCGTCGATGCGCTGGGCGAGCGGTTTGCACGGCGCGGGCTCACGATGACCGAGAACAACCGACGGCAGGCCTTGGTGCCTCGCGGTGCGACCGTGCTCGACAATCCGAATGGCACGGCGCCCGGCCTGTGGATCGAACGCGGCCGGACCGCGTTTGTGCTCCTGCCGGGACCGCCGCGCGAGATGACGCCGATGCTCGACGCCGTGATTCGCGACCGGCTCGCGCCATCGGCCGGCGGCGCCGGGCTGTTCCGGCGCGTGCTGAAGATCACGGGACGGCCTGAATCGGAGGTCGATGCTGTCGCCCAGCCCGTGTACTCGAAGTGGACGGCACAGGAGGTGCCCATCGTCACGACAATCCTGGCGGTGCTCGGGCAGATCGAGCTGCACCTGACGGCGTCGGCGAACGCGCGCGAAGCGGCGGATCGGGCGCTCGACGGCGCAGTCGCCGAGCTCCAAACAGTGCTCGGCTCTTCTGTATACAGCGTGGATGGGCGCCCGCTCGAGGCTGTGGTCGGCGACCTGCTGCGCGCGAGACACCTGACGATCGCCGTGGCCGAATCGTGTACGGGTGGATTGTTGACGTCGCGCCTGACGGATGTGTCCGGGAGCTCCGACTACGTGGAGCGCGGCTACGTGTGCTACAGCAACCGCTCGAAGATGGAGCTCGTCGGCGTACCGGAGTCGACCATTCGCGAACACGGCGCCGTCAGCGAGGCGGTGGCGACAGCAATGGCGGAGGGCGCGGCCGGGCGGGCCGGCACGCGCGTCGGCATCGGCATCACGGGCATAGCGGGACCGGGCGGTGGCACGCCGGAGAAGCCCGTCGGCACGGTGGCCATCGCAGTCGTGGTGGACGGCCGCGCCACGATTCGCACGGTGCGGCTCTTCGGGGGCCGAGAGATGATCAAGTTCCAGGCCGCGCAGGCCGCGATGAATCTGCTGCGTCTGACGCTGGCGAGTGCGTGAGGCTCGAGATGCGGCTGTTTACGGCCATCGAACTGACCGGCGAGGCGCGCGTCGCGATCGACGCCGAGCAGAAGGCGATCGTGTCGACGCTAGGCGGCGAATCCCGATCGATCCGTTTCGTCCGATCCGAGCATCTGCACCTCACGCTCGTGTTCATCGGAGAGGTTCCCGACGACGCCACCAAGCTCGTCGAAGCCATGAGCGCCGACATTGGACAGAGGCCGTTTCGACTCGTCTTCGGCGGCCTTGGCGTGTTCCCGGCCAACGGCGCTCCCCGAGTGCTGTGGCTGGGCGTCGTGGATGGCTTGCGGCAGGCGATCGACCTTCATGCGCATGTGGCGGCCAAGCTGACCGGCGCCGGCGTTGCGGTGGACAAGAGACCGTTCCATCCGCACCTCACGCTGGCGCGGTGGCGCGACGGCCGGCGGTCGCCTCGCCCCGTCCTGGGGACGCCTGGCGTCGTGGCCGCCGTCGATGTATCGGCCGTGGCGCTCGTGCAGAGTCGGCTCTTGCCGGCCGGACCGTCCTATACTCGGTTGTCGCAGGCGCGCCTCGTATGTCCCTGATTATCGGCCTGGCCTATCTCGTCGGGTCGATCCCCTTCGCGTTTCTGCTGGCCAGGCGCTGGGGATCGGATTTGCGGCAGGTTGGCAGCGGCAACCTGGGCGCCGCCAACGTGCTGCGCGCCTCCGGCGTGGCGGCCGGCATCCTCGTCGCGCTGCTCGACATCGGCAAAGGCGCGGTGAGCGTGCTCCTGGCCGAGCGGCTGCATGCCGGCGGCCCCGGCGTTCCGGCGGCCGCGGGCCTGGCCGCCATCGCCGGTCATATTTATCCCGTGTGGCTTCGTTTTCGCGGCGGCAAGGGCGTGGCCACCGCGTGCGGCGTGTTCTCGGTGCTGGCCCCGTCCGCAACGGCGTCCGCGCTGGCGATCTTTCTCGTGAGTGTCATGATGACCAAGTACATCTCGGTTGGATCGGTCGTCGCCTCTGTCGCCCTGCCCGCGATGGCCTATGCCACGGGGAGCCCCGGTCCGGTGGTTGGCGCCGCGGCGGCCGCATCGGTGCTCGTCGTCTTTCGGCATCGCTCCAACCTGGCGCGGCTTCGCGACGGCGCCGAGCGGCGCATCGGGCGAGTGGCCGTCGCGTCTGCCCGTCTCGAGGATGGGCGGCGGCCGAGGGTGTGACGGATGCGAAACGTGGCAGTGCTTGGGGCCGGCAGTTGGGGAACGGCGCTCGCCGTGCACCTTTCCCACATGGGGCACGAGGTCCAGCTGTGGGCGCGTGATCCGGCGCTGGCCGCCGACATCGCGGCGCGCCGAGCCAACGCCGTGTACTTGCCCGACATCTCCCTTCCTTCGAGCGTGACAGTCACCGACAGTCTGGGCGCGGCCGTGCGCGACACCGACCTGGTCGTGTCGGCCATCCCCACGCAGGGCGTGCGGTCCGTCATGCGCGCGGCGGCGCGCGATATCCGGCGGCACGCGACGGTGGTCAGCGCAACCAAGGGGATCGAAAGCGACACGCTGCTCCGCCTGTCGGAAGTGATCGCGCAGGAGCTCGGCACAGGTCGCGCCGTCGTGGTCCTGTCGGGGCCGAGCTTCGCGGTCGAGGTCGCGCGGCGGTTGCCGACCGTTGTGCTGGCCGCGTCGACCAGCGGGACGGCCATCGAGCTCGTGCAGGCAGAGTTCCGCGGGCCGTACTTCCGGCTGTACGGATCGCCCGATGTGGTCGGTGTCGAGATTGGCGGCGCGCTCAAGAACGTGATCGCGATCGCCGCCGGCGTCGTCGAGGGATGCGGGCTCGGCCACAACGCGCTCGCTGCGCTCATCACGCGCGGGCTCGCCGAAATCACCCGTCTGGCGTGCGCGGCGGGTGGGCAGCGCGACACCACCGCTGGACTGAGCGGGCTCGGCGATCTGGTGCTCACGTGCACCGGTGCGTTGAGCCGCAACCGCCATGTGGGCATCGAGCTCGCCAAAGGACGCCCGCTCGGAGACATCCTCGCGGGCATGAAGATGATCGCGGAGGGCGTGAACACGACCGGGGCCGCGCTGGCGCTCGGCCGGCGCTACGGCGTGGAGCTGCCGATTGCCACGCAGATGTACGCCGTGCTCGAAGGGAAGTCCGACGTCCGGTCTGCCGTCGAGGCGCTCATGGTCCGGCGGCAGAAGGCGGAGACAGAAGGCACCGCGCTACCAGATTCGTGAGACGCCGTAGCGCTCGAACACCTCGTCGGTCGACACTACCGTGAGGTCTTCCTCGATCGCCTGTGCGACGAGCAGACGATCGAACGGATCGCGGTGGTGGAACGGCAGCGTCGCCACCCGACAGACGTGATCGAGCTCGACGCCGAGCAGCTCGAAAGCGTTGGCTGCCAGTTGCTCGGGGAAGAAGCGCTTGGCCGGCGCCTTCAACCGAAGCTTGCCGAGACTCACCTTGATGGCGATCTCCCAGCAGCTGGCGATGCTCAGGAAGACCTCGTTGTCCGGCGCGGCGATGGCTGTGCGGGCGCGTGAGCTCAAATGCGAAGCCTCGTCGACCCACCACAGGAAGGCCTGTGTGTCGAGTAAGACCCTCATTTGACGTACTTTGAGAAATCACGCGGTATCGCGTCGAAATCGGGGGCGATCCAAATCTGGCCCTTGGCCGATCCAGGCTTGCGCGGTGTGCGTGCCGCTCGGAGCGGTACCAGTTTGGCGACCAGCTTGTGATCCTTGGCGATCACGACTTCCTCGCCAACGGCCGCTCTGCCGACGAGCTCCGACAGCCGCGCCTTGGCTTCAGCGATGTTGACGTATCGGGCTGTACGAGAGCGAATGGCCATGTTGGTCATCTTAGATGACCAACTGGTACAAGGTCAATGCTGGGTGGTGGGTCACTTCCCTGCACTACAGTATCCATGTTGTGCCCGAGCCCCAGCCTCGCTTGATCAGCAACCGGGCGGCAGACGATCTCACGTACATCCGGTCTGCGATGGAGCGCTCGTCAGCCTTGACCGCCGTTCCTGGCGCCGGCGGCGTGGTAACGGGCGTCATCGGGCTGATCGCCGCGGTCGTGGGCGCTCGGCAGCCGACTGGCGAACGCTGGCTCGCGACGTGGCCTGGCGCTGCGTCCATCGCTGTTGTCGTTGAGCTGGCAGCGATGATTTGGAAGGCGCGGCGCGCCGGCATCGCGCTGACCGGCAAGAACGCGCGCAGGTTCGCATTGGGGACGGCGGCCCCGCTTGTCGCGGGCGGAGCGATCACCTATGACCTGTGGGTGATGCGGGATTTCAATGTCATGGCGCCGGCGTGGTTGCTGTTGTACGGCGTCGGGGTGCTCACGGGCGGGATGTTCAGCGTGCCGGTGGTCCGCGCGCTCGGGGCGTGCTTCATGGCAGCCGGGATCGCCGCGTCGTTGACACTGCCCGAATGGGGCAACGTCTGGCTCGGGATCGGGTTTGGCGGACTGCACGTTGGATTCGGCGCTTACATTGCGAGGTATCACGGTGGCTAAATCAAGCGCGGCGCGCCAAGTCAGTACGAAGGCTCAGCGAGAGGGCTCGACGCGGGCACCGAGCACCGCCCCGGCCTCCGAGATCGCGACCTCGCTCGATCGCCTGCTCCACGACCGCATGCGGCTTGGCATCGTCAGCGCATTGGCGGCGGCGGACGACATGTCGTTGTCTTTCACAGAGTTGAAGTCCGCATTGAGTGCGTCGGATGGCAACCTGGGCGGCCATGTCCGCAAGCTCGAAGACGCCGGCTACGTTTCATACGACAAAACGTTTGAAGGCCGCACACCGCGGACTGATTACAGGCTGACCGCGTCCGGCCGACGTGCGCTGGAGAAGTACCTCAATCACCTGGATGCGATCATTCGAGCGACTCGCAGCAGTTGAGCTCTCCAGCCGTCCAGCGACCCCGGCGATTGCTCCTTTTAACAGAGACCTTTTCATAATAGAGTAATGTCGCACGGCCTCGATACCAGGCAGCGGCCTCCGCGTTTCCACGCCGGTTTGTGGGAGTGTTAGCACATGACATCCTCTGTGACGAACCCCGTGAAGGCATTCGCCCTCATCGCCCTCGGCCTGGCCATGGCCGCGATGGGCATTTACGTCGCCAACGCCGACGACGCGCCCGGCGCGGCGGTCATCGGATTCCTGCTGATGCTTGCCGCGGTCCTGTTCGGCGTGAGGACCGCACGGAACCGGCTGCCGATCTGGGCCGCGCGCACCGCACTGGCGGTCGGCGTTCTCATTGCCGCGTTCGCGGCATTTCTCACCCATGCGGTCACCGTAGCAGCGCCTCTCTTCGCGCAACCGCCGGACCTGCCGTCGGTCAACGAGTCGGCGCCCTCGCCACAATGGGCGGCAGCGGTCGATCGCGCGCGGTCGATGGTGCGTGCGGCCATCGGGGAGCAGAACCTGCCAGGAGTCTCGATCGCGGTCGGCATGGGCGTGGGCATCGTCTGGGCCGAAGGGTTCGGATGGAGGGACGTCGTCACGCAGACGCCCGTTACACCGGATACTCGATTCAACATCGGCACCGCGGCACCTGTGGTCACCGCCGCCGCGGTCGCGTCCCTCGGCATGACCAACACCGGCACTGATTCGGCGGCCGAGTGGAGCCCCAGTCATCACGGGGAGCCGGAAGATGACTTCCCACTCTTCACGCTCGTCCACAACATCATCCTCAGGCCGATTGGTGTCACCGCCCCCGCGCAGCCATTGCCGGGCGATCGCGCGACGTTCTACGTCCCGAGATCCGATGACAACAATCCCCGCCGTGGACGACGACTGATGTACATGCGCGACTTGGCGTGCTGCGCGGGTGGGATGGCGTTCTATTCCACGCCGTCCGATCTCGTCCGCTTCGCCCTGGCGACGAAAGCAGACAGCGTCAACGGTCAGCTCGCAGGCGGAAGCGTGATGTCGCTGATGACGCGCCGCGACAGCGGGATCGTCGTTGCCGTGGCGTCGAACGTCGCGCACGCCAACACGGCCGCACTCGCGCTGAAAGTGGCTGACGTGTTCGCCGAACAGAAATAAACCGCCGCGCCGCGAAACTGCAGGTCCGCGCGGTCCCGCAGGTCCTTCGGCGCCAAAAGGCGCTTCAGGCGTCGCCGGCCGTGTCGGATCCAGAGGACCGCGTGGTGAGCGCGGGAGATCGTCCCGAACAGCCAGCCGAACGACGATGGATATCGAGTAACGCCGTGCTGTTTACCGACTGCCGAGTTGCTCATTCCGACCGAGCGGCCAAACAGCCCCACTACCCAATGCGGCGGGCGGTGCCGCCTTTCCCCATTTTTTCGGCAACGTGGCCGTCCAGTTGGGGACAATCGCCATCTGCCTCGGCTCGTCGCCCGCTGTCGTGGTCGTGAAACGACGAAAGAGAAATCGCTGGCCGTCCGGCGCGACTAGGTTGTCGTGCCTTGCCGGCCGGACGCCTTGCCCGTCTCTGTGCGACGCCAGACTTTTCGCCGCGGGCTGATAAGATCACACGGATGGGCGTGTTCGGCCGGATCCGCGCGAGTCTCACCCGCACCAAGCAGCAGCTCGTCGAACGCTTTGAAGACATCGTTCGACGGGCCGACGCCCCGGAGGGCCGATCGCGCGCCGTTGATGTCGAGACGATGGAGGCGCTCGAGGAGCTGCTGATTTCGGCCGATGTCGGCGTGGCGGCCACCGGTCGGATTCTCGCCGCCGTGAAGGGCCGGCCGCGCGACGGGATGAGCCTGCGCGACGTCGTGAAGCAGGAAATCCGCGCGATCTTCGCGGCCGTCGGTCGCGCGCCCCGATCGGCAGGTGCGCCCACCGTGATGCTCGTCGTCGGCGTGAACGGCACGGGCAAGACCACGACGGTCGGCAAGCTCGCGAACCTCCTGAAAAAAGACGGGCGCCAGCCGCTCATTTGCGCTGCCGACACGTTTCGCGCGGCGGCCGTCGAGCAGCTCGAGATCTGGGCGGATCGCGCCGGCGTCGATATGGTGCGGGCGCGCGAAGGCGCCGATCCGGCGGCCGTCGTCTTCGATGCGATCGCGTCGGGGAAGGCCCGGGGCCGCGATCCGATTCTGGTCGACACCGCGGGGCGGCTGCACACGCGGGTCAATCTGATGGGCGAGCTCGACAAGATTCGTCGTGTGGCGGCTCGCGAAGTGCCCGGCGCGCCGCAGGACGTGCTGCTCGTGCTCGACGCCACGGTGGGCCAGAATGGCCTGGCGCAGGCCCGCGAGTTCATGCACGTGGCCGGCGTCAACGGCATCGTGCTGACCAAGCTCGATGGCACGGCGAAGGGCGGCGTCGCCGTGGCGATCGCCCACGATCTCGATCTGCCGATACGCTATGTCGGCGTCGGCGAGGGCATTGACGATTTGGTCCCGTTTTCCGCGGACGAGTACGTGGACGGCTTGTTCGAAGAAAAATGGTGACAAACAAAGAAGAACCTTCGTGCCTTCGTGGTTTAAACGTTGTGAAACCGGTTCGAAGGATTCCGTGACGCTCACCCCGTCCGACTACATGGCGCGTGCGCTGTTTCACGCGGCCCGCGGCCGCGGACGCACCAGTCCGAACCCGCTGGTCGGCGCCGTGGTGGTGTCGGCCGACGGGGTGGTGGTGGGGCAGGGATTTCACGAGCGCGCGGGCGACCCGCACGCCGAAGTGCGCGCGCTCGACGCGGCGGGGACGCGCGCGCGCGGCGGAACGCTGTACTGCACCCTCGAGCCCTGCGCGCACATCGGACGCACGGGGCCGTGCGTGGTCCGCATCGTCGACGCCGGGATTTCCCGGGTGGTCGCCGCGGTCGAGGATCCGAACCCGATCGTGCGCGGCCAGGGCTTCTCCTTTCTCCGCCAGCGCGGCGTGAGGGTCGAGGTCGGGCTCGGCGAGACGACGGCCACGACGCTCAATCAGCCGTTCTTCACACTGATTCGCGAGCGCCGGCCTTTTGTCGTGCTCAAGGCTGCCACGAGCCGGGACGGGTGCATCGCCGAGGCGCCAGGCCGGCGGACTCGACTCACCTCGGACGCCGCCGACCGCCACGCTCAGCGCGTGCGGGCCGAAGTCGACGCGATCGGCGTCGGCGTGGGCACCGTGCTCGCCGACGATCCGTTGCTGACCGCGCGGGGCGCGTACCGCGCCCGTCCGCTCACACGCGTGGTGTTCGACCGCAGCTTGCGCACGCCGCCCGACGCACGTCTGCTCTCGACACACGACGCAGGGCCTGTCATCATCGTGACAACGGCTGGCGGAGCCAGCCATGCAGATGTGCGCAGCCGCCTCGAAGCACGGGGTGCGACGATTGTTGTGGCTCCCGATGCGACCCTGCGCGCGGCGCTCGGCTGTCTCGGCGAACGGACGATCTGCTCGCTTCTGCTCGAGGGGGGTGCCGCGATTCATCTGGCGGCGTGGGACGAAGGGGTCGCCGATTTCGTGCGATTGTACGTCACGCCGCACACGCTGGGTCCCGCGGGTCTCCGGTTCTTGAGCGGGCGGCCGTTTTCCTCCGCGGGCCTGTTCGAAGCGCGCGTGGAGCCCCTCGGGCCGGATGTGCTGATCGAAGGGTATGTTCACGGGCCTCGTTGAAATGGTCGGCGACATTGTCGAGCGCAAGCCGACGACGAGCGGCGCCAGGCTGCGCATCGGCTCGCCGATGGCCGCCGAGCTGGCTGCTGGAGACAGCCTGGCGGTCAACGGCGTGTGCTTGACGGTGATCCTGGCCGAGGCATCGGAGATTCACGCCGACGTCGGTCCCGAGACGCTGCGCGTGACGACGCTCGGGTCGCTCGCGCGCGGTGCGCTCGTGAATCTCGAACGGCCGCTTCGCGCCGACGGCCGGTTCGGCGGCCATTTCGTGCAGGGGCACGTCGACGCCGTTGGCCACGTCGAAGAGCTTCGCCGGGACGCCGATTGTCACTGGCTCACGGTGGCCTTTCCGCCGGCGCTCGCGCCCTATCTGGTGCCGAAGGGATCGATCGCGATCGACGGCATCAGCCTCACGATCGCCGGACTCGGAAGCGGCCGGTTCGACGTGATGGTGCTCCCGTTCACGATGGAGCACACCAATATGCAGGCCTTGAAGGTTCGCGACCGCGTCAACCTGGAGTGCGACATGATCGGGAAGTACGTCGTGCGCGCCGTGGAGCTGGCCGGGCTCACGCTGTCACCGCTCGGCGCGAGTGACGTGCGACACTGAGGGTCAGCAGAGGCACCGATGAAGCAGATTGAAATCGCCAAAGGCGCGCGGCGGTCGTCCAACCCCTTCGCACGGGTCGAAGACGCCGTCTCGGCCTTCCGCGTCGGCCAGATGATCATCGTCGTGGACGACGAAGACAGGGAGAACGAAGGCGATCTCACCATCGCCGCCGAGAAGGTGACGCCGGAGGCGATCAACTTCATGGCGCGCTACGGCCGGGGGCTGATCTGTCTGTCGATGACGCCCGAACGGCTCGATGAGCTCGACGTCCCGTTGATGGTCGCGCAGAACACCTCGCGCCTCGAGACCGCGTTCTGTGTGTCCATCGAAGGCAAGAACCGGACGACCACCGGGATCTCGGCCAACGACCGGGCCGCGACGGTGCTGACGGCGATCGACCCGGCCACGCGGCCGGCGGATCTGGCCAGGCCGGGACACATGTTCCCGCTGCGTTCACGGACCGGCGGCGTGATCGTGCGTGCCGGCCAGACCGAGGCGGCCGTGGATCTCGCGCGTATCGCCGGGCTGTATCCGGCCGGCGTGATTTGTGAAGTGATGAACGAGGACGGCACCATGGCCCGCGTGCCGCAGCTCGCGAAGTTCGCGCGCAAGCACAAGCTGCCGATGATCACGATTGCGGACCTGATCAAGTACCGAATGCGCACCGAAATCATGGTGAAGCGATTGGCGTCGGCCAAGCTCCCGACCGCGCACGGTGAATTCATGGTCCACGTCTTCGAGAATCAGATCGACAAGCAGGAACACGTCGCGCTCGTGACGGGTGAGATCGGCGACGGCAGGGATGTGATGGTCCGCGTGCATTCCCGGTGCCTGACCGGCGACGTGCTGCACTCGATCCGGTGCGACTGCGGTCCGCAGCTCGATGCGGCCCTGCAGCGCATCGCCGACGAAGGCCGTGGCGTGCTGCTGTACCTCAATCAGGAGGGACGCGGCATCGGCCTCGGCAACAAGATTCGGGCCTACGAGCTGCAGGACCAGGGTTTCGATACGGTCGAGGCCAATGAACGACTGGGCTTCAAGGCCGACCAGCGCGACTACGGCATGGGTGTGCAGATCCTGCGCGACCTCGGGGTGCGCTCCATGCGCCTCCTCAGCAACAACCCCCGCAAGCTCGTCGGGATTCAGGGGCACGGCCTCTCGGTCAGCGAATGGCTGCCGCTCGAGATTCCGGCGTCGGACACGACCCGTCGTTATCTGAAGACCAAGAAGGAGAAGCTCGGACACAAGCTGTCGAGCGTGTGACCGCACGATCGCTCTTTGGCGTTTGACAGCCGCGAAGCTCGTCCGCTACGATAAGTGTTTGCGGTAGAGCGGATTAGCGGGCGATGAGTCGTCGATTCCCGTTATGCCGGTCGACCCGAGAATTTTGTACTCGTTCCCGCATGACGGGCAAGGCGCGCACGGCGCGCCTGCGACCCTTCGACGTTGCTCAGGGTCGACTTGAGCGGAGTCGAAGGTCGAGGGAGCGGCGCGGGGCGTAGGGGTCCCCGCGAGCGACCGAGCCGGGGTGTGGGGCGGAGCCCCACGTTCAATGTTTGAAGCGCTCAGCTCGCGTCTAGAGGGCGCCTTCAAGGCGCTCCGCGGCGGGACCCGGCTGACGCCCGAAAAGGTCGAAACCGCGCTTCGCGAGATTCGGCTTGCGCTGCTCGAAGCCGACGTCAACTTCAAGGTCGTCAAGGCGTTTGTCGACCGCGTGCGCGATCGGGCGATGGGGCAGGACGTGCTCCGCAGCCTGTCGCCCGCCCAGCAGATCGTCAAGATCGTCCGCGACGAAATGGTGGCGCTCTTCGGCGATGCCGAGGGCGGCTTGCGCCAGACTTCGAAGCGGCCACGGGTCATTCTGCTCCTCGGCCTGCAAGGCGCGGGCAAGACGACGACGGCGGGCAAGCTGGCGAAATGGCTGACGAAAGAGGGGCGTCATCCCTTGCTCGTCTCGACCGACGTGAAGCGGCCGGCGGCGATTCAGCAACTGAATCTCGTCGGCCAGCAGGCGTCGGTTCGCGTGCACGACCCGGCGGGCCTGGTGGATCCGGTCGAGCGGGCCAAGAGCGCCGTGGCCGAGGCCGCGACCCTCGGCTTCGACGTGGTGATTGTCGACTCGGCCGGCCGTCTGCACATCGACGACGAGCTGATGACGGAGCTTGTCGCGGTCAAGGATGCGACCGACCCGTCCGACCTGCTGTACGTCGCCGACGCCATGACCGGTCAGGACGCGATCAAGAGCGCGGGCGAGTTCCATGCCCGCGTGGGCGTCACGGGTGTGGTGCTGACCAAGATGGACGGCGACGCGCGCGGCGGCGCGGCGTTATCGGTCGTCTCGGTCGTTGGCGTGCCGATCGCGTTCGTCGGCAGCGGCGAGCGCCTCGAGGACCTCGAGCCGTTCCACGCCGATCGGGTCGTCTCGCGCGTGCTCGGCATGGGCGACGTGCTTTCGCTCATCGAGCGCGCCGAGAGCGCGATCGATGTCGAGGACGCCGAGCGGCTCGAACAGAAGATCCGGGCGAACGAGTTCACGCTCGAGGACTTCCGTGATCAGCTCAGGACGATCCGGAAGATGGGGCCGCTCGAGCAGGTCATCGGCATGCTGCCGGGCATGGGCAATCTGAAGGCGCTGGCGGAGAACAAGCCCGACGAGACGCAGGTGACACGCATCGAGGCGATCATCAGCTCGATGACGCCCGACGAACGACGCCGGCAACACATCATCAACGGCAGCCGCCGCAAGCGCATCGCGAAGGGCAGCGGAACGTCGGTTGAAGAGGTGAACAGACTGCTGAAGCAGTTCGTCCAGATGCAGAAGATGCTCAAGTCGCTCGGTGGCATGGCCGGGCTGTCGGGCGGAGGCAAGCACGCGCGCCGCCGCGCGATGCAGATGCTGCGCAACCGGGGATAGTCCCCGGGGCTCGATGGCAGGCAGGTCTAAAGACCTGCACTACACCCGAGGGTTGTCGCGCAGGACTTCAGTCCTGCCAGAGTTGTGGTGCAGGACTTCAGTCCTGCCCGCACCGTGCAGCGTATTCTCGACTCGGGTCGCGAGCCCCGAGCCGTATCAAGGAGTGCAGCCGATGGTCGTCATTCGTCTTCGACGGGCGGGATCCAAGAAGCGCCCGTTCTTCCGTGTGGTCGTGACCGATTCCAGGGCCGCGCGCGACAGCAGCTTCGTCGAAATTCTCGGACACTACAACCCCCGCTCCAAGCCGGCGGCGGTCAACATCGACACGGAGCGCGTGGAGCATTGGCTGAAGAAGGGCGCGCAGCCGTCCGATTCGGTGCGCACGCTCCTCGCGCGCCATCTGACGCGGCCTGCGGTTCCAGCTCCCGCGGCCGCGCCCGCGAAATGAGCGCGCAGGATCAGAAGAGCGCCGTCCGGGCCGTCGTCGAAGTGTTGGCGCGCGCGCTGACGGATCGGCCCGGCGAGGTGCAGGTGCGGGAGTCCCAGCACAAGGGGACCACGCTCATCGAACTGTTCGTCGGCCCTGGCGAGCTTGGCCGCGTGATCGGGAAGCAAGGACGCACCGCGGCCGCCCTCCGCACGCTCGCCGCCAGTGCGGGGGAAAAGGAAGGCAAGACGGTGACCTTGGAGATACGGGACAGTCCGTACAAAGGGTGATTGCGTTCTGTCATTCTGCAATTCTGCAATTCTGCAATGCCGAAATGGGAGGAAATGGCCGTCGTCGGACGAATCGCGCGGGCCCACGGCATCAAGGGGCAGGTCATCGTCAATCCGGAGACTGATTTTCCGGATGAGCGGTTCCGGGCAGGCGCGGAATTGTTCATCAATCGCACCGGAGTCGTCGAACCGATCAGCGTGACGACGGTGCGTTTTCACCGCGCGCGGCCCGTGATCGGCGTCAGCGGCGTCGAGGATATGGACGCGGCGAGCGGCCTGGCCGGGTTGGAGCTTCGGGTGCCGGTCGAGTGGCTCGCGCCGCTTCCGTCTGGAACCTACTATCACCACGATCTCGTGGGGTGCCGCGTCGAGACTCGCGCCGGCGAGCCGCTCGGCATCGTCAGAGGCGTGGAGGGCGGCGCGGGCGGAAGCCGGCTGGTGGTCGAGGCCGCGGGCGCCGAGGTGCTCGTGCCGTTCGTGCTCGAGATTTGCACGACGATCGACGTGCCGGGCGGGCGCATCGTGATTGCGCCCCCACGCGGGTTGCTCGAATTGAACGCGCGGTCTCAACCGGTTGCCGCAAGGCCAGCGACCGGAAGTGAGCAGTGAAACGTCAACGTTAGCGTCCGAGATGCGAATCGACATCGTCACGATCTTTCCGGCGATGGTCGAGCAGGCGCTGACGGCCGGCATCGTGGGGCGCGCGATCGAGCGCGGCGCGCTGGCCGTGCATGTGCACGACCTGCGGGCGTTCACGACCGACCGGCATCGCGTCGTCGACGACGTGCCCTACGGAGGCGGCCCCGGCATGGTGCTGAAGCCGGAGCCGATTTTTCGCGCGCTCGACGCGATTGCGGCGACGGTGGAGACAGTGCCGGCGGTGATTCTGACTTCGCCGCAAGGCACGACGCTCACCCAGGAGGTGGCCGAGCGGCTGAGCCGCAAGCCCGGCTTCACGATCGTGTGCGGCCGGTACGAGGGCGTCGACGAGCGCGTGCGGGCCAGAGTCGACGAGGAGATCTCGATCGGAGACTACGTGTTGAGCGGCGGCGAGCTGCCGGCGCTGGTCATCGTCGACAGCGTCGCACGGCTCGTTCCCGGCGTGGTCGGAGACGAGCGGTCGGTCGCCGAGGATTCGTTCAGCCGCGGGCTGCTCGACTTTCCCCAGTACACGCGGCCGGCGGCGCTGACGATCGTGGCGCGGGGCGGGGCGGCGCCGGCGGCGGCTCTCAAGGTGCCCGACGTGCTCTTGTCGGGGAACCACGCCGAGATCCGGCGGTGGCGGAAGCGCGAGGCGATCGGTCGAACGCTGGCGCGCCGGCCGGACCTGCTGGCGTCGGCGGCGCTCGACGACGAGGAACGGGAGATTCTGCGCCAGCTGGCCGCAGATCCGGAGAAGACGTAGGGCGGGTCTTCAGACCCGCCGTCAAGTCAGACAAGGAGCAGCACGAACATGGGCGCCATCGAAGTCGTGGAACAGCCGCAGATCGCCGATCGTCCGGCGATGAAGTCGGGCGATACCGTCAAGGTGCACGTGAAGGTGCGCGAGGGCGACAAGGAGCGCATCCAGATCTTCGAGGGTGTCGTGATTGGGGTGCATCGCGGCGGCGCGCGTGCGTCGTTCACGGTGCGGAAAGTGTCGTTCGGGCAGGGCGTCGAGCGCATTTTTCCGCTGCATTCGCCCACGATCCAGAAGGTCGAAGTGACGCGGTCGGCCAGAGTGCGCCGCGCCAAGCTCTACTATCTGCGCGACCTGAAGGGAAAGGCGGCGCGCATGGAGCAGAGAGAAGAAAGCCGGGAGGGAAGTAGGAAGTAACTTCTGACTTCTACGTTTCCCTATGCGCATCGCGGCGACGCGGACGCTGGAAAACGCGCTGAGGCGTGCCGGCTTCTGCTGCGTCGCCGGGGTCGACGAAGTCGGGCGCGGCTGTCTGGCCGGGCCGGTGGTCGCCGCAGCCGTGGTGCTGGATCCGCTTCGGCACATCCCGGGTATGAGCGATTCCAAGATGGTGCCGGCCGCCGAGCGCGAGCGGCTGTGCGGCGCCATCATCCGGCAGGCGGTGGCCTGGGCGGTCGCGTCCGCGGGTCCGCGCGAGATCGACGAGATCAACATCCACCAGGCCTCTCTGAGAGCGATGCAACGGGCCGTCATGTCGCTCACGCCGCTTCCCGACATCGTGCTGGTCGATGCGTTTCGCGTCCCGGATCTTCCGATGGCGCAGCGCGCCGTGCCGCACGGCGACCGCCGCTGCGCGGCGATCGCGGCGGCGTCGATTCTTGCGAAAGTGACGAGGGATCGCGACATGGTGGCGCTGCACGACCGCGACCCGCGGTACGGATACGATCGTCACAAAGGCTACGCGACCGCCGACCATCTCAACGCCGTTGCGCGGTTTGGCTACTCGGACGCACATCGACGATCGTTTCGCCCGCCGACGCCGTTTGATACGATTGACTAGCCGTGCCCGCGTGACCCGCGGTGCGGCGATTCCCCGAGTCGCGGGGAGGACCAACAGCCTGGACCGTGGACATCGATCGCGCGGCTGTGCTGCGCAACGCCGAAACGCTGCTTCGCCAGGGAAAACCTGACCTGGCCATCGCGGAATACCTGCGCGTCGTCGAAAAATTCCCGCGCGACTGGAACACCGGCAATGTTCTTGGCGACTTGTACGTGCGCGCCGGGCAGGTCGACAGGGCGGTCGATCGGTTCGTCCATATCGCCGACAGCCTGAGCGACGAGGGCTTCCTCTCCAAAGCGCACGCGATCTACAAGAAGGTCCTCAGGATCAAGCCCGACCACGAGCACGCGCTGCTCCAGAGCACCGAGATCGCCAGCAGCCAGGGGCTGCTGGGCGATGCACGCGCCTACTTGAACACGTTGCTCGAGCTCCGGAGGAACAAAGGCGACCAGCGCGGCGTGGCGCAGATGCGAATCCGCTTGGCCATGATCGACCCGGCCGATTACGCGGCGCGGTTCGCCGCCGCCAGGGCCCGGATCGACGTCAACGACGCCGCCGGCGCGCTGCGCGATTTCAAGGAGCTGGCGGCCGAGCTCACCGAGAAGGGGCGTCAGACCGAGGCGATCGAGGCGCTGCGCGAGGCCGCCCTCCTCAGCCCGGACGATCAGGACGTCCGTGAGCAGCTGCTGCAGGTGCACCTGGCCAACGGCGATTTCGTGCGGGCGCGCGAATGCGCGTCCACCAGCGCGCAGTTCAAGGCCATGGCCGCCCAGCTCGACGCGAAGGGCCAGGCCGACGAAGCGCTGGCGGCGCTGCGCGAGGCCGCGCGTCTCGAGCCATCGGATCTCGAGCTGCAGACGCTCCTGGCGCGCGCGTTTTCGGCTCGTGGCGATCTGGCGACCGCCGCCGAGTATCTCACCGCCGAGACCGCTGGCAACGACCCCCAGCTCTTGCTGATGGTCGCCGAGATCCGGCTGCGCGGCGGGCGGGTCGACGAAGGCGTCGAGATCGCGCGCCGGCTCCTTGCCGACGATCCGATGCGCCGTCAGGACGTGGCGATGCTCGGCTGGACGGTGGCCGAACGCACACCGGACGCCGGCTTCCGGGTTGTGGAACTCGCGGCCGACGCCTCTGTCGCCGCCGAGGACTGGCCGTCGGCAGCGGCCGGAATCCAGGAGTTCGTGACGCGCGTGCCCAATCACATTCCTGCGCTGTTGCGTCTGGTCGAAATCTGCGTCGACGGCGGCCTCGAGGCCACGATGTACAGCGCCCAAGCGCAGCTGGCCGACGCCTACATCACGGCAGGCTCGGCTTTCGAAGCGCGGTTCATTGCCGAAGATCTCGTCGCGCGCGAGCCGTGGGACCGCGCCAACATCGAGCGGTTTCGCCGCGCGCTGGTGCTCATGGGAGACCCCGATCCCGACGGGGTCATCGCTGAGCGACTGAGTGGCCAGTCGCCGTTCATGAGCACCGACCTGTCGTTGCGCGGAGAGGAGCTGCCGGCGTTCGAGTTGACGTCGGAGCCCTCGGCGACGTGCCTGGCGGAGGGGCCGGAACCGGCGCCGGCGACCAGCGTCGATGCGCCGGTGGTGTCGAACCTCGACGATTCGCTTCGACGACAGCCGGCTGTCGGGCCGCCGGTTGCGGCGATGACGCCCGGTGCCTCGGGGCCGAACGCGCTCGATGTGCACGGCACCCCGGACCTCGAGAACGCGCCGACGGCGAACAGCAGCTCGGATGGTGTGAAGGTCGATCTGATCGGGCCGACCGACATGAAGAAGCCGGAGAGACCAGAGCCCGCGCCGCCGGCCGCTGACGCCGCTGGCCATCTCCACGCCGTGTCGGCCAAACCGCGCGACGACTCGGCGAAGCGCTCGCCGCTCGGCGGCTCCGACGAGGAGTTCAGGCGCGGCGTCGCGCTGCTCGAGGCCGGACAGGTCGACGAAGCCATTCCGATCCTGCAGTTGGCCTCGAAGGCGCCGCGCCTTCGCTTTGCCACTGCGTCCATCCTCGGCCATGTTTTCCGGAAGCGCGGCATGTTGGCGCAGGCGCTCGCGTGGTTCGAGCGCGCCGCCGAGGCGCCAGCGCCCACGCCCGAGGAGGGGCACCAACTCCTGTACGAGCTGGCCCAGGCGCTCGAAGACAGCGGTGAATTGGCGCGGGCCCTGGCGATTTGCATTGAACTGCAGGCCGAGGCCGGCGACTATCGCGACGTCGTCGCCCGCGTCGACCGTCTCGCGAGAGTTCAGGCGCGAGGGTAGGGTCCTGGTCCGCCGTCTAGTCTTCGTGGCGCTTTTCGTCGAGATCGGCCTTCTGCTCGTCGTGCTGCCCTGGTCCGCTTTTTGGGAACGTAATTATTTTGTCTACGCGTGGCCGTCGCTCTTTCCGGTACTGACCAACCACTACCTGCGCGGCGCGGTCAGCGGCCTCGGCGTCGTCAATCTGTTGGCGGGATTCGCGGAGCTCGCGCCCGTGTTCACGATCGGCTCGTCTGACACGACGGTTGGCGACCGCGCGGATACCTGAGGGCCCCCTGATTCTTCATCTGATCACCGACCGGCGGCGGCTAGCCGGCGAGGGCGCCGACTGGGACGGTGCACGCCGGTGCCTGCTCGACCAGGTGTCCCACGCGATCGAGGCGGGCATCGACGTGCTGCAGATTCGCGAACGCGATCTCGAGGCCGCGGATCTGGCGCGCCTGGTGTCGGAGATTGTGAATCTCGCGCGCGGGACCCGCTGCCGTGTCGTCGTGAACGATCGGCTCGATGTGGCGCTGGCCTGCGCTGCCGCCGGCGTCCACCTGCGGGCAGATTCGATATCGCCCTCCGCCGCACGGGCGATCGTGCCGCGGGGATTCCTCATCGGCCGGTCGGTGCATGCGCCGGAGGAGGCCGGCGCGGTCGCGGCGGACGTCGACTATCTGATTGCCGGCACGGTGTGGCCGACCGAGTCGAAAGCGGCAGGTCGGGACGGCACGGCGCCGATCGGCCCCGAAGGCCTGGCGGCCATTGCTCGCGCCGCGGGCGTGCCGGTGCTCGCGGTGGGTGGGGTGACGCTCGACCGGGTGTCGCGCGCCGCAGCATCCGGGGCCGCCGGGGTGGCGGCGATTGGCCTCTTCATGGGGCCGCCGCCAGAACCGGGTTGGGCCGGGTGCCGGGCGATCGCCCTCGAGGACACTGTCCGACGCGTGCGCGCGCGGTTTGACACCCCGGAGCAGGCTTCCTAACATTAGCGGATCGTTCTTCGACCATGGCACCCGAACGCAACCCTGGCGGTTTTGGCGGCACGCTTCGCGAGGCGCGTGAGCGCAAGGGCGTCTCGCTGCGTCAGATCGCGAACACCACCAAGATTTCCATGAGCGCGCTCGAAGCGCTCGAGCGGAACGACATTTCGCGCCTGCCAGGTGGGATTTTCAGCCGCGCCTTCGTCCGCGCCTATGCAGGCGAAGTGGGACTGGAGCCGGAAGAGACCATCCGGGACTTCATCGCGCATTTTCCGAACGACTCGGTGACGGCCGGCCATCCCAACGCGGCGCGCATCGAAGACAGCGAGGCGCTCGACAGCGATCGGCGCATGGCCGCGACAATTCTCCGTCTCGTGGCGGTCGCCCTGCCGATTGCTGGCATCGTCTTGTACTTCGGCATGTTCGGCGGGCGTGCGCTCGACGACCAGGCGGAGCAACGACCGGCCGTGCCGGCGCGAGCCGCCGCGGACACGTTGCCCATTTCGGCGCACGCGTTCGAGGCGCCGCCGACCGCGCCACCGCCGGCTCCAACGTTCCCGGCCGATCGGCTGACGGTCGGCGTGTCGGCAACCGCACTCTGCTGGGTGTCGGCGATCGTGGACGGCCAGCGCGTCCTCGCACGCCTTCTGCAGGCAGGGGAGCGGCAGGAGTTGGATGTTCGCCGCGAGCTCGTCCTCACGGCGGGCGACGCCGGCGGGCTCGTGCTCACGCTGAACGGCGCCGCTGCCAGGCCGCTCGGCCGTTCCGGACAGGTCATTACGACGCGCCTCACGCTCGCGAACTTCAAGGATCATCTCGCAGCCCCGTGACAGCCCCCACGCCGTTGCTCGACCTCTTCAAGCGCGGCGACGTTCCGCGCGACGTGCGGCTGCAGGCGGCGCAAGGCGCGCTGGCGCCGCGCGCGTTGGAGCAAGTCGGCATTCTCGTGCTGCTCCTCGCCGATCCGGATCCCGAGGTGAGGGACACGGCGAACCAGACGCTGAACCGCATTCCCGTGGCCGAGTTGGCGGCGTTTCTTGCGCGATCCGACGTCCCGATCGGCGTGCGCGAGTTCTTCGCGGACCGCGGCATCCTGCCGGCCGAGACTCCGGCGCCCGAGGCCGATCAGCCGTTGGTCGATACGGAGGCCGAGGTCAAAGAGGAGGCTCCGGCAGGCGCAAACGAGGACGAACGCCGAGTGAGCGTCACGATGCAGCTGAACAAGATGGGTTTCACCGATCGGCTCAGGGCGGCGTCGAAGGGCTCGCGCGAGATGCGAGCCATCCTCATTCGCGATCCGAACAAAATGATCAGCGCGACGGTCCTGAGCAGCCCGAAACTGACCGAGCAGGAAGTCGCCACCTTTTCGCGGATGACGAACGTTGGGGAAGAGATCCTCCGCATCATCGGGAGCAACCGCGCGTGGACCAAGAACTACGGGGTCGTCCTCGGGCTCACGAAGAATCCGAAGACGCCGCTGGCCATGTCGATGAACATGATGAACCGGCTGAACGATCGGGACCTGACCCAGCTGTCAAACGATCGCAACGTCCCGGAGCCGCTGCGCGTGGCCGCCCGTAAGAAGGTCGTCGCGGCGACGTCGAAGAAATGAGCCCTATGCCCTATGCCCTTTGCCCTTTGCCCTTTGCCCTCGCCCCTTTGCCCTTCTTGCGTCCAGCGCTCCTGAGCCAGTCCTTGTTCATCTCGGCGAGCCCTTCCATGTAGACCGTCGCCCGCTCGCGCTGCTCTTCGGTGGACATCGATTTCAGGAGTCCGAGCGCGCGCTCCAGATCCCGCTGAATAGTCTGCCGCGTCGTCTGAAAGTACAGGCGTCTGATTTCGGCGAGCTTCTCGTCTACCGACAACAGCTTCAACTCGGTCATTTCATCGAGCTCGATTGCGCCGCAGCGCCGCCTTGAACTCGGCGAAGGGCCGCGTGTTGAGCACGTCGCGCGGCTCGAGCCATGCGCGCCTGGCGACGACCACGCCCCAGCGGAGGACGCCGAAGGCGTCGCGTGAGTGCGCGTCGCTCGAGATCACAATCGGCGCCCCGAGGTCGCGCGCAAGTCTGGCATGGATGTCGCTCAGGTCGAGACGATGGACCTGGCTGTTGATCTCGAGCGCGACGCGGTACCGGACGGCGGCGGCCACGACGGCCTCGATGTCGACCGCCGATGGCTCGCGTCTGAGGAGCATCCGGCTCGTCGGATGGCCGAGGATGTCGACATGCGGGTGTTCGAGGGCGCGGAGCAACCGCTCGGTCATTTGCTGTCGATCCTGGTTCAGAGCCGAGTGCACGGACGCGACCACCACGTCGAGCGCCGCCAGGCAGTCGTCGGCGAGATCGAGCGAGCCGTCCGGCCTGATGTCGCATTCCACACCCGCCAGCAACCGCACGCCGCCGTGCCCATCCAGCGCGCGGATGGCCTTGGCGTGCGCGAGCGCCCGCGGCTCGTCGAGGCCGTTGGCCATGGCCAGCGACTGGGTGTGATCCGTGATGGCGAGGTACTCGAGCCCCGCTCCACGGGCGGCCTCGGCCATGGCCGCCACGCTGTCCTTGCCGTCGGTTTCGGTCGTGTGGGTGTGCAGATCGCCGCGCAAGTCGTCTCGCTCGACGAGCCGCGGCAGACGACGCGCCTCGGCGGCTTCGATCTCGCCTCGTGCTTCGCGAAGCTCGGGTGGAATCCAGTCGAGGCCGAGGGCCTGGTACACCTCGTCCTCCGTCTCTCCCGCGACGCGCTCGTCTCCCTCCACGCGGAACAGGCCGTACTCGTTGAGCTTCAGGCCGCGGCTCATCGCGCGGTCGCGAAGCGCGATGTTGTGCGTCTTCGATCCGGTGAAGTACTGCAGCGCCGCCCCACGGCTCTCGCTCGGTACGAGGCGCAGGTCGGCCTGTAATCCACCGGCGAGCAGCACGCTCGACTTGGTCTCGCCGTGCGCGAGCACGCGCTCGACGGGCGCGTAGGCCATCAGGGCCTCCATGAGCGACTGATCAGCGCCCGCCGCGAGGATGTCCAGGTCGCCGCACGTCTCGCAGCCGCGCCGAAGGCTGCCAACGGGCGTGATGTCGGCGCCTGGCGCGTGCTGGCGCAAGTGCGCGGCGAGCGCAAGGGCGGCCTCGTCGGCTCTGGCGAGCAAGTGGCGGCCGGCATAGCGTTTTCGTTCCCCGAGCGCCTTCAGGATGAGGGCTTCCTTCTTGGCGCCCATGCCGCGAATGGCGCGAACGCGTCCGCTGACGGCGGCCTGCTCGAGGTCGTCGAGCGTACGCACGTGCAACTCGCGATAGAGCGTCGCGACGGTCTTGGGGCCCACACCCTGCAGGTGCAGCAAGTCCAGGACCGAGGGCGGGAACTCGGCCACGAGCTCGCGGTGGTAGGCGCAGCCGCCCGTCTCGGTGATCTCCAGGATGCGCGCCGCCAGGTCCTTGCCGATGCCGGGGATTTCGCGTAGCCCGGAGGCGTCGAGCGAGGCGACCGCGTGGGGATGGTTCGCGACGAGGTCGCCCGCGTTCCGGTACGCGCGAATCTTGAACGGGTTGTCGTGCTTGATCTCGAGCAGATCGGCGATTTCTCGAAGGATTCGTCCGACAGCGGGGTTATCCAAGGCGCAGGCCTTCGGTCTCGATCCGGTAGTCCAGCAGCCGCGCGCCGCCGCGCTCGAGCGCGCCCGCGATCGCGTCGCGCGAAGCCGGAGGGCCGTAGCAGAAGAGACACCCCCCGCCGCCCGCGCCGCAGACTTTCGCAGCCGTGGCACCGGCAGCCGACGCCGCCCCGATGAGCGATTCGATGGCTGGCGTGGTGACGCCAGGTGCCAGACATCTGCGGTTGTCCCACTCCCGGGCGATCTGCCGGCCGACCTCCTCCCAGTCGCCGCGCTCGAGCGCCTCGCGCATTGCCGCGGCGGTGTCGCGAATCCGCTCGAAGCAGTCGAACACGCCACGGTCCCCGTCCAGGTGGCGCTTGGTGATCTCCCAGTTGTTCGTTCCGGAGTTGCGCGGCGCGCCGGTATAGGCGAGCACGATGCGGCGCTCGAGCTCGCGCGGGTCGACGTCGAGCCCTACGCGGCGCACCTCGTCCACACGAAGCTCGATGGCCGCGACGCCGCCGTACAGGGCGGGCCGGTAGTCCTGCACGCCGGTCGGCACGCGGATGGCCTGGCACTCGACGTTCATGGCCACCTCCAGCAGTGCCTCGGCGTCCGTCCGCGCGCCGCTCCACCGCGCGAGCGCGCCGCAGGCGGCGATGGCCAGCGCCGATGAGCCGGCGATACCGGCGCCGGCGGGCGACTCGCCCCGGGTCGTGAGCGTCACGTTGTCGACCCGATAGTGCCGGGCGAGACGGGCCAGAAGCGGGAGATCGCTCGAGCCGGACAGCTCGGACCAGTGTGAGGCCCGGATCTGTCGACTCGTATCGATCGAACAGAGCTCAATCGTGCCGTCGCTGCGAGCCTCGACGAGCGCGTGGGCGCGCAGGCTGATGGCGGCGTTCAGCGTGACGGCGCCGTCGTGAAAGAGGTAGAGAGGCCAGATGTCGATGGTGCCGCCAGCCAGGTCGATACGCGTCGGCGCCGAAGCGGCGATGGCCACGGACGGAATTATAATTTGACTGCGATGTCGCGTCTCGCGCTCCGGCGCCAGATCGGCCGGCTGCTCGTCGCCGGCTTCCACGGACAGCAGATTCCCGTCGAGATCAGGTCGCTCGCCCGGGAGTTCGGCCTGGGCGGCGTCATCCTCTTCGCACGCAACATCGGCGAGCCGGAACAGCTGGCCGACCTGTGCTTCGAGGCCGCGCGGTGTCCGCCGGAGCTGCCGGCCTGGGTCAGCGTCGATCAAGAAGGCGGTCGGGTCGCGCGTTTGAAGGCGCCTTTCACGGAGTGGCCGCCGATGGCAACGCTCGGGCGAAGCGGCGACGTGGCGCTCGCCGAGCGGTTCGCGCGCGCGCTGGCCGCGGAGCTGCAGGCCGTTGGCATCACGCTCGACTACGCGCCCGTCCTGGACGTGCACACGAACCCGAAAAACCCCGTGATCGGCGACCGCGCGCTGGCCGAGAACGCCGCCGACGTGGCGTCCCTGGGCAGCGCCATTGTTCGCGGTCTGCAGGGCGAAGGTGTGGCGGCCTGCGGCAAGCACTTTCCCGGCCACGGCGACACGGCGACTGATTCTCACCTCGAGCTGCCACTCGTGGAGCACACGCCCGAGCGTCTCCGCGACGTGGAACTGGTGCCCTTCAAGGCCGCGATCGAGAGCGGCGTCGCCGCCATCATGACGGCGCACGTTCTCGCGCCGGCCCTCGACGAGACGCGGCCCGCGACGCTGTCGCGTCCAGTTTTGACCGGCCTCCTTCGCGACGAGCTCGGATTCGAAGGCGTGATTCTCAGCGACGACCTCGAGATGAAGGCCATCGCGAACCATTATTCAGTGCCGGAGGCGGCGGTGCTGGCGATCGAGGCGGGCTGCGACGGCCTGCTCATGTGCAGCGGTGATTACGACGCGCAAGCGCGCGCGCTCGAGGCGGTGATTCACGCGGTCGAACAAGAGCGCGTGCCGTATGCCCGCGTCGAGGATGCGCTCGCCCGCCACCTCAGGGCCAAGGAGCGCTTTCTGGCATCCCCGGCCGCGGCCCGTCCGCCACGCGCGAAGGCCCTCCGCCAGGCGCTCGGCACCCACGAGCATCGCACGATCGCCGAAGAGATGGCCCGTTTCGCATGATGCTCAAGCCTCGTGCCCTCGTCGGTGGCGATCGTCTGGCCGTGGTGGCCCCGGCGAGTCCCTTCGCGCGCGAGGAATTCGACCTGGGGATCGCCGAGCTGCGCCGGATTGGTTTTGTCCCGGTCTACGACGAATCCGTGTTTGCACGACAGCGCTATGTGGCCGGGCCGCCCGATCTGCGTGCTGCCGCGATTCGGCGGGCCTGGCGCGATCCCTCCATCGCCGGCATCATCGGCGTTCGCGGGGGGTACGGCAGCGCTCAACTCCTGCCGCTACTCGATCCGGCCGAGGCGAGGCTCGGGTGCAAGGCCTTCATCGGCTACAGCGATCTCACCGCGATCCTCACGTTTCTCACGGGACAGTGCGGAATGGTCGCGTTCCACGGCCCGATGCTCGCGGGACGACTTGGGCAGGGCGAGGCCGGCTACGATCGGAGCGTCTTCGAGCGCGCGCTGTGCAGGACAGAGCCGCTTGGGGAGATCGCGCCTGACACCGCCGAGTCGATCCGGGACGGGGAGGCCAGGGGCGTGCTGCTTGGCGGGACGCTCACGCAACTGCTGGCTTCGCTCGGAACGCCCTATGCGTTCGACCCCCCGCCGGGGCATCTGCTGTTTCTCGACGAGGTGGCCGAACGTCCCTACCGCCTCGACCGGATGATCACCCAGCTGCGCCAGGCGGGCCTCCTGGCGCGCGCCGCCGCCGTGGTCTTCAACGAGCTGCCACGCTGCGATGAGCCGTCGGGCGAGCCGACCGCGCGCGCCGTGGTCGCCGAATTGTTCGCCGACTTTCCCGGCCCCGTCATCTGCGGCTTTCCGTCCGGCCACACGCCGGGTGCCTTCGTCACGTTGCCCTTCGGCGTGGCGTGTCGCGTGATCGCTGGCCCACGTCCTCGGCTCGTCGTCGAGGAGAGCGCGGTGTCGTGATCACGCATCTGATTGGCATCTGCGGCACGGCGATGGCCACGCTGGCGGCCATGTTGAAACGTACCGGTACCGACGTCCGAGGTTCGGATCAGGGCGTGTACCCGCCCATGAGCGATTTCCTCGAGGCGGAAGGCATTCCCGTGCTGTCCGGCTACCGCGCCGAACACATCACCTCAGATCTGGATCTGGTCGTCGTGGGCAACGCCATCGCCCGCGGCAACGTCGAGCTCGAAGAGGTGCTCGACCGCAAGATCCGGTATTGCTCGCTGCCCGAAGCGATCCGCGACCATTTCTTGTGGCGCGCGCGCTCGATCGTGATTGCCGGCACCCACGGCAAGACGACGACGACCGCGCTCTCCGGGTGGCTGCTGGCCGATGGTGGCGTCGACCCGAGCATGCTCGTTGGGGGCATCGCGAAGAACTTCGGAGCCGGTGGCTCGAGCTTTCGATTGGGCCAGGGCCGCGACTTCGTGATCGAGGGCGACGAGTACGACAGCGCATTTTTCGACAAGACCGCGAAGTTCCTGAAGTACGTACCGGACATTGCGGTCGTCAATAACATCGAGTTCGACCATGCCGACATCTACACTGACCTGGCCGCCGTGACGCTCGCGTTCCGCCGTCTGGTGAATCTCGTGCCGAGACGCGGCTTGCTGCTGCTTGGCGCCGACAGCGAGGCCGCGCTGTCGCTCGAGCGCGTCGCCGTCTCGCGGGTGGAGACGTTTGGCACCGGCGAGAACGCGGACTGGCACGCGCTCGATATCGAGATCGTGGGCGCGTCCACGCGATTCCGGGTTCGCAGGGGTGGGACCAACCTCGGCGTATTCGAGGTTCCTCTCCTCGGCATCCACAACGTACGGAACGGGTTGGCTGCCGTCGCGGTTGCGACCGAAGTCGGCATCACCCCCGATCGCATCGCCGCCAGCCTGCGGGGGTTTTCTGGTGTGAGGCGTCGCCTGGAAGTCGTGGGCGTCGCGAGTGGGGTGACGGTGTACGACGATTTCGCGCACCATCCCACGGCCGTCGAGGCGACGCTTGCCGGGTTGCGTGCAAGTCAACCCGGCGCGCGAATATGGGCGGTGTTCGAGCCGCGCACAGCCTCGTCGTGCCGACGGATCTTCCAGGACGACTTCGCGCGCGCCTTTGCTGGAGCCGACGAAGTGATCGTGGCGCCCGTGTTCCGGTCGTCGCTGCCCGAGGCGGAGCGCCTGTCTGTCTCCGATCTCGTGCGGGACTTGACACGGGGCGGCCGCTCGGCGCGGGCGGCCGGTTCGATCGACGACATCGTTCGATCCATCGCGCGCGAACGGCAGCCGGGCGACCTGGTCGTCATCATGTCGAACGGTGGCTTTGGCGGCATCCATCAGAAGTTGCTTCGCGCGCTCGGCGGCGGAATGCCTGAAGAGGCCGGCGCAGGGCCCCGCGCGTGAGACTCGTCCCCGCCGGCGACTCGGTCGTCATCGCGGAGTTCGAAGACCGAATCGACCCGGCCGTCAACGCCAGGGCGGTCGCGGTGGCGGCGCGAATGCGCCAGGCCGCTGTGCACGGCGTGCGGGACGTCGTGCCCACGTTCCGATCAGTTGCCGTCTACTTCGATCCGCTGCGAACCGACTACGACGCCCTTTGCCTCCGTCTGCAACAGGCCGCCGAACGATCGGCCGCGGGCGAAGATTCCGGGGTCGAGACGAGGGAGCTGACCCGAAGGACCTCACCGATCCGGGTGCCCGTGTGCTACGGCGGCACGTTCGGACCTGATCTCGCCGACGTCGCCGCTTTCGCGGGCACTTCCGAGGGCGAGGCGGCCGAGCTCCATACGCGCCGGATCTACCGGGTCTTCATGCTCGGGTTCATTCCTGGGTTTGCCTACATGGGATCGGTCGACGCGCGTATCGCCGCGCCACGCCGGGCAGCGCCCCGTTCGCGCGTTCCCGCCGGCTCGGTCGGCATTGCCGGCGAGCAAACCGGCATCTATCCGTCGGAGAGTCCCGGTGGCTGGCAGCTCATCGGCCGCACGCCGCTTCGCCCGTTCGATCCCGAGCGAGCACAGCCGGCGCTGTTCGCGGCTGGCGATTCCGTGCAGTTCTACCCAATCGACGCGGCGGACGGTCAATGGTGAGCGCGCTTCACATCATCAGACCTGGCCTGCTGACCACGGTGCAGGATCTCGGCCGGTGGGGGTCGCAGGCCGTCGGCGTGCCGGTTGCGGGTCCCATGGATCCGTTTTCGCACCGCCTGGCAAACGCACTCGTCGGTAACGATTCGTGGTCGGCGACGCTCGAGGTCACACTGACGGGACCTGAGATCGCTTTCGAAGACGAGCGCCTCGTGGCGGTCACCGGCGCGGAGTTCGACCTGTTGCTCGGCGGACAGTCGGTTCCTTCCTCCGTGGCGTTCGTCGTACGGGCCGGATCGCGGCTGATCTTCGGCCGGCGTCTCCGGGGCACGCGGGCGTATCTGGCGGTCGCGGGAGGTGTCGCAGTTCCGCAGGTGCTCGGCAGCCGCGCGACCCACATGCTCAGCCGCATGGGAGGCTTTCGCGGCCGCGCCCTGGCGAGCGGCGATCAGGTGCCGCTGGGACAGACCATACCTGCCACCTGGCGGAGCTCGGATCCCGCGCGCGGTGAGGGGGGCGCGAGCGTGAGACTGCTCGCTGACCGGCACGCGCGGGTACGGGTACTTCCGGGTCCGCACCGCGACCGCTTCGACGACGAGGTGTTCGACCGGCTGCAATCGGCGCCTTACACGATCGGCACCGATTCTGATCGGATGGGATTCCGGCTGAGCGGGCCGACGCTCCGCTCTGAACGGGACACGAGCATGATTTCCGACGCCACGCCCCTCGGCGTGCTGCAGGTCCCAGCGTCGGGCCAGCCCGTGCTGCTGATGGCCGACCGGCAGACGACCGGTGGCTATCCGGCGATTGCCACCCTCGTCTCGGCCGATATCGGTTTGGTGGGGCAGCTCGGGCCCGGCGACACGATTTCGTTCGTCGCGTGTTCGCGCCGGGAGGCCCTCGCGGCGCTCATCGCGCAGGAGCGCGCGCTGATGGGTGTTGGAGGAGCCTCGCGGCTGTGACCGATCTCGAGCACGCCCTCGAGTCTCGGTTTGGCGACGCACGCGTTGGGCGCCACGTGCCGCTCGCGGCGTTCACGACGTTTCACGTCGGCGGACCCGCCGACTGGCTGGTCGAGACGCGCGGCAGCGACGAGATCGTGGCGGCGCTGGCGGCGGCGCGGAGCGCGGGCGCGAACGTGACGATCATCGGCGGGGGATCGAACGTCCTCATTTCAGACGCCGGCGTGCGGGGCCTCGTGATCCGGCCCAGGCACGGCGACATACAGCGCGTGGACGACACGTGCATCCGCGCCGACGCCGCGGTCACGATCAACGGGCTCGTCAGGTGGACCATCGTGCACTCGGCGGCGGGACTCGAGGTGTGGGCCGGCACGCCGGGCACGGTCGGCGGCGCCGTCTTCGGCAATGCGCACTTTGGGGGCAGGCCGATCGGGGATCGAGTCGTGGAGGCGCGGCTCGTTGGTCCGGACGGGACCGTGCGCGACATCGCCGGCGCCGACATGGGTTTCGGGTACGATCGCAGCCGGCTGCCGGACACAGGCGAAGTGCTGCTGTCGGCCGCGTTTCGCGTGTCGCGGGGCGATCCGGCCGCGCTGCGCGCGACGGCCCGAGAGTCGCTGGCGTTCCGGAAGCGAACGCAGCCGCTCGACACGCCAAGCGCGGGCTGTGTGTTTCAGAATCCCGAGCCGGGTCGCGACCGCGTGCCGGAAGGCATGCCCTGGTCGGCCGGCGCGCTGGTCGATCGCGCGGGTTTGAAGAATGAGGCCGTTGGAGGCGCGCGCGTCTCTCCCGCGCACGGCAACTTCATCGTCAATGACGGATCGGCGACGGCGAGCGACATCCGCAGGTTGATCGAACGCTGCCGCGCCAGGGTCCGCGAGCAGTTCGGGGTGGAGCTTCGCGAGGAAATTCGGTACCTCGGTGAATTTGAGGATTTGAGGATTTGAGGATTTGAGCATTTGAGGATTTGAGCATTTGAGGATTTGAGCATTTGGGGGTTTGAGGATTTGAGGATTCACATTCCATGTCCACGCTGTTGATTGAAGGTGGACGGCGACTGTCTGGTGCCGTCGATGTCGAAGGAAACAAGAACGCCGCGCTGCCGCTCCTGGCGGCGTGTCTGCTGACGCAGGACGAGTGCGTGCTGCGGAATGTGCCGCGTATCAGCGACGTGGAGGTCATGGCACGGCTGCTGATGGATCTGGGCGCGAACGTCGAGGGGATCGGCACCGCGTCGCTCACGATCCGGTGTCCGGATGTTGTGAAGGACGAGCCTGACGGGACGCTGGTCGGCCGCTTGCGCGGATCCGTGCTGCTGTTTGGACCGCTGTTGGCGCGTCGCGGGAGGGCGCGGCTGGCGCCTCCGGGCGGAGATTTTCCCGCTCGCCGCACGATCACCACGCATATCGAAGCTCTAGAGGCGATGGGCGCACGCGTGGTCGACGGCCCAGGATACGAGCTCGAGGCGCCCTCCGGCTTGAAGCCGACATCGATGTACTTGTTCGAGGCGTCGGTGACCGGTACGGAAACAGCATTGCTGGCGGCGGCCGCCGCACCAGGCACGTCCGAGATCAGACATGCGGCCTGCGAGCCGCACGTCGTGGAGCTCTGTGAATTTCTTCGCCAGATGGGCGCCGGCGTCCACGGCCAGGGAACGGCGACGATCCGTATCGAGGGCGGGCGCCGGCTGCACGGCGCCGAACATCGCCTCTCGGGCGACTACATCGAGGCCGGAAGCTGGGCCGTCGTCGCGGCCATCACGGGCGGCGAGATCGAGGTGCGCGGGGCGCGGCGTGAGGACATCGAGGTCATCACGGCCGTGCTGAAGCGGCTGGGTATCCAGTGCTCGACGAGCGACGACCTCTTTCGAATCGAGCGGTCAACGCCGAAGGGGGCTGGGCGCATCACGACGGGCTTGTGGCCAGGGTTTCCGAGCGACCTCGTGAGTCTGGTCACCGTGCTGGCCACGCAGGCCGACGGCAGCACCCTGGTGCACGACTGGATGTACGAGCTTCGGCTCTTCGCGCTCGAGCAGTTGAGCGGGATGAGCGCCGATCTCTTCCTGTGCGATCCGCATCGCGTCATCGTCACCGGACCGCGCCGCCTGCGCGGGCGAGCGCTCGACAGCCGCGACCTGCGATCGGGGATGGCGCTCATCGCGGCGGCGCTGGCCGCCGATGGCGAGAGCCGGCTCTCGCCGCTCGAGACCGTGGAGCGAGGGTACGCGCAGCTCGTGGGTCGGCTGCAGGGCCTCGGCGCGAACGTCGCCAAGTTGGTGTAGCACGGCTGCCAAACCACGATCACAACGGCAACCGCAGAGATCGCAGAGCACGCGGAGAGGAAGAGCAATCCACTTGCCAGTCTTGCCACGAAGACACGAAGACACGAAAAAGACCAATAAGGTTACTTCCGTTCAACGCGAAGTGACCACGGGGGTTTTCTTCTCTGTGCCACCAACGGCCAGTTTGGTTGCGGCCATAGCCGCGCTGCGATCTCGGCGGTCTCTGCCCTTCGACCGTTCGACGGGCTCCGGGTCGTCCCGATCTCAGTCGAGGGACACCGAGCTCAGGGCATCCCGAGCCTGTCGAGGGATGCGGTGATCGTCGTGACGTCTACCGGCCAGGCAGGCGCGGCGTCGGCGGCGGAAGCGTCGTCGCCGGTGGGAGGCCTGACGGCACCTGGGCCGGCGGCGTGGGGTCCGGCGCGATATCGGCCGGAGGCGGCAGGTTGATAGGGATGGGCAACTGCAGGTCGGTCGTCGGCGCCAGCGAATCGCGGCCCACACGGAATGCCCGCAGGTCCGCTTCCGACAAGTCCAGCACCCGCACGATGTGCGGCGTCAGCGTGAGGATGATGTCGGTCTGGCTGGTTTCGGTTCGCGATGAGGCGAAGAGACGACCGACGAGCGGGATGTCGCTGAGTCCCGGTATGCCGCTCACCACCCGCCGCTCGTCGTCGCGAATGAGGCCCGCCAGCATGTTCGTCTCGCCGTCGCGAAGGCGAATCACCGTGTTGATCTCTCGATTGGCGAAGGTGGGCAGGTCGCCGAATCCGGTGCCGGAGATACTCTGCACGGCGACTTTCAGGTTCAGCGTCACCTCGTCGTCGTGGTGCGTGCGCGGCGTGATGTCGATGTTCACGCCGATGTCCTGGTACACGAACGACGTGATGGGCTGCTGCGGCGTGCCGCCGGTCGCGATGGGCGCAAAGGTCGTGACCGGCACGGGCACCTTCTCGCCGAACCGCGCGAGGGCGGTCGTGCCTTCCGTCGTTCGCAGTTGCGGGTTGGCGAGCGTGCGGGTGTTGCCGTCGCCTTTGAGCAGCCGGTAATACAGCCCCGGCAGATTGGCGAGCAGGATGTCGGATTGCGTCAGGTTGCGCAGCGCCTGAAGTGTCAGCGTCTGATTCTCGTCGGTCGCTGCCGTCACCGAGCCACTGATTCCCTGCGAGCCCGGCGACGCGATCTGCAAGCCGTACTCGAGAAGCCGGCTGCGGTCGACTTCGAGCAACTCGACATCGATGATGACCTCCGGGCGCGCCTTGTCGATGGCCGCGAGCACGCGCGACGCGGCGGCAATGCGCTCCGGCGTGTCCTTGATCGACAGCGCGTTGGTGCCGGTCATGGGCGAGATGCGGCGGGCGTCGAGCACGACGCGCAGCAGGTCCATGGTTTCCTTGAGGTCCGCGTTGCTCAGATAGAAGATCTTGACGACCTCTTCCTCGTACTCGCGCCGCTTGGCCGGCGTGTCCGGGATGACGAGCACGGAGCCCTGCCCGGTGACCCGGACGAAGGTGCGCGTCACGTTCGCCACCTGGCCGAGCGCGCCGTCGAGCGTCGCGTTGCGCAAGTCGACCGTGACCGGCGCGTCGCGGAACGTCGGATCGAATCCGAGGCTGATGTTGGCGAACCGCGCGATCGAGAGGAAGACGTCGCGGCTGCCGGCGTCGCGAAACACCAGCGAAGCCGGCAGCTTCACATCCTGCGGAAGGTCCAGCCCTTGCGGCGGGAGGTCCCGTGTGCGCTCGATGAGCGTTTCGAGCTCGGTCTTGCCCTCCCGAGAGACCATGATCTTCGAGCGCAACTGGTTGCGCGTGGCGCGCAACTGCTCGTCGATGTCGCCGCTCGTCGGGTTGAGCTCCGACGCCAGCTCGTACTCGACGAGTGCCTGGTCGTATCTGCCCGTCGCCGCCAGGCGCCGGCCGCGCTGAAAGTGGTCGGTGGCCGCCCGCAGTTTCGCCCGCTCGAGGCCGAGGCGCGCGTTGGTGTTGTTCGGATCGAGGCGTACGGCTTTCGTGTATGCCACCACCGCGCGGTCGTAGTCCTGCCTGGTCTCCGCGTCCCTCCCTTGCCTGTTAGCCGTGGCCACGGCACATCCGCCGGCCGCCAGCGCCACGAGAAGCGCGAGCTGGGCTGCGAGGGCACGCGGCGCGCGCGTGCAACGCTCTTCAGCGGAGTGGTGAACCAGTGACAACATCAACACCGCGTGGAGGCTTGAAGTCGAATTCCTTATCGGCTATCGCCGGATTCTCCTTCAAGTTCACAAAGGAAAAACCCGACGTGCCACCCTGGGGATCGCCGTACACCAGGCCCCTGAGCGCCAGCGTCCCGCCATCGACGACCACCGTCAACCAATCGTAGTCCGGCTGCGCAGCCTTCGGTACAAGTTTGAGCGCGCGGCTGCCGGGCGGCGAGCCAGGGGGCGGATCGGCGAGCGAAGGTGTGAAATCCCGCGCCAGATTGCCCTTGCCGGCGAGAAACAGCGCCGGCGTCGTCGCCTCGTCCTCGGGCGGCACGCTGGTCACGACGACATGTTTGTCTTCCGGGATGAAGAAGTAGATCTTCAGGCCGTCCGACACGAACAGCTTCTTCTCCGGCGCGGTGTATTCCCAGCGCATGCGCCCAGGCTTCTTCACGAGCAGCCGCCCTCGCTCGGTCGACTGTGTGTTGAGGACGCCGCTGCGGTAGGTCTGCACGAAGTCGGCCGAGAATGCTTTGACGGCGTCGTACTTGCGCTGCACCGCCTGCGCGAATTCCGCCGCGGTCGGTTCGGCCGCGCGGCTGTTTCCATTGGAAGACAGTGCGATGAACAGCATCGCCGTGGCGTACGCGGCAGCCGAGGCGAAGAGCAACCTCACCCTCTAACGATAGGGTGCAAGGGTGCGAGGGTGCAAGGGTGCCGTTACTGCGAGCGTTTCGCGGCGATGGCCGCGCGAACGGCCCCTATCGGCCTGGTATTCAGCACGTGACGAGGCTCAACCCAGCCGCGTCGTGCCGTGAGAATACCGAGCTGCATCTGGCGCTCCAGCATCTCGGCGCGATGGCTGTCGCTGCTGATGATCAAGGTCGCGCCCGTCGCGGCCGCCCGCCGCGCGAGCGCGCCATCAAGATCCAGGTGCGCCGGCGCGCCGTCGATTTCAATGACGGTTCCCGTGTCCACCGCCGCGGCGAACAGCCGGTCGTAGTCGAGATCGTACCCGCGGCGGTAAGGGATCAAGCGGTTGGTCGGGTGCGTGATGATCGACACGAGCGGATGGCGCATCGCCGCCAGGTACCGGCGCATCAGTTGCTCGGGCGGCTGGCCGCCGCCTTCGTGGAGCGACGCCAGCACGACGTCGAGCCGCTCGAGCACGTGATCGGCGAAATCGAGCTGGCCGGCCGGCAGGATGTCGACCTCGCATCCGTGCAGGATCGTGATGTTGGCGTGCTTCTGGCGGAGGACGGCGATCTCCTCGGCCTGTCGCTTGATGCTGTCGATCGAGAGGTTGCGCGACGCCGACGAGTGCGGCGAATGATCGGTGATGGCCAGGTACGAATAACCGAGCGACACACACGCCTCGACCATGGCGTCGACCGTGTCGCGGCCGTCGCTGAAATTGGTGTGCATGTGGAGGTCGCCGCGGATGTCCAAGCGCGAGATGAGCGAGGGCAGCTCTCCGTGTCTGGCTGCGGCAATCTCATCGTCGCCGTTCCGGATCTCGGGCGGGATCCAGGGCAGGCCGAGCGCCGCGTAGATTTCCTCTTCGGTTTCCGCCACCCGCGTCGAACCGGTCCCGCGCGCGAGGCCTTCGGGTTCGAGCGTCCATCCGCGTTCTGCGGCCAGCGCGTCGAGGCCGTCGACGTGCGCACGGCTGCCGGTCAGATGGAGGAACACGGCGCCCGCAGTATCGGGCTGCGGGCTGCGGACACCGACCTGGACACGGTCCGTCAGGACGTAGAGGCGCCGCGGGCTGCGATGGAGACAGCGCGCGAGGTCCGGAAGATCGAGCACGGCGTCGAACGCCTGCGAGGGGTCGGACGCCGGCGCCACGATCTCAATATCACCGACCGAATCCTGCCCGCGGCGCAGCGATCCGGCCGGCTCCGCCCACATCACGCCAGGATGGGCGCGCAGGCGCGCCAGGAACGGATCGACCAGCGCCAGCGCCCGCCCAAGAGGAATCCGCGGAATGGCGGCGCGCAGTCCCTTGAGCGCCACCGCCACTGCCGCCTCGACCGCCGGGTCGAGGCCAGGAACGTGTCGCACGGCTTCGCGCCGCACTGCCGCGACGAGATCGGAGGCTGACGTCGCGCCGAGCGCGCGATGGAGCGCCGCCAGCTGTTCGATCGTGACCGCGCCCGATTCGAACAACCATCGGAGATCGGCCGGTAAGTCGGCGAGCGCCGATTCCAGGAGCACCCAGCCGCCCGCCTCGTACATATAGCGGAGCTGGCGGACGACTTCCGGGTTGGTGCCTGCCGGCGGAGCCTGAAGCAGCGGCCCGAGGTCGGCATCGGACGCGACCTGGTATGCCCGCGCCAAGACGTGCGCTTCGGCAAGAATCGACTCGCTCGCCGTATCACCGCGAATCGCCGCAACTGCGGCGAGCTCGCTGAGCGTCCGGAGGAGTGGAGCCGATGCCGTCAGCGTGTCGTCAGCAATCGGCGGTCAGCCTTTGAGCGCGCCGGGTTCGGGCGGCGCTTGTTTCGGCGCAGCTTTGGTCTCGGTGGGCAGGTTGGCGCTCAGCCATTCGCTGATGCCCCCCTTGAGCGCGACTGCGCGGTATCCCTGACGGATGAGCACGGCCGCGACGTGCGAGCTCGCGAGCTCGCTGGGATCGGAGTCGTAGACGACGACCTCGCGGTCGCGGGGGAGCGAAGGAATCGGACCCTCGCCAGTGAAACGAATGGCGCCTGGCAGACGCACCGTGCTGTGTTCGTACGGATACTTCAGGCGCGCGTCGACGAGCACGGGCGAGATCCCGCCGTCGAGCTGCTGCTTCAGATCTTCCTTGGAAATTCTCTGAACCGGCACGGAGCGTATTGTCTTCGCCTGTCCCTCGGAGTGTCAACCTCAAGGACGGTCTCAGCGAGCCGCGCTTCGGTTGAACGGAACCACTCGAGTTCCGTTGGTGCCGGTCGCATCCGCCTTCTTTGCTTTGGGGTAAATGACCGGGGCGGTCGACTTGCCTTCGAGGGTCCAACCCGGCGACCGCCGGCCGCAGTGCACGCACCGCAGGAAGATCGCGCCAGGCTCGCACCACTTGCCGTACTGGTGGCGGCCTGAGAGGTAGCAGTTGAACCAGTTCCACATCACGGGCCTCGATGCGTTGGGGTGATTACCCTATGGCAAGCGCGGTGCCGGCATAAGTACTAATCGGTTGGAGGCCGAAAAATCTTAGGGCGACGCCCGGAACTACTGTGAAAATGGGGTCAGGGTGGGGTCAGAGTAAGGTCTGACCCCAGACGCTCATCGGATCTCCACCCAGCAGCCCAGGTGCCGCAGGTCCTCGTTAGCGGGATCCGCTCGAGAGGGACGAAATCCGGACGACGTTCTGACGCGCACGATGGCGTCAACCGCAGGATCTGCCCGTGGGAATCCGATGGTGGCTTCCTCGCCGGGGTGCATGGAGATCTCCCGACGATGGCCGTCGACGTCGATCGTGACCGAGTTCTCGACTGGAGCGTTTCTCAGCAACAGCTCGAGGCGACCGCCAGGCTGGGCGACCACGAGTCGCGCCTCTCGGCCGCCGGCGACCCAGAAGCCCGAGGGCTCGGGATACGCGTGATCGTCCATGAAATACACGTGAGCCGAACCGTAAGGAGCCGCGCGATGGGCGCGCCCGCTCGAGGTGAGCAGGCTGCGCGTGAGCACCCGCAAGAGATCCTGCGGCTCGATCTCTACAGCGGTCACGGTGCGGCGCGCCGCCTCGTCGCCTTCCACGCTGAGCGATCGGACGCTCACCGGCAGTCGCAGCGGCGTCCCGATGGCATCGGACTCGGCGCCCGAAAGCATCGCGGTCCATGACGGCAGCGACGTATCGCCGACTCGCAGCACGAGGCTGCCCTCGGCCGGGCCCGACGAAAGGGCGTGAATCTGATACGTGCCGGCCGGCACGTCGGTCAGCGAGAGCAGCAGGGCTGGAGACACAGGGCGTCGCAGCCGATCCATCTGGACGCGGAGGCGCGACAGCGCGGCGAGAGAAGACTCGAAGCGGACCGCGCCGTAGTCGTAAGCCACGGGCCTCGAGGGCGCCGCGCCGCGAAGGAGTCCGAGTTTCCCGGTTTCCGGGGTGAGGGGCTGATCGCCGCCGACACGCCACGCCAGCGTGAGCGCCACCATGATCGAGGCTGCCAGGCACCAGATCGTTGTCCACGCCAGCGCGGGCGGGCCGGTGCGATTCGACCGATCGGGTTTCCAAGCCGCTCGGATCGCGAGCCAGCTTGCTGCGGCGCTCCCGCACCAGATGCCCGCCTTGAGCCACGCCTGGCTCGGCGTATCGCGGAACAGGCTCGGCAGGCCTCGAGGCACATCGATGAGATCGTTGCCCCACTCGAGCCAGAGGGCGACGCCGTCTCGGAAGTTGAGTAAGAGCGACCCGCGGTCGGGTAGCGCGAGCGCAGCGGTCACGAGGACACTGGTTCCGAGGGCCGCGAGTCCGGTGGCCCTGGTGGCGGCTGTCCGGGCGTCATGCCAGATCCGGGCGGCGGCGACGCCGAGCACGAGTGCGATCGGCGCGAGCAGACGGGCCGGTGCACTGGTGCCCCCCCACCAGATTTGGAACATCCCGACCCCGATCACGTACGGCACCATGACGATCAGAAGTTCCCAGTTCCAGCGCCGGAGCCGGATCGCACCCACGATCACGCCGGCGAGGATGAAGCCGTACACGGGCGCGTGAGGAACGAGTCCGAACTGTTGATCGAAGACGAGTCCGGGACCACCGCGCACCAGGTTGCCGAGCGTGGTTTGGGTATAGGTGCCGTAAGGCGCCGCGGGGCTGAGCGTGCCGTACAACACGAAGAAGTAACCGAACCACGCGGCCGCGCTGACGAGAGGGACGGCGGCAAACAGTACGAGCTCGGTGATACGCCGCATGCGGGCGCACACACACAGCGCGGCTGCAGCGGCGATAAGCGCCAAGCGGGTCTGGAGCCAGGGCAGGATCGCCAGCGAGACGCCGGATACCAGCCAGAGGATGTCAGAGCGGCCTAGCAGCCCGTGGTGAACGTCTGGCGCCGTCCTTCCGGCGACTTCACGCGCGCCGCCGCCAAGCGTCGACCCGTCGGCGCGGTCGTCAAAACCCGCGGCCATGACGGGCAGCGTGCCCAGCAGCACGCACGTGGCCGCCGTGCCGTCCGGAAAGACCTGTGTCGCCTGGAAGAAGAACGGCGTGGTGACTGCGCAACTGGCCCAGCCGAACCAGGCAGCGCCGGCGCTCTGTGTCGTTCGGTAACCGAGATGCCACACCAGGGCGGTGCCTGCAGCGCCGACCAGTGCGAGAAACACGACCGCGCCCGCGTAGCCGAAGAGGAAGAAGGCGGGGGCGATCAACACCGGTAAGCCTGGGGCGTGGATCGAATAAATTGCGCCGTTGACGCCGCGGCGTAGGTAGTGGGGTCTATCGGCGTGCAGCGAGTACTCGAGGTAATCACCTCGCTGATGGTTGTTTTCGATTCGGAGATCACCGTCTCTGACCAAGCTTTGAGCGAGGATCAGATAGTGCGGTGAGTCGCCGTCGGGCAGAACCGGTGCGAGCCACCAGGCGCTCGCGCCATACAGCGCGAGCGCCACGGCCGCCGCGGCCAGCGGCGCCCGGTGCGCGTCCGTCAGCCAGCGGCCGTGAGGGCCGCGTTCGTCGGCACCGAGGACGCCGATGATCACGATGGTCCAGATCGCCGCGGCAAAGGGGCCGGTCCAGAGCAGGGCGGCCGGCGGCAGCGGGATCGGAAGCCACGGTACGATCACAACGCTGGTGCCAAACAGAGGGCTCAGTTGCGACGGGGACAGCCGTGTCGCCCGAATGAGCGCGAACGCTGAGAGGACCAGCGCGGGTAAGAGCCACCAGGGCGGCAGCAGGGCGACGCGCGACGCGGCCGAGCCACTGCCGGCGAGGCCCAGCGTTCCAAGTGAGCACCAGGCCGCGAGGCCGACGCAGCCTGCTGCAACCAGAGCCTTCATGATCGTGGCGCGGGATGCTACCACACGGTTTCGCAACCAACGGGCCGCGCGCGGTCGGCGTTCGTCTGGGGCAAGCGCGTGAGGACGGCGACGGGGGAGACGACCAGCTGACTGCCGTGGAAGGCAGGTGAGGACCGCGTCTGAGAGCGAAGGCTGGCTTGCCAGCCGTAGCTCGCGCCGGAGACACTGAGCAAAGGCTGGTGGACGGCGCGAGGATCGAACTCGCGGCCTCCGCGTTGCGAACGCGGCGCTCTCCCAGCTGAGCTAGCCGCCCACTCGGGTACTGCCACGAGGGTTCACTGGCCCTCGTGATGCTTCACGCGCAAGGACTTGTCGCGCAGGTCTTTAGCCCTGCACACGAATGTTCAGTGTAACACGCGGCTTTCGGGCGCCGCAACGCGGTACGCCCTCCATTTGCTATAGTCCAGCGCGTGCCGACCGTCAAACGCATTGGAATTCTCACCGGCGGCGGCGACGCGCCGGGTCTGAACGCCGTCATCCGCGCCGTCGTCAAGACCGCGTACAACGCCGGCATCGAGTGCATCGGCCTCGAAGACAGCTTCGACGGCCTGATCGAGCCCGGGCGCAGCCGTGTGCTCACACCCCGCGACGTGACCGGCATCCTGCGCCTCGGCGGCACCATTCTCGGCACGACCAACCGTGGCAACCCGTTCGCCTATCCCATCAACACCTCCGACGGCACGAAGGATTACTCGGATCGCGTCATCGAGATGTTCCACGACATGAAGCTCGATGCGCTCGTCACGATCGGCGGGGACGGTACGCTGGCGATTGCCCAGCAGTTTGGCAGCCGCGGCATCCCTATTGTCGGCGTGCCCAAAACGATCGACAACGATATCGTCGGCACCACCAACTGTTTCGGGTTCGACACGGCCGTCGACTTCGCCACCGACGCCATCGACCGACTGCATACCACGGCCGAAGCGCACCGCCGCGTGATGGTCGTGGAGGTGATGGGGCGCTACGCCGGCTGGATCGCCCTTTATGCGGGTGTCGCCGGTGGCGCCGACGTGATTCTCATTCCGGAGATACGTTACGACCTCTCGATCGTGACCGAGCGGCTGCTCGAGCGTGAAAAGTGGGGCGCCCGCTTCAGCATCGTCGTGGTCGCCGAAGGCGCCATCCCCAAGGGTGGGAAGCGCGCGCTCGTGGAAGAGGCCAGCGAGGGGCGCGTGGAGCGCCTGGGCGGCGTCGGTGCGCAGGTGTCGTCCGAGCTGGGGGAGATGACCGGCAAGGAAACGCGGTCTGTCGTGCTCGGCCACCTGCAGCGCGGCGGTGCCCCGACGAGTTTCGATCGCGTGCTCGCCACGCGCTTCGGCGGCAAGGCCGTCGAGCTCATCCGGCGCGGCGAGTTCGGCACGATGGTCGCGTTCGCACCGCCCGACATCATCGCGCGGCGGCTCGAGGACGTGGTTGGAAAGACGAAGACCGTGCCAATGGACTTCGACCTGCTGCTGACCGCCAAAGCGCTCGGCGTGACGTTTGGAGATTAACGGCTCTGGGCTCTAGGCTTTCGCCAAAGCCCAAAGCCCAAAGCCCAAAGCCCAAAGCCCAAAGCCCGCAGCTCAAGGCCCACAGCCCGCAGCCCAAAGCCTACAGCTAGCGGCGGCGAGCGAGGCTCCTACCCGGCGAGCGCGTCCAGGTATTTCAGCGCCCCGCCGGTATTGAACAGCACCACCGACTCGTGCGGTTTGATGCGGCCGCTGGCGACGAGCCGTTCGACTGCCGAGAGGGCCGCGCCGCCCTCGGGCGCCGCGCTGACGCCTTCGCGTGCGCCAAGTTTCAGCGAGCCCGCTACCATCGCGACGTCGGGCACCGACAGTGCAGTCCCGCCGCTGGCTCGAATCGCGCGAAGAATCAGGAAGTCGCCAATCGCCCGAGGCACGCGCAGGCCGTCGGCCACCGTCGTTGCGCCTTCCCACGGACGGGCTTTCTCGGCGCCCTCGTCGAATGCGCGCACGATCGGGGCGCAGCCGTCAGCCTGCACCGAGACCATGCGCGGCCGCCGCCCCGCCGCGACCCAGCCGATCGCCTCGATCTCGTCGAACGCCTTCCACATGCCGACCATTCCGGTGCCGCCGCCGGTCGGATAGATAATCCAGTCGGGCCAGCGCCAGTCCATCTGCTCGGCGAGCTCGTACGCCATTGTTTTCTTGCCTTCGATGCGATACGGCTCCTTGAGGGTCGACACGTCGTACCAGCCGCGCGGCCCGCCTTGTTCGGCCGCTATCCGGCCGGCGTCCGTAATCAGGCCATCCACCAGCGTGACGTGCGCGCCGTACAGCCGGCACTCGTCTACGAAGGGGCGCTTCGCATCCTTGGGGATGAAGACTTCACACGTGAGTCCGGCGGCCGCAGAGTAGGCCGCCGCGGCGTTGCCGGCGTTGCCCGCCGTCGGCAGCGCGATGGTCGAGGCGCCCAGATACCTCGCACGCGTCACGGCCGCCGACTGCCCGCGGGCCTTGAACGAGTTGGTGGGGTTCAGCGATTCGTCCTTCACATAGAGGCGATCGAGCCCCAGCGAGGCGCCGAGCGACCGCGCGTGAAGGAGCGGCGTGAATCCCTCGCCCAGCGAAATCGGCTCTTCGCCGTCGAAGAGCGGCATGAGTTCGCGATACCGCCACATCGTCGGCTCGCGCCCAGGCAGCGTCGTGCGGGACCACCCGCGGGCGCGGGCCAGGTCGTAGCGGGCCAGCAGGGGAGCGCCGCACCGGCAGAGAAACTGGCGCTGGCGCGGGTCGAAGGGCGGCGCACCGCACGGGACTGAGCATTCGAGGTGAGTGAAGAAGGACATCGATTGTGGATACTGTGGATGGTCATTTTCCGAGCAGTTCGGTGTCTTTCTTCGTCTGCAGCTCGTCGATCTGCCTGATGTGGCTGTCGGTGTTTTTCTGGACCTCGTCGAGGCCCTTCTTTTCGTCGTCCTCGGAGAGCTTGTGATCCTTGAGCAGCTTCTTCAGCCGTTCGTTCGCGTCGCGCCTGACGCCGCGGATGCCGTTGCGCCCCTCTTCAGCCAGCTTGTGGACATGGCGCGACAGCTCTTTGCGTCGCTCTTCGGTGAGCGGCGGAATCGGCACGCGAATCACCTTGCCGTCGTTCGAGGGGTTCAGACCAAGGTCGGCAGCGCGAATGGCCTTCTCGATCGCGCCGAGCAATGACGGATCGAACGGCTGCGCCACAATCAGCGTCGGTTCAGGCACCGAAAGGCCGGCCAGCTGATTGAGCGGCATCCTGGAACCGTACGCGTCGACGTGGACGCTGTCGAGAATTGTCACCGATGCGCGTCCCGAGCGAACGCCGGCCAGCTCATGACGCACGTGCTCGATGATGGCGTTCATCTTCTTGGTGGCTTCCGCGTAAGTGCCCTTCAGATCATTCGCTTCCATAAACCGCCCAGATGCTGAACATTCGCCAAGATCCTCAGATCCCCAATTCTCAAATCCTCAAATCCTCGAATCCTCAAATCCTCAAATCCTCAAATCCTCAAGTCCTCAAATTCAGGTGTCATGCCGTCACAAGCGACCCCACTCGCTCACCCGCGATGGCGCGCTTGATGTTGCCGGGCGTGCGCAGGTTGAACACCACGATCGGCAGGCGATTGTCCATGCAGAGCGAGATCGCCGTGGCATCCATGACTTTCAGCCCCTGTTCGAGCACCTGCAGATACGAGATGCGCTCGAACCGCGAGGCCCCCGGATTCAACATCGGGTCGGCGTCGTAGATCCCGTCGACCTTCGTACCCTTGAGGATCACGTCGGCCTTGATTTCCATGGCGCGGAGCGCCGCCGCCGTGTCGGTGCTGAAGAACGGGTTGCCCGTCCCCGCGCCGAAGACGACGACGCGGCCTTTCTCGAGGTGGCGAATGGCGCGCCGCCGGATGAACGGCTCGGCCACTGCGCGCATCTCGATGGCGGTCACGACGCGCGTGACCACTCCTTGCTGTTCGAGCGCGTCCTGCAGGGCGAGCGCGTTGATGACGGTCGCGAGCATGCCCATGTAATCGGCGGTCGCGCGATCCATCCCGCGCGCGCTCGCAGCGACGCCTCGAAAGATGTTCCCGCCGCCAATCACGATGGCGGTCTCGACGCCCATGCTCTGAATATCCGCGATGTCCTTGGCGATCCGCGTGGCCACCGCCGGATCGATGCCGTAGCTCGCGTCGCCCAGTAGGGCCTCGCCGGACAGTTTCAGCAGGACGCGTTTGTAGGCGGGCGGAGGAGAGGCGGCCACGAACCAGGATTATATCTGCCCAGAGCCTATCCTGCCGTCTCGCCGACCTTCAGCCTGGCAAAACGTGTCACCGTCACCGGCGCGCCCAGTTCCTTGGCTGCGGCCGCGAGCACCTGGGAGACGGTCATCTTCGGATCGCGAATCGAGGGCTGGTCGGGGAGCACGAACTGGCTGTAGAAACTGCCCAGTTTACCCTCGACGATCTTGTCGATCACATGGGCCGGCTTGCCGGAGTTCTCCATCTGCGCCCGGTAGATGGCCTTCTCTTTCTCGAGCGCGTCCGCGGGCACCTCGCCTCTCGACACGTAGGCCGGGCTGGCCGCGGCTACCTGCATCGCGATTTCCTTGACGAGCGTCTTGAACTCGTGGCGATCCGCCACGGCGGGTGTCACGGCGCCAAACTCGACCTGCACACCGATTTTGCCGCCCATGTGGATGTATTGCCCCACGTAGCCCTGTCCGGCGTACCGCACCATGCGCGGCACGGCCATGTTCTCCCCGAGCTTGCCGATGGTCGCCGCGACGCGCCGTCGCACGGGGCCGTTCGGATCCTTCAGCCACGACTCGGTGGCCGCGTCGCCCGCCTTCTCGATCGCGTCGAGGACGTCGGTCGTCAACTGCTGAAAATCGTCGGTGCGCGCCACGAAGTCCGACTCACAGTTCACTTCGACCAGCGTGCCGGCGGAGCGGTCGGGCGACAATCGCTGGCCGATCAGGCCCTCGCCGGTCGCGCGCCCCGCTTTCTTGGCGGCGCTCGCCAGACCCCTCTTTCTGAGGACGGTCGTCGCTTCCTCGAAGTTGCCCTTGGCCTCCTCGAGCGCGGCTTTGCAGTCCATCATACCCGCGCCCGTCTGGTCGCGGAGCTTCTTTACGTCTGCTGCACTAATCGCCATACGAACCGTCTCCGTCCACGACGTGAACCGCAGAGCCCGCAGAACCCGTAGAAATCTTGAAAGGAATGTTGACGAAAAAAACGCCGGCCAGGTGACGGCCGGCGGGGCGTGCGCGCGGTAACCTGCTACGCCGACGCCGGAGCGGCTTCGCGGCTGCGGCGCGCGGGCCTGCCAGGCCGCGCGCCACGGTCCTCGCTCGATCCGTCGTCGATGGCCTCGCGGGTCGATTCGACTTCGGCCGACTCCTTCATGCCTCGGCCTGCGATCACGGCGTCGGCGATCCTGGACGCGAAGAGTCGAATGGCCCTGAGCGCGTCGTCGTTGCCCGGAATCACGAAGTCCACTTCGTCAGGATCGCAGTTGGTGTCGACGATGCCGAGGACGGGGATCTTCAGTTTGCGCGCTTCGTCGACCGCGATCTTCTCTTTCCGGGTGTCGACGACGAAGACCGCGTCGGGCAGTCGCGTCATTCCGCGGATGCCTTCGAGGTTCTTCTGCAGCTTTCGGCGCTCTTTCTCGTTCCGCGAGATTTCCTTCTTCGACAAGGTGTCGTAGCGGCCGTCGGTCGCCATCGTTTCGATGTCGCGCAGCCGGCCCAAGCTTCGCTGGATCGTCGCGAAATTGGTGAGGAGACCGCCGAGCCATCGCTCGTTGACGTAGAACATCCCGCAGCGAAGCGCTTCTTCGGAGATGACGTCCTTGGCCTGGCGCTTGGTCCCGACGAACAGAATCGTTCGGCCGTCGGCGGCGAGGTTGGTGATGAATTCCTCGGCGTCGCGGAACAGCGTCACGGTCCTGCCCAGGTCGATGATGTAGATGCCGTTGCGCTCGCCGAAGATGTACTCCTTCATCTTCGGGTTCCACCGCTTGGTCTGGTGGCCGAAGTGCACGCCCGCTTCCAGCAAATCCTTCAACGCGATTCCCGCCAAACACTTCCTCCTTGAGGATTAACGCTTACTGAACTGGAAGCGCTTGCGCGCTCCTGCCATCCCGTATTTCTTGCGCTCCTTCGCGCGGGCGTCGCGCGTGAGGAGCCCTTCGTCCTTGAGCGGCTTGCGCAGCTCCAAGTTGTACTCGACCAGCGCGCGCGAGATGCCGAGCCGCACGGCGCCCGCCTGCCCCGTCACGCCGCCCCCCGCGACCGTCGCCAGAATGTCGAACTTATCGGCCGTCGCCGTCAGGACGAGCGGCCGCCGTATCTGGGTGCGCTGGGCTTCGGTGGGGAAGAACGTCTCGAACGACCGGCGGTTGACGCTGATGGCCCCGGTGCCGGGGCGAAGGAACACGCGGGCCGTCGACGTCTTGCGCCGCCCGGTTCCGTAGTACTGCACAGATGCCACGTTACGCGACCTCGAGCCTGGAGGGTTTCTGCGCCGTGTGCGGGTGGTCCGGACCGGCGTATACCTTCAACTTGCGATACATCGCTTCACCGAGCTTCGTCTTCGGCAGCATGCCGCGCACGGCGTCTTCGACGAGACGCTCGGGATGGCGCTGCCGAACCAGGCGCGCGCGCTCCTCGCGCAGCCCGCCTTCGTACCCGGAATGCTGGCGATAGATCTTCTGGTCTTCCTTGCGTCCCGTCAGCTTCACCGTCGCCGCGTTGACGACGACGACGTGGTCGCCGCTGTCGATGAACGGGGTGTAGGTCGCCTTATGTTTTCCCTGCAGCAGGCGCGCGGCCGCGGTGGCGATCCGGCCCAGCACGCGCCCCTTGGCGTCTATCACGTGCCAGCGCTTGGCCGAGGTGCCCGGCTCGGCGCTTGCCACGAACGTAGAATTGCTCTCCAATACACCCTTCCCGAAAGAACCGTTGTAGGGGATACAGCGTTGGCGTCCGGTCGAGCCGGACCGGTGGCCGGCCCATCCAGACAAACGGTAAACCCAAATCATACGGATGTTTCTGGGCACTGTCAAGCCGCGAGGGAGTTCGTCCGATAATGGAGCGCAAGGGTCATTACCCCCGGCACCCCCGGCCCCCGATGGCCCTTGGAGGGAACGTCCGACGCGATTGGTCATTGCCTGAAGGGAGCGGTCGGGTGCAGGATCGTGTGAGGTTTCCAGTCTGAGCGGGGGCGGTCGCCAGTCTCGTGCCGCGGTTGCGCACGACACGACCGGTCGGAAGTAATAAGGTACTGGCCGTGCGGTGAACGCGCGGCCGCTTCAGAAGGATACTGACGTGTTTGGTCTTGGAAAAAGCACGAAGCCAGTCGTCGGCCTCGACATCGGCTCGAGTGCGGTGAAGGCCGTCGAGCTCAAGCCGGTCGGCAAGGGATATCGCGTGAGCGCGTTCGGCACCGAGCCCGTGCCCCCCGACAGTATCGTCGACGGCGCCATCATCGACGGCGGCGCCGTCGCGGAGGCGATCCGGCGGCTCTTCGAGAACAGGGCGTTCAAGACCAAGGAGGTCGCCGCCTCGCTCTCGGGCAACGCCGTCATCGTGAAGAAGATCAGCCTCGCGGTGATGACCGAGGCCGAGCTCTCCGAATCGATCTACTGGGAGGCCGAGCAATATATCCCGTTCGATATCCAGGACGTGAACTTGGACTACCAGATTCTCGATGCCGGGAGCGGGAAAGGCACGATGGACGTGCTGCTCGTGGCGGCCAAGAAGGAGAAGATCGCCGACTATACCAGCGTCATCGCCCAGGCGGGCCGCGTGCCGGTCATCGTGGACGTCGATGCCTTCGCGCTCCAGAACGCGTACGAGATGAACTACGGGCCCGAGTCGAGCGCCGTCGTCGTGCTCCTGAACGCGGGCGCCAGCGCCATCAACATCAATATTGTCAGCAGCGGTCAGTCCGTGTTCACTCGCGATATCTCGATGGGCGGCAACGCCTACACCGAGGCCGTGCAGAAGGAGCTCAACCTGCAGTTCGAGAGCGCCGAGGCCGCCAAGAAGGGCGAGATGGTCGAGGGTGTGACGTTCGAGGATGTCAAGCCGGTGCTCCACGCGATGACCGAGAACGTGCTGCTCGAAATCCAGAAGACGTTCGACTTCTTCAAGGCCACGGCGTCCTCCGATCGGATCGATCGGATTCTCACGAGCGGCGGCGCGTGTTCGGTCGATGGCTTCGGCCAATCGCTCGGGGAACGCTTCGGCGCGCCGGTTGAGATGTTCGATCCCTTCAGGAAGATCACGTTCGACCCGGCGAAGCTGGGTCTGGCCGACGCGGATCGGCTGGTGCCAACGGCGGCTGTGGCCGTCGGCCTGGCGCTCAGAAAGGCGGGGGACCGATGATCAAGATCAACCTCCTCGCTGAACGCAAGGTCGCCAAGAAGACTTTCGCGTTTCAGACCGGGCAGAAACTCACCGTGGCCTGCAGCCTGATTCTCGTGCTGGCGGGCCTCGCGATTGGCTGGCGATACTGGGAGATCACCGGCGCTTCGTCGCAGCTCGACGCCGACATCGCCGCCGCGCAAGCAGAAACCGCGCGCCTCCACTCGGTCATTCAGCAGGTCCAGCAGTTCGAGCAGCGGCGCGCGCAGCTTCAGCAGCGCGTGGGGCTCATCGAGGAGCTCAGGAGGAACCAGACGGGCCCCGTTCACATGCTCGATCAGATCAGCCGCGCGCTCCCCGAGATGCTGTGGCTGACGAATCTCAAGCAGTCGGTCGACCTGAACGAGGTGCTCATCGACGGCCGTGTCACCACGCTGACCGGTCTGTCGGACTTCGTCTCGAACCTCGAAGCGTCCGGCTATTTCAGGCGGTCGGTGGAAATCGTGAGCACGATCGTCGAGACGGGGAGCGGGCCGACTGGCGAGCTCATTCGATTCCAGATCCGCGCCCTGTTCCAGCAGCCAGGTTCGACGCCGGCGGGCG